>JANLGW010000041.1 GCA_024653965.1 Rhodospirillales bacterium
AATCGGTGGAAACCTCCACCAGATCCTTAAAACGCTGGCGCGATTCAATCAATGCTTCGCGCAAATTGTGGTCCATGGTCTGATCGTGAAAGAGAAATAAGACCTGACCCTCCAAGACCTCGGGCACAATGGTGGTCTGAAAGACCACTTGGCCGGTATCGACGGTGAACAACAGCGTCGCCGTCACCACCTTGGCCCCGCTGCGCGCCACATTGGCCAACCGCGCCAATTCATCGTTCACGCCGCTTTCAAACAGGTGTTCGATGCGCTGCGCATGCCGGTTGACGGTGATGGTCCCGCCATCCATGTCGAGCATGACCGCCGGTTCGCCATAGCCGGAAACCAGGGTTTGCGCCGATACAGGACCGGACCGCTCGGCGGATGCGCCGACGACGGATAAATCGGGAATTGGATTCGTAACCTTGCTCATGAAAAGACTTTAACCTCAAAGCCCTAGTCCCGACTAGAGTGCTATCGCATTTAAATAAATGGATTTAGTCCTATTGCATTAGCCAAGCCGGGCCTGTAAATCGGCAAAACATGCTCTTGACTAGGAGGCGAAGCGATGGCCCTGCACACAGGCATCAAATTCAAGACCTCTGCGTCGATCTCGGTAATTGAAGATTGGCTGGAGAAAAACTGCAAAGGCGAATGGGACGTGGAAATCGAAGCGATCGCCACGGCGCTCGGGCAAAAATCCGTAGCGGTCTATTTTGAAACGGACACGGATAAAGAAGCCTTCAAATCGGCTTATAAAACTTTTAGTTAAAACCCTGCGATGGCAAAAGCCCGGCCCCACCAAGCGCCGGGCTTTTTTCATGCCCGCTCCACAACGATAAGGGACGGTGGACAGGCCCGCCCAGCCGCGCTATTGAAGCAAAACCTGAACCGTCTAAACCTTGGTGGGTTGGCAGAGTGGTTGAATGCACCGGTCTTGAAAACCGGCATGCGTGAAAGCGTATCCAGGGTTCGAATCCCTGACCCACCGCCATGAACAAAGCCCCCTTAAGGGGGCTTTGTTCATGGCGAATGGGTGAGCGGTGAACGAACCCTTGTTCGGCGAAACGCACCGCGTTTCGCGACGGCGCAGACGCGAAGCGGCCTAGCCGCCCAGAGGGGCAAAAACGCGCCGAAAGCGCGTTTTTGATCAATCCCATCTTTTTCAATATCGCACCGCATTCGGACAGCATGACCGCCACTCAGATACGGGAAACCGCCTCGTGGGGCTCTTCTATGATCGCGTCGGGAAAGTCGGGCCTGCCCATCAGACATTTAAATCTCTTGTCGCTCGTCACGAACACGTCCCTACCATGATGCTCGTGCGCCCAAAACGCTTGCGCGTCGAGAATCTGGTTACGCCAACGGAAATATGCTTTGGACGTTGTGTCCTTCGGATCGGCGTTTTTTGCTGCAGCGTAATCCGCCCATTCCTTCGGGGAGGTTGGAAACATTGCCGCGTAGATCAAGGTTTCGAGGGCCTCCTCAGACTCATCGTTAACCCACAAGCCATGATCCCAAAAGCCTATGCCATATCTCAAGAGTGGCGGCAGAAGCTGAAGGTGATCAAAGCCAAGTCGCTCCATGCGCTCCTTAAAAAAGGTCATATTTCCGAGGAACTCGTCGTTCTGCTGCCTCTCCGATGCGCTCGATGCCACCATCGCTACATCAATTTTTCCTTCGCTTGCCGCATCGCATAGCTGCCTCACGAATTGTCCGGCGGGACGATCTTCATCATCGACATCGATCAAGCAATTTGTATCGAGTGTGAACTTGAGCATATCGGTACATACCCGTCTAATGGGCGCATCGAGCGCCACAGAGCTCCACCTTGGGGGCGTGCGCCAAACCGACGCGGTCCTTGTTCGCAGCGAGCAAACTCACGCCACCTTATCCACCAATTCCACCCTGAGCCGCTTGCCGAGCACGGCGGCGACCCGGTCCATGGTGAGCAAGGTCACCGAGGGATTGTCGGGGTCGAGCAGGCGGTTGAGCGCGGCGCGGCTGGTGTTCATGCGCCGGGCCATTTCGGATTTGCTCAGGTTTTCCTTGGTCATGGTTTGGCTGACCTGCCAAGCGAGCGTGCGCTTGATGGCCATGGCGTGGGCTTCCGCCAGGATACCATCCTCTTCCAGAAGATCGTCCAATGCCGTGCCGATATGCGGATTGCGGGCCTTGCTCATGAAAATTTCTCCAACTTGCGTTTGCGCTCCAGGGCCAGATCGAGATCGGACGGCGATGTTTTTTGCGTCTTCTTGATGAAACCGTGCAGCAACACCATGCGGCCACCATCGATGCAAAACAGGATGCGGGCGATCCGGTTGCCGAGGTGGGTTCGAACCTCGAACAACCCGTTTCCCATCAGTTTGCAGGTCGGCATTCCGATGGGCCAGCCGTACTCGACCGTTTTGATATCCACGCCGATCTTGAAGCGATCCTCCTTGTCCAGCGCCTTCAGCCAGTCGCGAACCGGCTCGGCGCCGATTTCGGATCGAAAGAAAACCGCCTGGATGCGTTTCATCTGATCGGACATGTCACACTGTACCAAAAATGATCCATGCTGACAAGAAACAACGAAAGAACTTGCTTTTTGGGGCAAATTTTGGTATATTTTCCTAATCCCTTAAGTGGGTGTCGCCTAAGGGGTCTGTGGGTGTTTCGCGGTTGTCAAATATCGTCGATTTTGTGCAAAAAACAGGGGGTTTACGTGGCAAAAATGCCCCTGGTTTTGTACGGTTTGAAAAATTAGTTCTTTGAAAACAAAAGAGAAAAGTGGTTTCGTTTCGTCACTTTTTTTTACTTCCGCGCCTTTGGGCGGTGCGGGCGGGTAAAAAAAGAGGAAATGAGGACCAAATTGCATATAAAACGAAGGCGTGGATGTCAGACATACCCGTCCGGCGATCCGGCCCTAGGATCGAATTATTCAAATTAATCTTTGTTCACAACTGGTTAATTCCGGTGGTATGCACCTTCCATATCCACTACAGTTTATGCAGGATGGATCATTGAATGCGGGGCGCTTCATTTGCCAACCGGGACGTTAAAATTGCAATCGACGAGCGAACTTCGTGATGTTTTGTTCACGGCGATGGCCGATGGCGTGCTGATCGTGGATATGCAGGGTGTCATCGTTGATTGCAATCCGGCGTTCTGTAACAGACTCGGTTATGGAAAAGACGAACTGCTCGGCAAAACCGTCAAATCGCTGGATACGCCCGAACATGCCGACCGCGTACCGGAACGGATCGCTTGGATATTAAGGGACGGCGAAGCGACGTTTGAGACCGCACTTTACCGCAAAGACGGCACGGTCCTGTCCGTCGAACTCAATTCCCGCCTGTTTGAAGCCGATGGACAACATTTTATCTTTTCCATCGTGCGCGACATCTCTGAACGCAAGTCGCTGGAAGCCGATCTCAAGAAAAACTATGAAATTTACCACGCCGCGATCAACACCCCGGCCTTGGGCTTTTGGGTGGTGGATATGCAAGGCCAATTTTTGGAAGTTAACGACGCTTATATCCAACAATCGGGCTATAGCCGCGCCGAGCTGCTGAACATGCGCATTCCTGACATTGAGGCCATAGAAAGGCCGGAGGAAACGGCAGCCCGCATCGAAAAATTGATGCGCACCGGCTATGATCGTTTCCGCAGCGCGCACCGCCGCAAAGACGGCTCGGTCTGGCCGGTGGAAATCGTCGTCACGGTTTCAAAGGCCCAGGGCGGCATGATGGTCGTTTTTGTCGAAGACATCGAAGAAAAGGTCGCCCAAGAAAACCGCCTAGCGCAAGCCACGCGTGTTTACGAAGCGATGGACCAAGCGGTTGTCGTCACCGATGGCGACAACAAGATCGTCTCCATCAACCCGGCCACGACGACGATCACCGGGTATAGCCTTGATGAATTGCAGGGCAAGGATCCTAAGATTTTTGCCTCCGGCCGCCATGATCGGACCTTCTATGCCGAGATGTGGGGCTCGCTCATTGAAACCGGGCACTGGGCAGGCGAAATCTGGGATAAACGCAAAGACGGCGAGATTTACGTCAAACACTTAACGATCAATGTCATTCACGATGAGCGGGGCAAGGTCAGCCAATATGTATCGGTTTTCTCGGACATCACCCATCGCAAACAGGCCGAAATTGAACTGATCGAAGCCTATGACGAACTGGAAGAACGCGTCGCGGATCGCACCAAGGCCCTCTCCGCCGAAATCGCCATTCGCCGCCGCACCGAAACCGATCTGCGCAAGCTGTCGCGCGCGGTCGAACATAGCGCGCACATGATCTTCATCACCAACTTCAACGGCGTGATCGAATACATCAACCCGAAATTTACCGAGTGGCTGGGCTACACTGCGGAAGAAGCCATCGGTCAAAAACCCAGTATGATCAAATCCGGCGACACCCCCGATGAAGTCTATTCGGAACTTTGGCAGACGATCTTAGCGGGGAACGAATGGCACGGCGAAATCAAAGACCGGCGCAAAGATGGCAGCATTTTTTGGGCTTCCGCCGCCATCGCGCCAGTGCGCGATGAAAACGACGCCATCACCCATTTCATTGCGGTTCACGAAAACATCACCACCCGCAAAGAAGCCGAACAGGCCATGCTCGATGCCCGCCGGGCAGCGGAAGTCGCCAACAAGGCCAAGACCGATCTGATGGCCAACATGAGCCATGAATTGCGTACCCCGCTCAACGCCATCATCGGGTTCTCAGAATCGATGAAATGTTCGGTGTTCGGCCCCTTAAACAATGAACACTACGAAGAATATGCGGGCTTCATTCATTCTTCGGGCACGCACCTGCTGCAACTGATCAATGATATTTTGGACGTTTCGGCGGTCGAGGCAGACAAACTCGAACTGCGCGAAGAGGTAACGGACGTTTGCGAAATCTGCGATATTGCCATTCAGATTTTGCGTCCCAAGGCAGAAAATTCAAAAATTTTGGTGCAGAGCATCCACACTCCCAACTTTCCGCTCTTGTTTGCCGACCCGCTACGCTTGAAACAAATTTTCATCAATCTGATTTCAAACGCGGTTAAGTTCACGCTCCCCAATGGCACCGTTTCATGCAATGCGTTCATTGATGACGAAGGCTGCATGGTGGTCAACGTTACGGATTCCGGCATCGGCATGGATGAGGCTGGCATCGAAAAAGCTCTGGAAAAGTTCGGTCAGGTGGACAGCTCGTTGTCCCGCACCTACGAAGGAACCGGGCTAGGCCTGCCCCTGACCAAAGGGCTGATCGAATTGCACGGCGGCACGATGGAGCTGGCCAGCGAACTTGGGAAGGGCACGACGATTACCGTCCGTTTCCCCGCCGAGCGCGTGGTGTCGTTAAACGCTTAAATTGGGCAAATCTTCCAGCACCCGACGCACGACGGCCTCCACCAGCACTTCACGGGGAAAGGCATTTTTATCGAGCAGATGTTTTGCCACCCAGCGCCCCAATAAACCCGTGTTGCGATTGAACGGCATGCCCACCGCAATATGATCGCCGTTCAACACGCCGAGCACCTCGGCACCGGGTAAAATCTGATCGGCAAGCATCATCTGGCCGTCGTTGAGCGCATGGATGCGGCAGAGCGCTTGGTAAGCCGACATCATGCCCTTGGACATGGCTTGAGCCTCCACCGCCGCGCCCAAACTGTAATAACGCACCCCGGCCACTGGTTCGTGGCAGCCCAAAAACGTACGGCGTACCTCGGGCGTAAGGCTATGCACCGCTGCGCCGCCGTGTGTGCGGCAATGCGGCAACAGAATATGGCGTTCGATCCACTTGAGCCAAGCCGGCGCAAGATGCGCCAACGGCGAACCGCACACCGCCCCCACCAGCGACACGACGGCGGCAACGCGGACATGGGTTTCGGGATAGAGGGCGAGCATTTCTTGGGTATCCACCGCACCCTTGCTCATGGCGATCAAGATGACGGTTTCGCCTTCGGGCAGGCTCAAGAGAATGTCGCGCAATTGGCGGGCGTTGAACGCGGCACCGCCGCGTCCGGCCAAAGGGGCGATGAGCGTCTGCGCGCCCAGGCTTTGCAGATGCGCCATGGCATCGGGTAGAACGTCGCACAAAGATGCCACGCATTCGGTCATGAAGCCCGGCACGGCGATAACGCGCACCTGGGCCGGGAGCGGGCCTAAAAAAGGGGCGTGCTCAGACGCCTCACCCTCGCCGCCCAGATCACGCAGAATTTGATCCGTAGGGCGGTAATCGGGCAGCGCGCGGCCATGGGCGGCGTTGACGGCATGCAAAAGAGCGCGAAAGCGGGCGCGCCCGTCTTGGATAGACGTGCGATCAACAGCCGAACTCAGCGGTAAAGAATCAGGCCACCCCATGCACCATCTTAACAAGGTTGACGCGAACCTCTGCACAAAAAAACGCCCCAAACCAGGGGCGTTCTTTTAAGAGCATGATCCTTAATTCAGAAAATCAGGCGAACAACACGCCAATGATCATGAAGAAAAGACCTCCTGCGGCAAGCGCCGCAGCCACACCGACGCCTGACAACAGGGCCAACGGCCAATGCCGACGTACGGGAGCGCCGATCAAAAACGACGTATATTCCGGATGGATTGGGCCTAACATTTTCTTCACCTCCTCATCTTTAGGTTAAAGACTGAGTGTTTCAGTGGGCTATTATACTCTCTATATGCCCTTTTTCCGGGTGAATTAAAGTGGGCTTCACCCCCATCACAAGAATGTGATGGCTCGTAACAAAGCTCACGTAACACCGTTTTCGAATGTTCCCACTGAGACACACTCTCGACGCCGGGATACGGGCGTGAAATGATAAGGCCATGCAAATCGACGTCTTTTTCGATCCCATCTGCCCCTGGTGCTTCATCGGCAAGCGCCGCTTACAGCGCGCCTTGGGCCAACGCCCCGGCATCAGCGCCGTATTGAACTGGCGACCGTTCATGCTCAATCCCGACATGCCGCCCCAAGGTATGGAACGTCACGCTTACCTGCTGCACAAATTCGGCACCGAAGCCCGGGTGCGCCGCCTATTGGGCGCGTTGGAAGCAACCGGGCAATCCGAAGAAATCGGCTTCAACTTCGATGATATCCAACACACCCCCGCCACCCACGACGCCCACCGCTTAGTGAAATACGCCGCCGAGCACGGCCAGGGCGAACCGGTGGTGGAAAACCTGTTTCGCTCTTTTTTCATCGAGGGTCGCAACATCGGCCTGCTCGACGAATTAAGCGCCATCGGTCGATCCGTGGGGCTGGACGGCGGCGCGCTGGACGCCTATCTCGACAGCACCGTCGATGCATCGTGGGTAATCGAGCAAAACAGTCAGGCGCACCGGCTGGGCGTGAACGGCGTGCCGTGTTTTCTGTTCAACGACGAATTGGCCCTGCAAGGTGCGCAACCTTCCGACATTCTGGCGCGCCTGCTGGACGCGGCGGCGGCTTAACAAAATAAAGGGGCGTCCCTCGCGGAACGCCCCAGGTTCGATTGCTGCTCTGAATAAGACAGAAATAAAAGCAGAAAAGTGTAATCTCAGAACAACGGTTTTTCGACGCGAACCACCACGGCGACGGTAGCATCGCCGATGATGCCAAAATCATTGTCGTTGATGAGCATCAACGTTTGCGCATCGACGACCCCGATACCCTCGATTTTTTCCGGCATGTCTTTACGATCATCCGTATCCAAGGCCAACGTTTTATTCAACACATCGACCCCCTTTTCCGACATCCCTTTTACCCCAAGCTGTTCCAAAGACGGCGAAATCACTTCGGCATCCCAGCGGGTATCGGCGATGTTGGTTCCAGATTTCAAGTCGACAATATAGAACTTGGTGGTCTTGGAAATGCGTTCCAGCACCAACAAACGATCCATGCCGAGCGCCGACATTTCGCTGACCTTCACATCGTTCTGTTTGCGCTCTTTCTTGGCATTGTCGGACTTAAAGGACTTCGGATCATCGAGGGGATAAACCCACTCGCCGACCAGCTGTGCAGATTTTATATCCATCTTAAAAAGACGTACGGCATCGGATGATTTGTAGGCCTTAGCGTCTGGGTTGGCCAAGGGGCTCTGCATGGCAAAATAAAGGAACTTCTGATCCGGTGACACGGAAATGGATTCAATACCCCGGTTCAACGGACGCCATTTAATGATGCCGGGCAATACACCCTTCACTTTATAGCCCGCACCTCTCAGATCGTTTTCCAGCCCTGCCGGAACCCACCGTTCGATGATGCGGCCATCTTTCGCCACGTGGGCAAGGCTCGGTGCGTATTCTTCTGAAATCCAAAATGTGCCATCGTTCATCTTAACCAGGGATTCCACATCCAGGCCGTTCGCATTGAACGCCAGCAACTGGCCGTCGACCGTAAAGGCCTTTTCCGTATTTGACACTTTGATCGGATTGGACAGGCCCGTTACCGGCTGGCCGATATAATTCTTCAAGGTAACGGTTTCCAGCAAAGAGACGGAGCGATCCGCGTTAAGGGCGATTTTATAAATAGAGGGGGCAAAGTCTGGGGTCGGGAATACCTTACCCTTATCGTCACCCATGCATAACGTCGTGTCCGGTACGCCTGCAATATCCTGGGTTTCTTCGCAGCCAACGTTCGGGCCACGGTCAGAAACGGTGTAGAACACATTGGCAGGATCGTCCGCATGATGGAAAGCGCCAGAACCGATACCGACGGTCAAGTCCATGGTCTTGCCACCCTTGAAAGTAACGCGCGCCAATTCCAAAGACTTGGGCGAATACATGCCCTCATCAAGGTTTGCTTTCTGCGCGCATGCGGAAACCGCCAGAACGGCGGTAGCAAGAGTCAGGCGACCCAACAAGGCTTTCATGAAATATCCCTTTCAATATTTGTGAGAATTGGGAAATTCCCAATCCGTTGAAAGGACGCTATGGGGGCTAAGTAACCGTTATGTGAACGGGGGATGAATTTTATAAAACGCCGTGGGCAATTGCCGCCAGTTTTTTCACCAGATGCGCCACGCCGTTTAAGCGGTCCTGGCCGCTGTTCCAGGCGCGTTTGATCACCAGCTTTTGGTCGGGACGCAGTTTAACGGTGCCCACTTGGTCGTTGATGTAATGGACCAGTCCCAATGGATTGGGGAATTGATTGGCGCGGAACGTCAACACGCAGCCTTTGGG
>JANLGW010000046.1 GCA_024653965.1 Rhodospirillales bacterium
GATCGGGGAAACGATTGGGTAACATGCCTTCGCTGGCATACGCGGCGAACGTACGCAGGATGCTGGCAGCAACGTCAAACCGCTTTAGCGCAAGCGTCAGTCCGGGCAGGGCAATCATGGTGTCTCGCCCCCAGTCACCGAACCAGGGGTAACCCGCGATTACGGTTTTTCCCGCAGGGCGGCCTTTACGATAACGCTCGACAATAAATTGGCCTGTGGCCAATGCCAGTTGCCTGATTGACCTCGGCGCATCGGATGGCAACGCCGCCAGTAGCGCCAATTCTGAATCTTTAATTCGTGCGCAAACCGAAACATATGTTTCCGATACGGCCGTTTCAGCGCTCAACACGACGGTAGCACTCTGCCGCTCATGAAGAGTCAGGACAAAACGCCCCGGACAAAACAAATCTTCGCCCTCGTCTAAGCCGCGCTCGGCTTCCATGCGATGTTTGAAATTCCAATACCAAGCGGGATCGGACACAAATTCGGCGCCTTCGCAACTGACACGATAGGGGCGCGCCCCTTGAAAGGCCTGCACTTCAAACCCATCACCGATACGGGAGACGCCCATATCCCAACCGCCATGAATGTGGCCATGGTAATCCCGGTAGGCGCACAACGGAGTCAGTTCAAAATCAACCCTGCCGTTTGCGCGTAATACGTTGAAATGCAGAAATGTGGTGTTTCTCCCTGGTGCCATCAGGACGCGTTTCTCAATCAACGCATCGGCAAGGGCATACCGCCACACGGGGACGGTTCCCTCCAGAAAAAAGGATTCAAGGTGAAGATGTCCGCGAGGGGCGACGGTACCGTCAACAAATTCATTGCTAAATATCTGATAGGTTTTTTCACCATATTTCACGGTCGCATCAACCTTCGCCACCAACAACGTGCGCTCTACCGGAGGCGACAGGGCGGCCATAAGCAAACCATGATAACGGCGCGTATTCATGTCGCCGACAGTGCCTGAAGCGAACCCACCGATACCGTTCGTGACCAGCCATTCACGGTTGATTACATGGCAAAAATCTCCACAATCCCCCCGCCCTAACTGAACGGCAGTTTTGTCAAATTTTTCAATCAAAATGGGTTGGCTCAATTTCGAGTTTCCTACCGTGAACCGTTTCAAATAACTTTGCAATCATGAAGATATTAAAGTTTATTATTTCAATTATAGATTATGCTATGCTCTGGACATCCATTTGGGAAAAGGGGGATACCCCCGGCGCTAAGCACAGCAATCCCCGAGATGGATACATTTGCTCGATGGCGTAAATTCGTAATTGCTAGAGTCCCCCCCAAAATGTTTGCCGCACCCCATTCGCTTGAGCCGCTAAAAAGTGTTCGCTCGAATGACCTAAAAGTTACATTTCGAAGAAGAAATACAAAAATGAACGGCATATCCCTGAGCGTGTTTTGGACTTATCTGAAAAAATAGCCGGTGCCACGTTCGTTAGGCGCTGGCCACTTTCGTCAAGCTAAACTTGATTATCCGCGCTTGCGGAAAGTGGACTTTGTCTACTTACCCTGTGTTTACCCGACATTTTCAGAGCGCTTGAGCGCATAAACAAAAACACCGGCAACTCATTAAGTTACCGGTGTTTTTTATTGGTCGAGGGATGAGAGTTTGGCCCTCTGATCTTCAGGTTATGCGCCTTATTTCATTGAGTGCCGAACTTGTCCAAACTTACTAACACAACACCCTCCAAAATCGCCCCCTACTACCCGCGCGGGCACGACCTTATTCCAAATATTGCATAGAGTGGGCACCAGCCCATCAGTGCCGTGCCCAGCCCCACAAATCCCAACAGAGACAGGTAACGCAGGTCTCCCTCAAGAATAAAGAAAAGGGAAAACAGGCCCATGCCGAGCAAAAAACGAACAAGTCTATCGGCGGTTCCAACGTTGTGTTTCATCTTGAACTCCTATTTTTCATGTCAATTATCGTTACATCGCATTTAGAATTTCGTGGTCAGGTCCACCAACCACAGGGGCATGGCTGCGGTCAGTTGAGTTTCTATGGATTTATCGAGACCGCTAACAATAAGCAGGCCGAGAACAACGAGTGATCCGCCCATCACCGGCTTGCCCCACTTCGCCATGTTGGCCAAACGTTCGCGCCGTGCCGCCACCACTTGCCGCGAACCGTAAGCGAGCGCCAACATGGGAACCACAGCGCCTAAGCTAAACAAAAGCATGGTCGCTGCGGCTTGAGTGACCGTCCCAGATTGTGCGGCGAGACCGATTGCCGCGCCCAGGGTTGGGCCAGCACAAGGCGACCACGCCGCACCCAGCAACAGGCCGAGCGCAAACTGTCCGCTCAACCCATCTCCGGATAATCGGGAAAGTGCGCCGTTGGCGCCGCCCGTCACCGGTGCAGCAACGCGCACGAATACCGTTTGCAAGACCGGACTCAACATCACGATTCCAAACGCCGCCATGATAACCGCTGCGGTAATGCGGATCGCGCCCACGTCGATATCCAGGGCGAACCCCAGAGACGCCACGAACAATCCCACCGTAGTGAATGAAACCGCTAAACCGGTCGCCAGGGCCAACGGCGCAAGCCGATGCTGCTGCACCGCGCCGCCCAACAACACCGGCAGTAGCGGCAGCACGCACGGAGACAAAGTCGTCAACGAACCGGCGAGAAAGCCGAAGGCCAGATTGCTACTCATAACCGCCTAGAACGCCTTGTCCACAAGGGCGCGGATGGCTTCGGGATCGGTTTGCCCTGTAGAGCGCCCCACTTCGGTCGCGCCTTTAAAAACAATGAGCGTACTTTGGTACTGAACCCGCAATTGTTTGAGAGTGTCTTTATCCGTGTCAAAATCCACATCGAAGACCACCAAATCCGGCGCAGCCTGTTCGATGCCTTGAATGATCGGCTTTTGCTTGGCGCAAGTCGGGCACCACGGCGCGCTGACATCAACCAAGATGCTTTTACCATCCGCCTGCGCTTGCGCGAACGCTGCATCGTCATAGAATTGTCCGGCGTGAGCAGCCAAAGGCGCCAGCGCTAGTGCGGCCGCGAGCAGCGCACAGAATGGTTTTAGAGCCAGTCGCATATCTTCTCTCCCATACCACCCGGTCAAACAGCCGGAGTGTGTTGTTTAAGGCTTCATCATAGGTTCGCCGCACCAACGGAAAAGTTTCCGCCTGGACAAAAAAACGGCGGCCAACATGCTTGGCCGCCGTTTTTCATCATATGACTTTAAGTACTTATTCCGCCGCGACCTGCCGTGCCAGGGCGCGCAGATCATCATCGGTCACGGGCTGACCGCCAACGCCCCACGCACCGGGCTGGACATCTTCGATGGTCACCCACGTCACCTGACGCAAGCCCTCGCCTTCGACCGAAAGAACGGCCTCGGTGACTTTGTGGATGATTTCCTGCTTCTGCGCGAGCGTCAGATAACCACCCACGCCTTTAATTTGCACCAATGGCATCATTGTTTCTCCTCTGTTGAATTTCTATCGATGAACGGCTTACGCCACTTTCGACCACGCAACCGGGGCAAACGCCTGATCGAGCGGGGTTTCAGCCAGATGGTTGGTGTAGTTGGACAGTGTCTTGAGGCCGATGCCCAGGATGACTTCCAGCACTTGGGTTTCTGTATATCCGGCAGCCAGGAACGCCCGGACCTCGGCGGCGACGGGATGGCCGCGCGTAACCGCCACCGATGCGGCAAAGCGGCGCAACGTTTCCAGCTTGGCGTCGGCAATCGGACGACGAGCGCGGATTGCGTCTACCACATCGCTCGAAACCTTCTGCATTCCGGCGATGGCGGTGTGGGCAGCGACGCAATATTCGCAGCCGTTTTCGGCGCTAACGGAAAGCAGAACGATCTGGCGCTCGGTCGGCGAAAGCGATGTTTCATCAAACAGTTTGCCCACTGCCCCATAGGCTTTCACCAACGCCGGGGCCGAAGCCATAACGGCGAACAGATTGGGCACAAACCCAAGCGCCTGCTTGGTGCCAGTAAGAAACTCTTTCGCCCCTTCGGGTGCGGATTCAATAGTGTGGATCGGATAAGTCATGCGTATTTCCTCCTACAAGGTACCCGGTAACCGGGCGGGTGATTAGAACGATCGTTCCAATCTAAGCAAAAAAATAATCAACCCAGGCGCTTCATTGCATCGTCGGCGATAGACTGCAGCAATGAGGGGTCGGGGCGACTTCGCGCCAGCACCAAAATCCCCAACAGCGTCGCCAAGAGCCCTTGCGCGGTTGCATCCGGATTTAACGAAAGCGGCAACTCTCCTTCAGACTGACCGTTTGTGACCATGCGCGCGAAAAACGCCTCGATCTCCTTTTGGGCGTCGGCAATAATCTTCGCCACCTCTGCGTCATGTGCCGACAGTTCCAACGCGGTATTGGCCAAAAAACATCCCTCGTTGGGTCCCGTCACCGTGACTTTATCGACGAACGCCTGAAACATACGACGTATCGCCTCGCGGGGACCGCACTCGCGCTCCAGCCCCTTCACCAGGGCCTGCCGCACGTTTTGGTCATAGTGGCGCAACGACGCTAAGAACAGTTCGCGTTTGTCGCCATAGGTGGCGTAGAGGCTGCCACGGTTGATGCCCGTACACTCGACCAAATCTTGGACTGAAGTCGCCTCATAGCCGTGCGCCCAAAAGGTCCGCATGGCTTTGTCGAGAACGTCATCTACGTTAAATTGTTTTTCCCACGGCATATTAGGTTCCTTCCCTAGAAACCATAATGGCAGTTTTGGAACGATCGTTCAATATATAATTTCAGGCAGTTCTGACAACGACAAAAGTTCGGGCACAGCGCCCCGCAGGCCATATTCGTCGGGTTGCCGCAACCGATTGATCCAAACCGTTTTGAACCCGAAAGCACGCGCCCCGGCAACGTCCCAGGCGTTGGAACTTTGAAAGCTGATTTCCCCCGCCTCTACGCCTAGGCCATCCACGGCAAGTCGGTAAACAGCGGGATCAGGTTTATAAATTCCGGCGTCTTCGATGGAAAACAGCGGCATGTCCAGATCATCCAAGTCGGCTGAGCGCACCGCCGCCTGAAGCATATCGGAGGTTCCGTTCGACAAGATAGCAATACTAAAACCGTCGGCCTGAAGACGCTGCAACGTCTTGCGGACCTCCGGGTAGGGTTCGAGCACTAGGTAGGCATCTATCAATAGGCCGCGTAAGTCGCTCCGCTCTTCCAGGCCATACCGGGCCAGGGAAAAATCCAGGGCGTCGGTGGTGCAGGTCCAAAAATCGGCATGCTGTTTCATCAGACTGCGAACCCAGGTGTATTCCAACTGCTTGGTTCGCCATACTTGCGACAGCGCCTCGGATTCTGGGCCGATTTTATCAGCGTGACGCCGAACCGCCGAGTGGACATCAAAAAGCGTTCCATAAGCGTCAAAGACGCATGCGCGCACATTTGCCATGTTTCAACGATCCTTCTATCACCAATGGCCTTGCCCCGAGATCATACGGCGAATCTATTCGATCTTGTCGCCAGGGTCGGATCGCTTTAGACGAAATCAGCCCCGATCAATATCTTAGAGGGCGATTCACGCAATAGGTTGAAGTAAAAATGCTTCAACCCATTGTGATCACACTCTGGGTTCTCCGGCAATTTCCATATTGGCGCAGGAAGTGCCGATCCCATCATCGGCACCCGCTAGTGCAAAGGACATGCACAAGGCTTTGAGCTCACGCGCCGTCTGGCGCTTCGCCTCCAATGCGCTATAGGTGGCGACGATAAAAGGAACCACGTACGTCAAAATGGCCTTAAGGGGATCAGGGAGCTCGCCCGCAAGCAAAAGGTCATAACAAGAAATAAGGTTCAAAATGGTGCCGACAATGATGGCCACCACCAGCGAACGGCGCACCATCGAGGCATCAATCCCCGGCGCGGGCTGGGCACGGAGTATGGCGAGAGCCACTTCATGAGTCACGGGGCACTCCTTTTAAAAGGCATATCGCGCATCAAAAAATCGGGAACCTTATGGGGAAACATTCGTCGACCAAAACAACTGGCAAAAAGAGCAAGCAGCACGACAGGTCCAAACTGCCACACCAAGATCATACTCACCGCATTCTCAGGATGAACCAAACGCAAACCCACATATCCCAGCGCCGCAGAAGCGGATACGGCAAAAAACATTCCCAGACACGGCGACAAGACCACACCCCGGCGCATAGCGAAAATCAAAACGACGCAAGGCAGCGTACCCAGCAGGATGATGATCGGAAAACAAATCAGATCGGAACGCAGAGGTACCGCATCCAACCAAGTTCCATGGATCAGCAGCCCGGCCCATACCACTGCCGGAACAAAAGGGATGAGTTTTTGCCAATGGGGACGCCCCGGTAAGGCGGAAATCGTGGCGGCCCAGGCTGCCCCGATGGCCGTTGCCAATGCGGCAACCAGTTCCAAAACGAACCGGGCTTGCCGTAGATTATCCGCCAAATCCTGACGCACCCCCATCCCCGCGACAAACAGAAATATGCCCGCCGCAGCAATAAACAGCCACAAAGAAACCAGCCGCCGTGGAGCGGGAAACCGCATCACCGGGACGGCATCTTCGGCTAGGGTTGCAATCAGGGCTTTAAGCTTTGTCATGGGTTTTCATTCCGCAGCGGCAGGGGCCTCGACCTGCCTGGGGGCCAATACGGCGCCAAGCAAATAACCCGTGACGCAAATGGTCAGTCCCCACACGTTAATGCCTAAATCGAGCGCATACTTGCCACTACCCAGCACCAACTCGGTCGGAAAGATTTGTACCTTGGCGAAAGTCTCCACCGTGCGCACGATGCCGATGAACAGGCCGGGCCAGAACGCCATGTGGAAACTGAGCGGACCCGCCGAACGCATCCAAGAGAGCAGGAAGATCGGCGCCAGCCCCATGACCATGGTGCCGCTGATGGTGGTGGCGGCGATCACCGCCGGACCGGCGTGGTCGCCCAGGTAAATGGTCAACAATGGCAGATTGCCCAAGATGGCGATGGCGATGACGGCGTTGCGCCCCGTGAGAAGATGACGCCCCGTGGCCTCGCCGTGCTCGTTGCGCCAATCCTTGGCCGCCAGTTTGGCAACACTGGTGAAGGTGGAATCGATGGTCGATCCCCCCGACATCAACATAATGCCGTTGAAGACCAACATCATCACCAGTCCTGAGGCGGCGGGAACTGAAATCGCCGGATTGGCCGGCAACCCCATCGTCTTGGCGTATAGTCCGACGAAGCTGAACAGAAAGATGAAACCGCCGCTGATGATGCCCGCCAGCAAAAATGCCTTGAGCATGTCGCGGGGACGGTTGAGGAACGCGCGGTCCGTCATCACCGGATCGTGGAAAGGGTAGGACAACACCTGTACCAAGGCCAGCATACAAAAGGTCAGACCCGCTTGGTGAGCGTCGAGCGTCACCTCTGGCAACCCCTTAGAGGACAAATCCGGGAAAAGAAAGGCGAGCACCACGGCCAGCAGAACAAGGGCCAAAACGGTTTGAATGCGGTCGGTCAACAAACTGGCCCGCATACCACCTGACCATGCATAGGACACGGTGAACACGGTGATGGCAAGGGCCGCCAGCCAATACGCTCCACTGCCCTCAGTGCCGAAATAAAGGGACATCACCTTGGTGTTGGACCACACCTCGTTAAACAGGCGAAAAGCGATAGTAAGCAGGAAAATGCGTGCGCATAGGCCGCCGTACTTATCCACCAGGAAGTGAGATAACGAGCGATAGCCGCCTCGCGTGCGCAGATAATAGATGCCGATCCCCGCCACAGCGAAGCTAAAATAATAGAAGGTGTAGCCCACACCGCCAGCTAGGCCGAAGGCGTAGGAAAGGTCTGCAGCGTTGGTGATGGACTTGGCGAAGACCCAGGTGATGGCCGCCGATAGGGCCACCAAAATCAATCCCGGCGGCGTACCGGTGGCCGAACTGCCGTCAAAAAACTGAGGCGAAGACACCTTTTTAGGTGTCGCCAGCCACGTGACCACTGCGTAAGCCAAAAGAACCAACCACGGGGCAAGGGTATCTAGGGTCATCACCAACGTCTCCATCATGGCCGCGCGACGCGACCTTCCCCATTGGGTTCGGAATCGTTCAGTGAAAGTTTCGCGGAAAAATTACTCGGCGGCGTGAACGTGGCCATGGCGTTTCAAAAACGAACGTACCTTGGCCTGATTACCGCAACTTTCCATCGAACACCAGCGGCGTTTTTGATTGCGTGAGGTATCATAAAAATAGAGCGGACAGCGTGGATTGCCGCATTTGCGCACCGGCGCTTGCGGACCCTCAGCGATCAATTCCGCCACCGAGCGCGCGATGGGCGCCAAGGAAAGAAGCAACGTTTTTTCGAGCGGAACGGATTCAATGGACCACTGTGTTCCCTTGTGCTGAAGCGCCTCATAAGAAGCGTTTGCCGCCAGAAGACGATTGACCATTTTCAGGAGGACATGACTGGGTGAAGGAAAGTCAAGCCCCGCATCCAGCCACTTGCGGACTTCACGGCGAAAGGCCAAGGCTTGTTTAAGCAAATCACCTGCCCCCGCCGTATCCGCAGCAGCCACCTTGCGATACCGGGTAAGCGTGTCGGCAGGCGCCAACGCCAGATGCTCCAGCAAGTCAAAAAGATCGCATGCCGACTGAAGCGCATCGACATCCTGTCGGCGGGCATGAACCGTGTTGGCAAAATCCAACGCTGGTTTATTGCCGATGAGGGCAAAACGGGTATCTGCAGGTTCGTTCATTCGGACAACATTTGTTATTAGGCGTTATTGGGACGTTCGGATTGAGCCGACCATCAATTCCTCTTTTAACAGTTTCATCGCCCGGTGCGTAGCCACCTTCAGCGCCATGACGCTCAGCCCGCTTTCATGCGCCGCTTCCTTAAGCGACAGGCCACGGAGCTTCAGCAACTCCACTGCCACCCTCTGGGAACTGGGCAGACGCGGCAACCAATCCCCGATGACCTTAGCAACAGCAATTTCATCCTCGACCTGGGCGGGAACCGAGTTTCCTCTTAACAGAGAATATTCGTCAATGGGCAACTGGGCAATGCGCATCGTCTGACGCTGATAATCAACAATACGGCGGCGTGCGATGGTGATCAACCAAGGCATGAACGGCCGATCCGGCTCGAACGTCGAACGCGCCGTATGCACCGAAAGCAAGATGTCTTGCACCACATCGTCCACATCGCTATTGCGCAACCGAGCGCCAACGAAGCGGCGCAAAATCGGCACAAGCTGGGTAAGCAACCGGGCATAGGCAGCAGCGTCACCGTTCTGAGCCGCTGCCATCGATTCGCCCAACTGTTTGCGGTCCAAATTTTCCATTCCACCCTCTAACCTATTTAATATATATAACCGGTTAAATATCATTTACAGGTTAAATGAGCAAGGCCGTCGTGCCATCGCTGAATTTTCTGATCGGCAGGCGAAACTTCGCCCGCTCGATTGCGAATACTGAATCATAGAAATACGGGAGCGATTTCATGAATTTGCACATCCAGCCCACCCACTCGGCCAACGCATCTTACGCGTCGGCTCCATCCATGCCCGTGATCGAGATGGACGGCCCCGTGCTGGTCTTCGGCGGCAACTACAGCAATCTGGAAGCGACGGAAGCGGTCCTGAGGGAAGCCGCACGGCTGGGCATCCCGCCAGAGCGCACCATTTGCACCGGTGATGTGGTCGCCTATTGCGCCGACGCGTTGGCCACGGTCCAATTGATGCGAGAGTCTGGCGTCCATGTGATCATGGGCAACTGCGAAGAATCGCTTGGCTTTGATGCGGTCGATTGCGGCTGCGGTTTTGCCGAGGGAACGGCCTGCGACCGCCTATCGGAAGCATGGTACGCACACGCGGATGCGGAACTGGATGATTCATCGCGCGCCTGGATGCGTGAACTGCCGCGCCGCATCGATATTGAAATTGCCGGATTAAGATTAGCCGTCGTGCATGGAACGGTTGATCGAATCAACCGGTTCATTTTTGCATCCGAACACGACGACGAATTCAAAAAACAGCTTGATCTTGCACAATGCAACGGCGTCATCGCGGGCCATTGCGGCCTGCCCTTTACGCGCACCATCGGTGATCGGGTGTGGCATAACGCCGGAGCCATCGGCATGCCCGCGAACGACGGAGCCACGCGAACCTGGTACACATTGATCGTCCCGACCGATACAGGCCTTGAGTTCCGACATATGCCGCTGGCGTTCGATTACACCCGCGCGACGGAAAAAATGCAGGCCGCCGGATTGCCCCAAGGTTATGCCGATGCGCTATCAACAGGATTGTGGCCGAGCTGCGATGTCTTACCTTCCGCCGAACGGGAAGAGTGCGGGCGGCCTCTCCAAGAACACGTCGTTTCATGGAAGTCTGAAGCGCCGCGCCAAAATAATGCGAAATTCACTGATCCGGCGATAACAGCGAACGGCGAGACCCGCGCGGTTGTGCCTCTCGTAAAACTCAAAACCTTGTGGCTCAACACCGGCACGTTGTGCAACCTCTCTTGCGAGAATTGCTACATGGAATCCTCGCCACGCAACGACAGGCTCGAATATCTTACCCGCACGGAAGCAAAAGAATTTATGGCCGAGGCCTCCGTATTTCATCCCAGTATGGAGGAGATCGGATTCACCGGGGGCGAACCGTTCATGAATCCAGATGTCCTGATCATGATGGAAGACGCGCTGAAATTCGGCTTTCGTGTGCTGGTTCTGACCAATGCCATGAAACCCATGCAGCGCTTAAATGCGCCCTTGCTCGATCTACATCGGCGCTATCCCAAACGTATTTCCGTGCGCGTCTCCATCGATCATCACCTTCCGCAAAAACATGAATTCATGAGGGGTGAAAACTCTTGGCAGTCAGCCGTCGACGGTTTGCGCTGGCTGGCGGAAAACGACTTCGACGTGGCGGTTGCGGGCCGCATGTGCTGGTCGGAAAGCGAAGCCGATTTACGACGGGGGTTCCAACGCCGGTTTTCCGAGCTTGACGTTTCACTCGACGCCCATGACTCCGCCCGGTTGGTGCTGTTTCCAGAAATGGACGATGGTTCCGATGTTCCGGAAATCACCGACAAATGTTGGAGCATCCTCAAAATTGCACCTGAATCCATAATGTGCGCCTCATCGCGCATGGTGGTGCGACGAAAAGACGCGCCCCGCGCCAGCGTCGTCGCCTGCACCCTATTGCCTTATGACAAACGCTTCGAACTGGGCGCACGGCTGGGCGATGCGCTCGGCCCGGTCAGCCTAAACCACCGTCATTGCGCCAAGTTCTGCATCCTCGGCGGCGCATCCTGCAACCCCCATGCCTCCTGAGAGAACATCAATGACGAAAACCATTACCGCCGACCTTTGCATCATCGGCGCAGGTTCAGCCGGACTGTCCATCGCCGCAGCAGCCGCGCAGATGGGCGCACGCACGGTCTTAATCGAAGGCGAACGCATGGGCGGAGATTGCTTGAACACCGGCTGCGTGCCGTCAAAATCCCTGCTGGCCGCCGCCCATGCCGCCCATGCGGTTCACTACGCTCAAAAATTCGGCATTGTTGCCGATACCCCAAAAGTTCGTTTTGAGGCCGTACATGACCATATCCACGACGTGATCGCTTCCATCGCACCTCATGACTCGGCAGAGCGCTTCGAAGCACTGGGCTGTACCGTTTTACGCAGCCATGGCAGTTTTATCGACGAACACACCGTCGAGGCCGGAGATAGCATCGTCCGGGCGCGGCGATTTGTCGTCTCCACCGGCAGCCGCGCTGCGGTCCCGCCCATTCCAGGATTGGAAACGGTTCCCTATTTTACGAACGAAAATATCTTCACGCTTAAAGACCTGCCCACTCATCTGATCATCATCGGCGCGGGGGCGATCGGCTGCGAAATGGCGCAGGCGTTCAGACGCCTGGGCGCCAACGTCACGATGCTCGAAAAGGGCATCATGATGCCCAAGGATGATCCCGAAGCGGTGGAAATCGTCCGCCACGCCTTCACGGTGGAAGGCATCGCCATCGCAGAAAAGGTCGATATCGAACGGGTAGAAAACACACCTGATGGTTTAGCCGTACATCTTTCTGGCGGGCAGCGTATCGAAGGATCGCACCTTTTGATCGCGGCGGGTCGCCGCCCCAACGTAGAAGGATTGAACCTCGCATCTGCCGGGATCGACTTTTCCCCGCGTGGAATCAATGTGGACGAACGTTTACGCACCAGTAACCGTCGGGTCTTTGCCGCTGGCGATGTAGCGGGCGGGCCGCAATTCACCCACTGGGCCGGTTATCACGCAGGCATCGTCATCCGCAACGCCCTATTTCGTTTGCCCGCCAAGATCGATATGCGGGCGTTGCCGTGGGTGACTTACTCCGATCCCGAACTGGCCCAGGTCGGTCTGACCGAAACCGAAGCACGCGCCCGTCACGGCGACGCCATCCGAGTTCTGCGCAGTCGCTTTGCGGATAACGACCGCGCCCGCGCGGAACGTCGAACGGAAGGCTTCGCAAAGGCGATTACCGACCGCCGAGGACACATCCTCGGCGCCACCATCGTCGGCGCGCACGCCGGAGAACTGATCCAGCCGTGGGGATTGGCGATATCGTCCGGGCTCAAGATCGGCAAAATGGCGGGGATGATCGCCCCTTATCCTACTCTAGCCGAAATCAACAAACGCGCCGCAGGTAGTTTTTTCACGCCCCAGCTGTTCGGGGCCCGCACCCGTTGGCTGGTACGCATGCTGGGGTATATGGGATGAGCGCCGCGTTAAAACGATACGCGCCGCTGGCCGCACTTCTCCTGATGGCGGGCGCGAGCTACGCCTTCGGTCTTCACCATTATTTGACGCTCGATGCGTTACGCGACAACCGCCAGATTCTTCAGGCCTTCGTCGCGGATCACCTGCTGGCGGCCGCGTTCGCCTACGCCGCCCTCTATACCGCCGTCGTCGCCTTGTCCCTGCCGGGCGCGGCCGTCATGACCTTGGGCGGAGGATTCCTGTTCGGAGCTGGGCTGGGCGGCATATTTGCCATCTGGGGAGCGACGATGGGGGCGGTTTTGGTTTTTCTGATCGCCAAATCCATTGTCGGCGACGCCCTAAGACAGCGGGCGGGTCCGTTCCTGCGCCGCATGGAGGACGGCTTTCGCACAAATGCCTTCAACTACCTCTTATTCCTGCGCCTCGTGCCCGCCTTCCCCTTCTGGGCCGTCAATCTCGTTCCCGCCATGGCCGGAGTATCGTTGCGCGTATTCATTACCGCGACCGTCATCGGCACCATTCCCGGCACGTTCGTCTTCGCCGCTTTCGGCGCGGGATTGGGCGAGGTATTCGATACGGGTGAGAATATCCAGTTGGCGAACATCCTCAGCCCCACGCTCCTCGCCGCCTTCGTGGGCCTCGGGCTACTTGCATTGTTGCCCATTTTCTTGAAAAAGCGACACCGCCAATGATCACCGTTCGCCCCAAACCCTTATCCGCCTACCCTTGGTTTATCCGCTTGTTTTTTTGGAAGCAAAAACAAACCTACGGAAAGGTGCTGGAACCGGGTTTGCTGTGGGGCCGCAGCCCGTGGGTGTTCGCCACCGTGGCACTTTTATACGGCGCATTGAACCGCCGTTCATCCCCTCTTGCTCCGACACTCCGGTCGTTGGTGACGGTCCGGGTTTCGCAAATCAACCACTGCGCCTTCTGCGTGGACATCAACTCGGCGACCCTGCTCAAACGCGGCGTTTCCATGGATAAAATCGAGGCTCTCGCGGCGTGGAGGGACAGTGCGCTTTATCATGAAGATGAGCGTCTCGCCCTCGAATACGCCGAGGCCATGACCGTCACCGGGACTGGCGTGGACGACGCCCTACGCCAAAGACTGAAATCCAAATGGAATGAAGATACGTTGGTTGAATTGACTAGCTTGATCGCTTTTCAGAACCTCTCATCAAAATTCAATTCCGCCCTAGACGCACCGCCACAAGGGTTTTGCATCGTCCCTCAGCGAACATCTCAGGCCACGGCGGATTGACGGCGGGTCGACATCTGTCATGCTCATGATCTCTCCCGAGATAAAAAAACATAGCTCTAAGAAGGAATGGATATGAAAAAAGCATGCCCCACCGCCGCTCCCCAAGGAGTATTGCTGTCCATATTGACCATCCTTCTCGCAATGGGGTTTCCCGCCATCGCCCCTGCCGGTGACGAGATTGTCGTCGGCAACTTCGAGGCAGGGGATATGGAGGGCTGGACAGAAAAGGTCTTCAACAACAAAACGCACTACGAACTGATCGAGAACGGCGAGAAAACAACCCTCAAAGCCGCCAGCCAGAAAAGCGCTTCCGGCCTGTTTCGGGAAATTCGCATCGATTTAACAAAAACGCCGTGTCTCGTTTGGTCGTGGAAAGTCGATAACGTCCTTGAAAATTTAGATGAAAAGAAAAAAGCAGGCGATGATTACCCTGCCCGCGTTTATGTTGTTTTCTCCGGCGGTGCGATGTTTTGGAAAACCCGTGCGCTGAATTACGTTTGGTCTAGCGGTCAACCCGCGGACAGCACATGGCCAAACGCCTACACCGGAAACTCCATCAACCTTGCCATACAGAGCGGATCCGTGAAGGCTGGCCAGTGGGTTCAGCAACAGCGCAATATTCGCGAAGATTACAAACGCCTAATCGGCGAGGACATCACGCAGGCGGATGCGATTGCCATTATGACCGATACGGATGATTCGGGCGGAGCCGCCACAGCCTATTATGGACAAATCGCACTCGCGCCATCGTGTTCGTAAATCCCCCGCCTAGACGAAAGCGAGGCTCTTTTCCACAGCCTCTGGCCGGGCCAAGACAATGTTAAAGACGGTACCCCGCCCTTCCGGACCGTGATCGACGCTCAGACTGCCATCCACAAGACGACTTACCGCAGCAGCCGCGCCAAGCAGGCCATTGCCGGTACCCGACGTGCGGGTGCTGAGGTTGGGGTTGTACCGCTGCGTCGCGATTACTTCGCGCACCTGCGCAAGTTTATTCTCGCTCATCCCCGGCCCGTCGTCAGCGATTGAAATCATCAAACATCGGGTTCCGGTTTTGCGCGCCTCGATCGTTATATTTTCCGCGCCCAACTGATAAGCGTTGCGCGCCAGTTCAGCGAACGTATCGCGTATTTCCTCCGGCATAACTTCATAAGCCAGCGCCAATATGGCGGGCTCAGCTTTAACGTGTAATTGTTTGCCGTATTCTTGGGCAACGGTGCGGGCATCTTCAACCCATTGCCTAACCGTTTCCGTGCGCGGTTTGATGCGCGCCTGCCCCGTATCGGCAATTTCACGCAAATGTTCAAGACGAATATCAATGCGCTGCAAGACATCACGAAGCTTACCCACCACCTCGACGGCGTCGGCAGGCGTGCGCACCACGTACAATACTTGAAGATGAAGCAGCAGGTTTTTGAACCCGTGGAAAAAACCACGCACGTCGAGCGCCTTGGTCGCGCTGGGCATGAGCATCGCCTGCCACCCGCCTCCGGAAAGGGGACGGCCACGGGCTTCCATATTGCTGCCCGCAATCGCAAATGTCGCCAACGACGGGCGCTCGGCCAAAGACGCAAAGAAATCAGCCGCCGTGCGGATGCTGTTCTCCCCCACGCTCAACCCTTTGACGAGGGATGGGATATCTTTATGCGTGGATGCTCCCGCAGGACCATTGAGTTGAAGAATAATTTCGCCGCCCGGCGGCGTAAGGATAAACAAAGGAATGGCGTTGCGGACAAAGTCAGCGGCACAGGCAAACTCCATGGAATGGATTTTACCCTGCTCGACCGAGTCCACAATTTGACGCCAGGAAAACGGAGCCGGATCGGCGATGGAAAACCGCTGCGCCTCGGGTTGTTTAACGTCGATGTTTTCAAACTGCCTAAGGATGCCGATACACGTGGAGATAATAAGATCCGCGTACCCGGCAAGAGTCTTGGCCTTATCCGCCACCGAGGAAGCATCCGCCGCAGATTCCAGGGCATCCAGTTCACGTTTGATAACGCCCAGAAGCTCGACCGGAGAGCCCTTGCCGGTGACGAGAACGCCCATGATGGTCTTAGCCATTTTGCGATGACGCTGTTCCGCCTCGACGAAAGCGCTGTTGTCGCTCAGGGTAAACTGCACCGGTGCGTGGTCGGTATCGCGCCGACGAAGGAACATGGAATAGCGCTTCTCCGCGCGCCCCGAAAAATTTGCCCGATAACAACTGGATGCTTCGGCACCCACCAACGAAAGGGCCGTCTTTTTCAACGAAGCGATGTTTTCTGGGCCAACGCCTAAATGTTCCAACACATGGGAGAACCTCGCCGAGCGATCAGCAGGAAGATCGGCGATCACTGGAAAATCCGCCCCTCCGGAGAGCCAATGCAGCGTCTCGCCATCGTCTTGCAAAGCGCCAAGCAGAGGCCGGGCAGCCATGGTATGGCAATACGCAGCGATGTCGAGCACACGTGGACGACTATCTTTTTTAGCGCCGGATTGCATCATATTTCCCGTCATTTCTCGTTCCTAGAGGCCGTATGTTGCTCCAATACACCTCAGGGTTCGAAATTCAGCAGGAAAAGGTTTCAAACCCAGGTCAAAATGTCGGCTGCGGCCTTGCTCCCGCTTGCCAAAACTGGGCTCCGCCTGCTTACCCCATGCTTACCCGGTAAATGACAAAGGCTTGGAGATTTCCATCCAAGCCTTTGTTTTTATTGGTTTCAGGGATCAAGCCAGCTTGTTTCTCAAAACATTTGACGAACCGGCTCAAGCCTCTTCTTGCGCGCTCTTCCATGCTAACAGGTCGAGAACTGTTTTCAGCCGGGGCGCGGCATAGTCGATGAACGCTCGGACCTTGGGTGCGACGAGCCGCGCATGAGGGTAGACCAGATGAACCGGTTGAGGTGGCAGCGCAAACGTGTCAAGCACTGGCACCAACTTCTTATCGCGTATCTGGTCGTTCACCATGTAGGATAACGCAACCGTGATGCCGTGACCCATCTCAGCTGCCTGTATGGCGGCAGTCGCATCATTGACCTCAAACGTTGGATGCAGGCTCACGCTGCCAAATTTCTGCCCCTTCAAAAAGCGCCACTCGCGATTCGGCATGAGTCCTGTAAAGGAAATCACCGAATGGAACCGCAGGTCTGCCGGAGACGTTGGCGCCCCACATTTTTCAAGATAATCCGGACTCGCGACCAATACTCGGTGAACTGCGCCAATCCGCTTGGCAATGAGATTTGTATTCGGCAGATGTCCGATGCGCACCGCAACGTCAATTCCTTCCTCGACGAGATTCACGATCCTATCCAGCAGGAGAACGGATGCCGTTACGCGCGGGTGCTGACTCAGAAAGTCACAGACAACGGGTGCCAACGAGGATCGACCGAACGTCACCGACGCGGTAATGGTCAGGTGGCCTTGCGGCATTGCCGCCTCTCCAACCGCTTCCTTCTCGGCCGTATCGAGGTCTGTGAGAACGCGCCGTGCACTTTCAAGGAAGCGCTGCCCAACGTCGGTAATCGTCAAACTCCGGGTCGTGCGATTGAAGACACGTGCCCCCAAGCGATCCTCGAGTGCCGAGATGGCACGCGTCACGGCCGGGGGCGATAAGCGTAGCCGTGCGCCGGCCTTAGTGAAGCTGCCAGCTTCCGCCACCGCGATGAAAACCTCGATCTCGTGCAACCGATCCATTTATTATTCCCTATATCGGAATAAAGTTTTTCATACATCGCATATTCTTTCAATCACAGAAATAGACAAAATTACCGATGAGCGGAGCTGCGGAGCGCCGCACCATCAATTATAGAAGGATCAATCACATGGCTCGTGTTACCGTCATCGACCCTCAAACCGCCACTGGCGAGGCCAAGCAGCTTCTTGACGCCGTCCAGTCCGGCCTCGGCATGGTTCCGAACTTCATCCGCGTGCTGGCAAATTCACCGGCGGCGCTGAGTGCCTTCCTCGGCATGCATGGGATCGCCGGTTCAGGCGTGCTCGACCCGCAAACGCGCGAACGCATCGCGCTTACCGTGGCCGAACAGAACGCCTGCCAGTACTGCGTCTCGGCACACACCGCGATCGGCCGCAAGGCGGGCTTGGATAATTCGGAAATACTCGCCAACCGCATGGGTCGGTCCTCTGATGCTAAGGCCGAGGCCGCTCTGGGGTTTGCCCGTGCGCTCGTCGAGCATACCGGTCAAGTGAGCAAGGTCGAGTTCGACGCGGTCCGCGCAGCTGGCCACTCCGATGCCGAAATTATCGAGATCATCACACATGTCGCGATGAACATTTTCACCAACTTGCTCGGCAAGTCGATCCAAATCGAAATCGACTTCCCCACCATCGAACTGAACAAAGTCGCTTAACCTCGCAGACGACGACCTAGCGCGGCTTCAGCCGTGTTAGGTCGCCCTGACAGAAGGAGCACCCTCCAATGACGCAGATGACCGAACCTAGCGCCCGTCCGCCGTTACCCCCTTTCACACGCGAAACCGCCGTCCAAAAAGTGCGGATGGCGGAGGATGCATGGAACACGCGCAACCCGGAGCGGGTGTCGCTCGCTTATACACAAGACAGTCGCTGGCGTAACCGCGCGGAATTCCCGGTCGGCCGCAATGAGATCGTCACCTTCCTGCAACGCAAGTGGGCGCGGGAATTGGAATATCGCTTAATCAAGGAACTCTGGGCTTTCACCGAGAACCACATTGCGGTGCGTTTTGCCTATGAATGGTGCGACGATGCTGAAAACTGGTTCCGCAGTCATGGCAACGAGAACTGGGAATTCGACGAACACGGCCTGATGCGGCTGCGCTTCGCCAGCATTAATGATCAGCCGATTCACGAGAACGACAGAAAATTCCTCTGGCCGCAGGGACCGCGCCCCATGGATCACCCTGGCCTGTCGGATCTAGGTCTGTAACCTGCAGAGTCGAACCCGTAGGAGGACGTCATGCCGCATCATTTCGCCGAGATCGCTTTCACGCCGACCGTGAAGAAAGTGCAGGAGGAACTTGGCAGCCGATCCTCCTATGCTCAGATGGAGAGCGCGGCAGGCGCAGTCAACCATCGACTCACCGAAGCCGAGGCCGGCTTTATCACGGCGCGGAACTCTTTCTACATGGCCACGGTCAGCGAAACAGGTTGGCCCTATATCCAGCATCGCGGCGGACCGACCGGTTTTATGCGCGTGCTTGACGATAGAACGATCGGCTTCTCTGATTTCAGGGGTAACCGCCAGTACATCAGCGTCGGGAACCTGATGACCGACGACCGGGTGTCGCTGCTCTTTATGGATTACCCGAACAAAACTCGTCTCAAGCTGTTCGGCCGCGCCCGCATCATAGGGCTCGACGACCCGTCCTTGCTTTCCCGCCTTGAGATGCCGAACTACAGAGCCCGAGTTGAGCGGGGATTCGTCATTACGGTGGAAGGATTCGATTGGAACTGCCCTCAGCACATCACAGAACGCTATACGCTTGAAGAGATACACATCGAGACGGCGGCGTTAAAGGCACGGATCAACGAACTCGAAGCCGAACTGACGCAGAGTGGACTTGTCAAAATAAAGTAGGCAACACTACGCTCACTAAGCGCGAGTCACTTTCGTCAATCCCAACTTGATTGGCTTCTGGGCCGCAGCGCCCTATCGCCTCAAAACCCTCCCCATCATGGCCATGAAAATGAAACATACCTTACGGTGCAACGACAATTTCCTTGAGACCATTTTTATGCAGGGCGTCTAGGTCTTCTTGCTCGGCTCCTGCGCTGGTCACCATCACGTCAACTTCATTGGGTACGCAGTACTGCACCCTGCTAGTCGTTTCCAACTTCGTATGGTCCGCTAGCATGATGACCTTGTGCGACTGGGCGATCATGGCGCGCGCGATCTCTGCTTCATGGACGTCATAGTTAGTCGCGCCCTGTTCTGAGTGAAGCGCAACAGGAGATAACACCGCAACATCGGCATTAAAGCGCGCAACATCAGCCAGCGCAAACTCACCATAAGTCGCCGGAACATCACTGACCATGCGCCCCCCCATCAGCAAAACCTGCACGCTATGATCGGATTGATGCAACGTGGTGACGATATCGATGGAATTCGTCACCACCAATAAATTAGGCACCTTGGTCAGTTCCCGGGCAAACACGGACGTCGTGGTTCCCGCATCGATCATCACGCATTGTCCCGGCTTGATAAGCTTAATCGCGCATTTGGCAATGGCCTTCTTTTCATTCAAATGAAGACTCATGCGTTCTTGAAAGGGCTCTTCGGGTGCGGGATGGGGCAACACAGCACCACCATGGACGCGTTTAACATGGCCCTCGGCCTCCAACTCCAGCAAATCGCGGCGAACCGTTTCTCGTGATACGCCAAATTCACCAGCGAGTGTGTCGGTGCTGACGCGGTGATGCGCCTGCAGCAACATCATGATCCGTTGATGTCTATCCTTGAACCACATGCTCAAACCACAGTTCCTAATGTTGATCGCTTGTCCATACGATAAAAAACATACTTCATCATCATAAGCGCAGCCCCGACGATCAGCATGATGCACGTCGAATAGGCTGCTGCCTGCGACGTTAGGCCAGCATCATCCAGCCGCATGATGGTCACCGAAGCAACCGTCATCTTGGGCGTAGTGAGAAATATCACTGCCGACAACGTGACCATCGATCGCATGAATAGAAAGAAGAAAATGGAGATCAGCATGGGCGTGACATAAGGCGCCACGACATCAATGGCAATGCGCGTCATGCTCGACCCGAGACACGAGGCGGCTTCTTCCAGCGCCGATGGCACCTGGCGAAATCCGGTCATCGCAGTCAGAAAGCCTTGGGTATGGTAGTGATAGAAGTTACACACCGCCAACAGCGTCGCAGTACCATACAACAGATACAATGGCGTGGCAGTCGAATTGAAAGTCAACACATAGGCCAAGCCGATAACCATGCCCGGCACTGCAGCTGGCATGACGGAGAAAAAATATACCGCCTTAGCGATGGCATCAGGCGCTTTGCGAATGCCAAGTCCCAGCAGAAATAGCATGACGGTTCCGCCAATCGCCGCCGCCAGGGATATGTAGATGGTCGTCCATAGGGGCGCGTACCCCCCCGCCAACGTGATGTCGTAATGCTTGACGGTCATGCCGAAGTTATACGGCCAAAGCTTGACGAAGCTTGCATAAACGACCACGACGATAACAATCGCAATAAGGGCAGCAATTAAAAACGAAGCCGCAGCCATCGGCAGATCGCGCGCAGGCGTGAACGTCGGAACGAAGGGTACGGCGTTTTCCGCATGACTGCCAAACTGGCGTTTTTGCGCGAGCCGTTCGATGTAATAGGATGCGACCGTCGGCAACAACAACATGATACCCACCACCGCACCCATGTTGAAATTCATCTGACCGATCACCTGGGAATAAATTTCAGTGGCCAGAACGGAATAATCTCCACCAATCACAGCGGCATTACCGAAATCAGTGATGGTAACCGTAAACACCACGAACGCCGCGCTGAGCACACCGAACTTTGCATTGGGCAACGTAATGTCCAAAAACTGACGAATGGGGCGCGCACCCATCACCTCTGCCGCCTCATACGTGCGGGCGTCCGACAAGGTCAAGGTCGCACCGATGATCATCACCGCCTGGGGCAAGGCGTAGAATATATTGGCGATCAGCAACCCCCAAAAACCATAGATATCAAGCCCCAAATCAAACCATTTATTGACCAGACCATTGCGCCCCAATAAAAAAATCAGACCCAGCCCTTGCACCAGCGAAGGTGCTAGCAACGGCAGCGCGATAGCGGCCCGAATGAGAACCTTACCGCGAAACGCACAACGGTGAAGAGCGTGGGCGATGACAAAACCCAATCCAATGCTGATGGCGGTTGTTGCCAATCCCATGTGTAGGCTGTGGCCGGTCGCGCGCCAGAACCCCTTTGAAGCCAACACGTGCGCGTAATTTCCAAGGCCAAGCCCCCCGTCCGCCTCAGTGATAGAGCGCAGGAAAACGATTGCCAGCGGATAAACGAAAAACAACAACAAGCCGATCACCGGGATGGTGAGGCTTATCATGACAAACGCACGGTCCACGTCAAAATGCTTATTGGAGAGGGGCGTGGTGATGGCGGATGGCTCGGCGCTCATGTCAAATCCTCACACAGCACCGCTCACGACCCATGAACAGTCCTCTGGGCGAATTTCAAATCGCACCCTCTGCCCTTCCGAGACGTTGATGTGGCCGTGTGTTTCGACGATCAGACGTCCCGCCGGATAGGTGACTTCGAAACGGTTGAGGTTACCAAGGAAGCTAATCGCGCGCACCGTGGCCTTGCCGTTTTCATCGGCAATGATGGTAATTTGTTCAGGGCGAATACAGGCGATATAGGCATCATCCTCACCAGCGGGCCGGTTCTCCAGCAAGGCCGGTAAGCATTCACGCACATAGCGCGTTTCGATCAGATTGCTGACTCCCATGAAATCCGCAACAAAGCGCGTGGTCGGTCGCAAATACAAATCTTCCGGCGTACCGCTTTGTTCTACCCGTCCGTGGTTCATGCAAATGATTCGGTCCGCCAGCGTCAAGGCCTCCTCTTGATCGTGGGTGACCATCAGCGTCGGAATACCAAGGCTGCGTTGCAGGTCGCGAATTTCAGTGCGCAGCTCCCCGCGCACCTTGGCATCGAGCGCCGACAGCGGTTCGTCCAACAGCAACAATCTCGGGTCGACTGCAATGGCGCGCGCCAGTGCGACGCGCTGCTGTTGTCCGCCAGATAATTGCCACGGGTAGCGTTCAGCCACATCGGGCAACTTGATGGTTCCGAGCAGGCTGGTAATGCGCGCCTGAATATCGGCTTTGAGAACACCGCGAATTTTCAGACCATAGCCGATGTTCTCGGCGACCGTCATATTGGGAAAGAGGGAATACGATTGAAAAACGATACCAAACCCGCGTTGCCGGGCCGGAAGGTTAACGAGATTTTCGCCAAGCAATCGCACTTCCCCACCATTGGATTGCGTTAGCCCCGCGATAATCCGCAGCAACGTGGTCTTACCGCAACCACTGGGGCCCAAGAGGCACACAAACTCATGAGACTCCACGCCAATCGACACGTTGTCCAAGGCATAAAAGTTGCCATAAGTTTTTGTCAGATTTTGTACGTTCAAATACATTAGGGATTGGTCCGCGCATCACAGGCTGTTATCCAGCATGACGTAAACAGTGGTCGGAATGAAGTGAAATCCGGCGGGAAGTTCAGCCTTCCCGCCGGGGTCTCACAATGGTTAGCGTCCGAACATTTCTTTCCAGCGCGCTTTAACTGCAGTCTGATTTTTGGCGGATTCGACAAAATCGATCTTCGCCAGAACCGTACCGAGATCAGCGGGCAGGCCCGCTTTTTCCGCAGCGGCCGAACCTTTCACGCCCGGCACGGTGACCAGTGCCTTAAACGAACCGTAAAGGTCGGTGGCGCTTTTCGACATCGTCCAGTCGAGAAAACGCTTCGCATCCGCTTTGTTTTTGGAAGACGACATTAAACCCGACGCCTCCAGTTCGTATCCGGTACCACCTTCGGGAAAAACCATCGCCAGCGGATAGCCCTCTTCAATGGACTTCAACGCGGTGAAGGCCAGCGAAGCACCAACGGCATACTCGCCCGCGCGGGCAGCCTTGCACGGCTTAGAACCCGACGACGTGTACTGCGCCATATTCGGATCAACTGCCTTCAACTGCGCCCAGCCCTTTTCCTCGCCCATGGTCTGCAGCACGGCGATGACATGCAGATAACCGGTCCCCGATGAATTGGGGTCGGGCATTACGACCTCACCCTTGAAGGCGGGATTTTCCAGGTCTTTCCAGCTTTTCGGCATGGGCAGGCCCTTGGCCTTCAGGCGCTCGGTGTTCACGCAAAATGCACCCATGTAGCCCGTCGGTGCGAACCAACGGCCATCGGCGTCGCGGTACGCAGCGCCCAATTTTTCTGAACCGCTGGCTTTATAGGCTTCGAGCATGTTCAAAATTTCTGGATTCATCATGGCCGTGACGGCCCATCCCCAGATCACGTCAGCTTGTGGATTTCCCGCTTCGGCCAACAATCGCGCACCCAAATCGCCAGTGGAAAGACGTAACACATTGATCTCAACATCCGGCATTGCAGCATTGGCGGCTTTGACGTAATCGGCAATTTCTTCTTCTTCAAGTGCAGTATAAACGGTAATCGAGCCAGCATTGGCCGAAGCAGCCCCCATCAGCGCGATGGCGCCAGCGGTTATGCTCATCATCCACTTTTTCATCATGTTCTCCCCAGTCGGGTTTTGAGTTGCGAGCGCCCTCAGTTCACGAGCAGCCCCCTATGCAAACACTTAATTCTCTGATCCCCAGCGACGCGCACGATACCGCTTGCCCGCTTCCTCACTCGTCACCATGAATTTGGACAAATGTGGATATTTGTGGATTTTTGCAATAATTTGGATATATGTCTAGCGTCAGATGACTCCACACAACAATCCATAACCCGGTCGTCAGCAGGGAGCGTGGCATAAATGACAAAACACATTGAAAATATTGAAGAATTATCTTTCTTTGCATTGCGTCTGGCGGAACTGGCCGGATCCATCAGCATGCCGTATTTCCGCAAACCGCTGGCCGTAGAGCACAAGGCCGATGCCTCCCCGGTGACCATCGCTGACCGTTCCGTCGAAGCGGCGATGCGCGAACGCATTGAAAAAAAGTACCCGACCCATGGCATTTTTGGTGAGGAACATGGCAAAAAAAACCTGGGTGAAAAGCAATTATGGGTGCTTGATCCCATTGACGGCACCAAGAGCTTTATCACCGGCATGCCGACGTTTGGCACCCTGATCGCGTATCTGGAAAATGGCGCACCAATCATCGGCGTCATCGACATACCGGCAACCGATGAACGGTGGTTGGGGGTAAGCGGCCAACCGACCTTGTTCAACGGCTATGAATGCCGCACGAGTCCATGTCGCCGTCTCGCCGATGCCAACATCTATGCCACGTCGCCAGATATTTTCGATGCCGCCGGGCGCGATGCATTTGAACGGGTAAGCCGCCGCGCGGCCATGCGGCGGTTCGGCGGAGATTGCTACACTTATGGCCTGCTGGCATCAGGACATGTAGATGCGGTGATGGAAATGTCTCTCGAACCCTACGACTATCTAGCGTTGGTATCCGTCATCGAAGGCGCCGGCGGGGTGATCACCGATTGGACCGGTTCCGCCTTGCACGAAGGTTCCGATGGGCGCGTCATCGCTGCCGCAACGCCGGACCTACATGCGGAGATCGTCTCACTCATCCAATGATGCGCCAGCGGATGGTGACGTGTATGGACCTGTCTAAAAAATTGACCACACCGCATTCGCCTAGCGCTAACTTCTCATCTCAAACCAAACTTGATTGCCCAAGTGGCTGCTTACCCCATGCTTACCCGGCATTTTCAGAGCGCTTGAGCTCATAAACAAAAACACCGATAACTAATTGAGTTATCGGTGTTTTTTATGGTTGCGGGGAGAGGATTTACGTGCGCGCGGCTTCGCCGTGCTGCGTGGACCTTCGGCCTTGTTTTACAAGGCCTCGGGCTGAACAA
>JANLGW010000053.1 GCA_024653965.1 Rhodospirillales bacterium
GGTGCCGGATTCGCTTTATGTGCTGAGCATCGACGCCGAAAAAAATCGTGTGGTGGTGGGGGCAAAAGATGCACTGCTCGCCCATGCGCTGACCTTGCGGGGCGTCAATTGGCTGGGCGAGGGCGAGGCCATGCCCGATGGCGGGTTCGAATGCCACGTCAAACTGCGCTCCATGGCGGTGCTGATCCCTGCCGCCGTCACTCCGCTGGCGGGTGGCCGCGCCGAAGTGCGCTTGAGGGAGCCTTATTCGGCCATCGCCCCCGGCCAAGCGTGTGTGTTTTATGAGGGTGAACGTGTGCTGGGCGGCGGGTGGATTGAGAAGGGGTAAAAAATGGATATCCCCCTTGGTATTAAACAAATTTCCCTTGATGAGATATTAGATGATGCGGTCAATAAGGAAGAAATTATTGAAAGCTTTGTAACCAAAGAATTATTGCCGTTAATTCCACAGGAAGCGCAAATAATTACATTTGATGGTTTTGATGGTGTTGGAAAAACATCAATTGCTGAGTGCGTCTCTCGTTGTTTAGAAATTCCTCACTTCAATCTTGATAAATTTCTCAAGGAGGACCAGAACGAATTTTTTAATGCGATCAAGTTTGACGAATTGTCGAATGCCATGGCTAGCGCTTGTAATGATCGTGGGCGGATTATCGTAGATGGTTGTATGTTAACTAAGGTTCTTAAAAAGATAAATTATGAGTCTTCTTTTAGCATTTATTTAATGCATACAACTCGGATGCATTTAGAGGATGAACTTGATTCTTGTCGTAAGTATGAAATTTTGTATGGGGACAAGTCTGCTGAAGAACTTATTTCCGAGAGGGAAGATGTTGCTCAACGTGCAGCACAATCATCTAGTCCTTTCTTTGGTGGCGGTAGTGGTGAGATACCAGCTCTTGAGAGAGAACTGATCCATTATCACCGAGAATTACGCCCTCATGACAGCGCAGACCTAATTATTAAGATTGTTCATTGGATTTGAAAAATATGGATGGCCGGATCAAGTCCTGCCATGACCCTGTGTATGAGGCACCCTCTGTATGAACGGGGTGAAAACTACTCCGCCACGTCCCCCAATTCCCCAGCCCGCTGCAGTACTTCCATCGCTTGGTTCGCTTCCTGTTGGCGCTGCCACATGGTCGCGTAAAGGCCGCCGTGGGCGAGCAGGTGGGCGTGGGTGCCGCGCTCTTTGATTTGCCCCGCTTCGAGCACCAAGATTTCATCGGCGTCGACCACGGTCGAAAGCCTGTGCGCGATGACCAGCGTGGTGCGCCCGGTGGCGACTTCCTTGAGTGAGGTCTGGATTTCTTTTTCGGTGTGGGTGTCGAGCGCCGAGGTGGCTTCGTCGAACAGCAGCACCTGCGGGCCTTTTAAAATCGTGCGCGCGATGGCGACACGCTGTTTTTCGCCGCCTGAAAGTTTTAGGCCGCGTTCGCCGACGATGGTTTCGTAACCGTCGGGCAGGCTCATGACGAAGTCGTGAATCTTGGCTAGCTTCGCCGCCCGTTCGACTTCGCCGGGGGTGGATCCGGGGCGGCCATAAGCGACGTTGTAATAGATGCTGTCGTTGAACAGCACCGTGTCTTGCGGAACGATGCCGATGGCGGCGCGCAAGCTCGATTGAGAGACGGCGCGGATGTCCTGGCCGTCGATGGTGATGGCGCCATCGAGCACGTCGTAAAAACGAAACAGCAGGCGCGATAGCGTCGATTTGCCCGCGCCCGACGCGCCGACGATGGCGAGACTTTTGCCCGCAGGTACCGTGAACGAAACGTCTTTGAGCACCGGGCGGCGTTCATCGTAAGCAAAGGTGACGTGATCGAAGACCACTTCGCCGCCTTTGATGGCCAGCGCGGGCGCGGTGGCGGCATCGGTAACTTCGGCGTCGGCATCCAACAGGCCGAACATGGCTTCCATGTCGGCGAGGGCGTGTTTGATTTCGCGGTACGAACTGCCCAAAAAGTTCAACGGCAGGTAAAGCTGCAACAGGTAGGTGTTGACGAGCACAAAATCGCCCACCGTCATGGAGCCTTCGCGCACGCCGAAGCCCGCCATCAGCATGACGATGGTGACGCCGATGGCGATGATCGCGCCTTGGCCGGTGTTGAGCGTGGCGAGCGAGGTCTTGGATTTGATCGAGGCCGCTTCAAGGCTGGCCAGCGCCACGTCAAAACGCTTGGCTTCGTGTTCTTCGTTGCCGAAGTATTTGACCGTTTCGTAATTGAGTAGGCTGTCGATGGCGCGGGTATGGGCGCGGCTGTCGCTTTCGTTCATGGCGCGGCGGTAGTGTGTGCGCCGGTTGGTGATGATCACGGTCCATGCCACATAAGCGACGATGGTGGCCAACGTGGCGAGCGCGTACCAGCCGCTCAGCATCGCCCACAACAGAACGCCCACCAGCGCGATTTCCAGCGCCGTGGGGATGATGTTGAACAGCGTCATGCGCAGCAGCGCTTCGATGCCGTTGGTGCCGCGTTCGATGGCGCGGCTCAGGCCCCCGGTCTGGCGGTCGAGATGGAAACGCAGCGATAAACGGTGTAGGTGGCGGAAGGTTTGCAGCGCGGTTTCGCGCATGGCGTACTGCGCCACATTGGCGAAGATGGCGGCCTGCAATTCCTTGAAGGCGAGTGCGGCGATGCGCGCCAGTCCATAAGCCAGCAACAGGCCCACCGGCACGGCGGCGAGGCCTTGGGCGAGGGTCGGCGCGCTTAAGTTATCGACGGCATATTTGAGCAATACCGGCACGGCGACGGTGACGCCCTTGGCCGCCAGCAAAAAGGCCATCGAGATCATCACGCGTAAGCGTAATTCGGGGCGATTCACCGGCCACAGATACGGCATCAGCGCGCGGATGGTTTGCCAGTCGTTGCTGGCTCCGGTGGGGTTGGGGGCGGGGTGTGTTCGGTTACGTATGCTTTTCATGACCCGATCATAGAAACTCAAATCCCATCGCGCCACGAAAATACACAAAAAGAAAATGCGCAAAAAAACGCCCCCACGGCGCTGTTTCCAAGGGGGCGTTCATTCATCGGATGGATCGGCGGTCAGCCGGTGCGCTGGATCAGGTGATAACCGAAATCGGTTTCGACTACGTCCGAAGTTGCGCCGACTTCCAGCGCGAAGGCCGCATCCTGGAATTCCTTGACCATCTGGCCTTTGCCGAAGCTGCCCAAATCGCCGCCGTCCGTGCCGGACGGGCAGTCGGAATGGCTGCGGGCCAAGTCGGCGAAGTCTGCGCCGTCATCGATCTGAGCCTTTAAGTCTTTCATTTGGGCCAGGGCGTCGTCTCTGGAGCGGGTGGCGCTGGAACGCATGGAACCTGCGTACATCAGCAAAATGTGCGAAGCGGAAACGGTGCCGGACATATCGGCCTCCTTAAATTTTTGTCTATCCAAGAATTGCGAAGCCCCGTTGTACACTAACACGTTCAAAAAAACATCCCCTTAGATTGCTGGGTTAATGTATTGGAATCGCTACAATTTTTTTTGAAATATTGTTCAATATCAGGATATTACATAAATTATCATTTGCTAATACAAGGATGAGCGCGTAAATTCTCGCCTTAAACATTCGGGGGGGAATACACGCAAAACCTGAATGAACTAAAGGGTCATCTGCCTTGTTCTGCGGAACTGTCAAATGTGGATGATCCACATAGTACAGCCATATGCCGTGGTACGCGACGGGGGTCGCCGCGTGTGATGTTATTGATCAAAGACAGCGCTGTTGTTTATGTCCGGTTCAAATAAGAACACGAAACTATTGATGTTTGGCTTTGCGATTATCCTGGCGGGTATGGCGGGGATGGTCGCGTTGTTCGTGTTTCACATCAGCACCATTATTCAGCAAGACCGGCTCGATGCCGATTTGATGAAAAAAAACCTAGCCGTTTACAAAATGCGCGACGCGGCGGAAAAGCGCCCGTTTGCGTTGTTTCAAGTCATCACCCTGGATGATTATTTTGCACGCGATGCTGTGCGTCAGCAATTGGCGCAATACGCTGCCGAATTTGTCGATGCCCGCGATCAGATCAACATGGACAGCCTCAGCGCTGGTGAACGTCGCGCGCTGGCCGATATTCTGGAAGCCGTGCGCCAAACTCAGCCGGTCGTCGAAGACGCCATGAACCAAGCGGTAAACGATCAGTGGAGCCCTGCCGTTCAGACTAAGTTTGAACTCGCGCTGAAATCCTTCACCGCCGTTCACAATGCGCTTAATATTTTTGTCGCCGAGGTGGAGGCCGAGACCGCGACGCGCCGCAATGAACTGGATCGGTTGCGCGCCCGGGAAATGAAAGTCATTCCATCGCTGGGTGTGTTGCTGTTTTTCATGTCGTTGGGCGTGGGGGCATTTGTTATCCGCCGCGAGAGGTCCCATACCCACATTCTCGAACAGCGGGTCGAAGAACGCTCCAATAAACTGATGGAGCAAGAAACTCATTATCGCACCATCGTCGAAACTGCCGCAGATGGTATCATCAGCACCGATGCTAAGGGTTACATCGAAAGTTATAATCCGGCCGCCGAAGGTATTTTCGGTTATAGCGCCAGCGAGGTTCTGGGGCGCTCAATTAACATGCTGATGCCGATGCACGACGCCGTCCGTCACAATGGTTATGTGAAAGATTATATCGATAGCGGTAAGCCCAAGATCATCGGGATTGGCCGGGAATTGCGCGCTTTGCGCAAAGACGGCACGACGGCGCCGATCTGGCTGGCGGTGAACCGCATGATGGTGGGCGGCGAAGCGAAGTTCGTCGGCATCATCAGCGATATTTCCCAGAAACTGAAAACCGAAAATGAAGTCCGCCAGTTGGCCGATGGCAACGAAATCGTGGCCTCGGTTTTGCGTTTGTCGTTGTCATCGAACGATTTGAAAGAGACCCTGCAAGAGGCGCTGGAACTGATTTTGGATCGCCAAAGCCTGGAACATATGGGCAAGGGGGCGATCTTCTTGAACAACGCCAAGGAAGGCCGCCTGGAAATGTGTGCGGCAAGCAGAATGCCCGAAATCGTGGCGACGCAATGCCATTATGTCAATTTAGGCGATTGTTTGTGTGGCCGCGCTGCAGCGACTCGCCGCGTGGTGGAAAAAACCTCTATGGATGCGCATTGCTGCGATCCTTCGGAGCATGGGGAAAATTACGGCAACCTGTGCATGCCCATCAATTATGCGCAGGAAAACTTAGGCGTTCTGAACCTGTATATTTCAGATGAGCATGTTTTGTCCGATCTTGATCGTCGCTTGGCGGCATCGGTGACGGATGCGTTGGCGGGCATCATTCACCGTCATCGTTATCAGCAAGAACTGGTGCTGGCCAAAGAACGTGCTGAACTGGCCAGTCGTACCAAGACCGAATTTTTGGCCAATATGTCGCATGAATTGCGCACGCCGTTGAATGCGATCATCGGTTATTCAGAAATGATGGAAAATGAAATTTTCGGGCCGGTGAACAATCAAAAGTATAAAGAATACCTTGAATACATCACTGGTTCCGGTCGCCATTTGTACAGCATGATCAACGATCTGCTGGATGTGTCGCGCATTGAATTTGACGAATTTTCATTGGAAGAAGATGTCTTTTCGTTTGTCGAAATACTTCATGAAAGTATCGGTACCATCAAACACCGCGCCGAAGCCGTGGGAAATCAGGTCCGTGTTGCCGATGGTGTTGCCCTGCCTTCGTTATACGGGGATAAACGGCGCATCAAGCAGGTGCTGATCAATATGTTGCACAATGCCATCAAATTCACCCCGGCGGGAGGCTTGATTACGGTGGCGACCGAGGTTTTAGAGGGTGGCGACTTTAGGATATTAGTGACCGATACCGGCATTGGCATTGCGCCCCACGATCTGGAAACGGTGTTTGCCATGTTCGGCCAAGTGGACGGATCTTTGGCGCGCAAATACGATGGCGCCGGTTTGGGCTTGCCGCTTAGCCGCAAATTGATGGAAAAGCAGGGTGGCACGTTAGAATTGCAAAGCGAGCCGGGTAAGGGCACCACCGCGATCATCACGGTGCCCAGCGCGCGGGTCGTCTGGAATTAACGTTTACCCCCTTTCCAATTGCGAGCAGTTTGAATAGTCTTGAGCCAGAGACAAAAAATCGGGTGGGGTCATGTCAACTATTCTTCCACAGCAGCGCCTATTGCTGGAATTGATCCTTATGTCGGGAGATGTTGCGGTGCCGTCGGAAGACAACGGCACGGTGTTGTTCAAAACCCTTGAGGAATGCAAACGCAAGGGTTGGGTGACGCTGTCGATGTTCGGCGCAGGCTTCAATAAAGCCCACATCACCGATAGCGGACGCATCGCCGCCAAGCCTTGAGTTTAAAAAGTGGCTGTATCTTAAGTCAGCAAAAAACCCGCCCCGACATCGTGTCGTGGGCGGGTTTTGCATACCGGCATGGAAGCTAGGTCAGTTTTGCATGGACCAGGTGCCGTCGGACTGGCGGCAGGCGACGCCGGTCGCCGTTTCTTCGCGGCCATCGATATAAACGGTGGTCTCGTAGTCGCGGCAATCTTGATTGCTGGCGTTGCGATAGGTGTTGGTCGGGGTGACTGTGCCACGGTGGCCGCTGTCGGGGTTGCTCCATGAAGAAGACGTGCCGGTGGGCGAGCTTTCCAGGCTTCTTTGCGCAGTGCGCTCGGACATCATGCGGTCGGTTTCATCCATGGACTTGCCGACTTCGCTGCCCAGCAATGCGCCGAGCAGGGTGCCGCCGATGATGCCTGCCGTTTGGCCTTTACCTTGGCCGACGTTACTGCCCAACACACCGCCAAGTACGCCACCGACAACGGCGCCGACTTGTTGTTTTTGGTTGCTGGAATCCGCGCATGCGCCGAGCGAAGCCACTAAGGCGACGACGGTGACGGTACGGAGAAGGGTCATGACGTTGAACTCCTGAGAGATTACGGGGGGCCAAATCGGTCCCCCACGCCTTTAGAATAGCAAAAATCGCTGAATGGTGCATGAATGATCCGACAATGGGAATGGGGAAATCCTTGCTCCCGCCAAGGATTTCCGTCATCCTTTGAGGATCAACGACTTAACAGCCCTAACGGGCGGGAGAGCGGATATGCCGGAACGACGCCTGAGCGACAAAATCATCGCCGCCCATCAGATCGCGTGCGAAGAAAAAAGGCAGGAAATCGCCAAACTTTTGCTGGAGGCGCTGGAACATGACCTTTCCGCCATCGGTGGCGACGATGTGCAGGAACATCGTAAGTGGTCAGATGCCATGGAAGCGGCGTTTCAGTTGCACGAAAAGACCTTCGGCAATTTAGATACGCCGTGACGTGGGGCATTCGCACCTAGAACGGTTAGGGCCACAATTAAATTTGGTCACTTAATCGACATAGCCGCGTTCTTTGGCTTGTTTCTGATTTTGAAAAATGGCCATCGCCGTGCGCATGCGGTCGAATCCCAGTTTTTTATAAAAAGGTTCTTTGCCGGGTACCGAATAGAGAATGATTTTTTTATGACCTTGGGAAAGCTTTAGCAATCTGGTGACGATTTCTTTTCCCAGGCCTGCGCCTTGGTGATTGGGCAACACGGCGACATCGCAGATATAGGAGCAATCTACGCCATCCGCCAAAGCTCTTCCGGCTCCGACCAACTTGCCGTTTTGATGGACAAACAACTTGAACATACTGTTGGTGAAGACGGTTTCTAAATCGGCGGCTTTTTTGTCTCCAAGGGGCGCCAATTTATACAGGGCCGACAGTTCATCCCAATCGATATTCTTGATACGGTCCGTCCAGACGTATTCCATTGAAGCTCCTTGAGATCGCTCCACCCAACGCGATCCGGCCCTAGGTCAGCGTTGGTCTTGGTCGTTGGTGCTGGCGCCGGCGTAGGGAAAACGCACATGGCCGAAGCGGATGGCCAGGATCGCCAAGGCGATGATTAAGATGGCTCCGCTCACCGCCAACAGTTCCACACTGCCCATGGCTTTGACGTCCAAGACGATGTACCGCGCCAGCGCCACGATGGCGATGTAAAGTGGCAGGCGCACGGGCATCTCACCTGATTTGAGGTAAATGCCGGCCATTGCCAGAACTTCCAGATAAATGAACAGCAACAACAGATCGGCCAACCGAACGGTGAGGTTTTCAACCATCACCATCACCTCTTGGCCGATCGCCACGACGGTGGCGATGGCGATCAGCGCTAAGCCTAGTTTTTCGACTGTATGCAGGGCGCGCTGGCCAGCTTGTTCAATCGACGTCATGGCGCTTACTCCCACTCAATGGTTCCCGGCGGCTTCGAGGTGATGTCGTAGGTCACGCGGTTGATGCCTTTGACTTCGTTGATGATGCGATTGGAAACGCGGGCCAAAAATTCCATATCGAAGTGATAAAAATCCGCCGTCATGCCGTCGGTGCTTGTGACGGCGCGCAGGGCGCAGACGTAATCATAGGTGCGCGCATCGCCCATCACGCCCACGCTTTGCACCGGCAACAGCACGGCGAAGGCCTGCCAGATGGCGTCGTACAGGCCCGCCAAGCGGATTTCTTCCAAGTATACTTTGTCGGCGTTGCGCAGGATTTCCAGCTTTTCCTTGCTGATGCCGCCGGGCAGGCGGATGGCTAGGCCCGGCCCCGGGAACGGATGGCGGCCGACGAAGTGTTCGGGCAGGCCCAGTTCGTGGCCCAAGATGCGCACTTCGTCCTTGAACAGTTCGCGCAACGGCTCGATCAGCTTCATGTTCATGCGTTCGGGCAAGCCACCGACGTTGTGGTGCGATTTGATGGTGACGCTGGGGCCGCCGGTGAACGAGACGCTTTCGATCACATCGGGGTACAAGGTGCCTTGGGCCAAATAGTCCGCGCCGCCGACGTTGCGCGCTTCTTCTTCGAATACGTCGATGAAGGTCGCGCCGATGATCTTGCGCTTTTTTTCCGGGTCCGACACACCTTCGAGCTTGCCCAAAAACAGATCCGAGGCATCGCGATGCACCAGCTTGATTTGATAGTGGTCGCGGAACATCTTGACCACTTCTTCGGCTTCGTCCTTGCGCATCAGCCCGGTATCGACGAATACGCAGGTGAGCTGGTCGCCGATGGCTTCGTGCAGCAGCACCGCCACCACCGAGCTATCCACGCCGCCCGACAACCCGCAGATGACGCGGCCACTGCCGACCTGTTTGCGCACCTTGGCGATTTCTTCTTCGCGGAACTTGCCCATGGTCCAATCGCCGCGGCAACCGCAAACGCGGTGGGTGAAGTTTTCGATCAGCTTCGCGCCGTGGGGAGTGTGCACCACTTCGGGGTGGAACTGCACGCCGTAGAATTTCTTTTCATCATTGGCGATGGCGGCGAACGGCGCCGTAGGCGTGATGGCGACAGCGCGGAACCCTGCGGGGATGGCGTCGATCTTGTCGCCGTGGCTCATCCATACCTGTTCTTTGGCGCCCTTCGCCCATACGCCGTGGAACAGTTCGCAATCGTCCACCACGTCGATGAAGGCGCGGCCAAATTCGCGGTGATGGCCTTCTTCGACCCGTCCGCCCAACTGTGCGCACAGGGTCTGCTCGCCGTAACAAATGCCGAAAATCGGTAGCCCTAAGTCGAACAGGCCCTGCGGCGCACGCGGGGTGTCGATGCCGGTGACCGATGCCGGTCCGCCCGAAAGGATCACGCCCTTGGGGTTGAAGGCCTTGATGGTTTCCACGCTCACGGCATTGAACGGCTGAATTTCGGAATAAACCCCGCTTTCGCGCACGCGGCGCGCAATCAGCTGGGTGACTTGGGAACCGAAATCGATGATCAGTATGCGCTCGTGCATGGGAGCCCCGCGTTTGCCTAAATTCAAGGCCCGGACCTTAGCGCATGAGGGGCGGATTCGCTAGGGGAAATGCCTGCCAGGGTCGGATCGGTTTAGCTGGAATCGCTCATGTGATCCCAGCTAAAACGTGAATCCGCCCCGACCAATATGCTAGAGCGCCACTTGCACGATCGCCAGCCCGGTCAGGATCATCAGCACCACCATGCTGACGAGCGCCCCCATGGACCTGGGCGCGCGCCGCGCGTCGAGCACGCCGTATGCGTGCGCCACGCGGGCGGCGCTGAACACCCCGCCCAAAAGGTGTAATTGCCAGACGGGCAGGCCGTTGAACTCTAATAAGGCCATCAAAAGCAGCGCGAAGGGGGCGTATTCCGCCAGATTGCCGTGCGCACGGATGGAACGCTGCAAATCCATTACGCCGCCGTCGCCCAGGGAGACTTGGTTTTCGATGCGAAAATGCACCACCCGGAAGGACAGCACGATCAGCAGCAGGACGTTGAGCGCGACGTACAAAGGCGTGACGGAAAACATGGGCGCGGTGATGGTCATGATCGGTTTTTCCCCTTCGGTTTTAAATATGATGGTCGTCATATTTTGAGATATGATGATCGTCATATATGATCCGGTCAAGTCGAATTTTGGAGTCGTTCATGGGATATCCGCCGGAACATAAACAGCAGACCCGCGTCCGCATCGTCGACAGCGCCCGCCGTCTGTGGAAGGCCAAGGGCTACGCCAACGTCTCCATCAATGACATTATGAAGGACGCCGGGCTGACCCACGGCGGCTTCTACGCTCATTTCCAATCGAAGGAAGAGCTGTTTGCCGAGGCCGCGCTCGATACCGCCGTGCTGGAGCGTTACCGCGCCCTGCGCGCCGATCCGTCGGTGCCGGCGCTCAAGGTGTTTGAAAGTGTGCTCGACACCTATCTTTCCGCCGGGCACCGCGACAATCCGGCCGAGGGTTGCCCGTTGGTGGCGCTATCCGAAGATGCTTGGCGCATGGGCGCGGGCGTGCAGGCGGCTTACACCCAACTTGCCCGCTACGCTTCGGCGCAGATGGGCGAATTACTGGGTGACGAAGCTTTGTCTCACGCCGCGTTGGCGGCCATGGTCGGCGCGATCCAGATCGCGCGCGGGGTGGATGATCTAGCACTCAGTCAAAAAATCCTTGATGACGTCAAGGCGGCGCTGATGCAGATGGCGGCGGCGCGGATTGGGGCATAGCGGCAGATTTAGCCCAGCAGCCCGACCACCCACACATGAATGATGTTATCCGGGTCGCCGTGGATGAGCTTGGCGGTGATGATCAGCGACATGATGACCAAGAGCGGACGGATCAGTTGCGCGCCGTGTTTCATGGCTAACCCTGCGCCCAGCCGCGCGCCGATAAACTGGCCCGCCGCCATACTGAGCGCAGGCATCCACAGCACATGCCCCGCTACGGCGAAAAACAAAAACGAGGCGAAGTTGGAGGTGAAGTTCACCACCTTGGTGTGCGCGGTGGCCTTGAGCATATTGAAGCCGAGCACTGAAACGAACGCCACCGCCCACAGGCTTCCTGCACCGGGGCCGAAAAAACCGTCGTAAAAACCTAAACAGAGTCCGAACAGCACGTAAAACGGCGTGTGTTCCATCAGGTGATGGCGGTCGATGTGGCCGATGGAGGGGGCGAAGGCAAAATAGAGCGCCGCCGCAATCAGCAAAAAGGGAATGACCTGCATCATCAATTGGGAATCGAGTACCTGCACCAACAGCGTGCCGATGGCGGACCCGGTGAAGGTGAAGGCGATGGCGAGTTTCATCTCGCCCCAGTTCATATGCCCCTTGAGCGCATAGGCCCTTGCGGCGGCGAACGAACCGAACATGGCCTGAGCCTTGTTGGTGGCCAGCGCATTGACCGGCGGCAGCCCGGCGGCCAGCAGTGCGGGCACCGAAATCAGCCCGCCGCCGCCCGCGATGGCATCCACAAAGCCGCCCGCCAGCCCGGCTAAGAACAGCAAGGCCAGAACTTCGATCGACAACGTTTCCATGGGGGCTGCACCTGATCAACCTGGGGGGTGTCAGGATAGCGCCGGGAGAAACCGTTTACACCTGAAATCGTCTAAAAGAGCGCACCACAGAGATCACAGAGGGCACAGAGTTTATGCGCTCTGTGTGCTCTGTGTCCTCAGTGGTAAAACCTTATTCCGCAGCTTCGGTTTTCTGCCCGTCGTGCAGATAAATCTCGCCGCCTTTTTCACGGAACTTTTCGCTCATTTCATGCATGCCTTGTTCGGCCACGGCTTTAACCTCGTGGCTGATTTTCATGGAGCAGAATTTCGGTCCGCACATGGAACAGAAGTGCGACGACTTTGCCCCTTCGGCAGGCAGGGTTTCGTCGTGGTATTGCATGGCGGTGTCGGGATCGAGGCTTAAGTGGAACTGATCCTTCCAGCGGAACTCGAACCGTGCGCGGCTGACCGCATCGTCGCGGATTTGCGCGCCGGGGTGGCCCTTGGCCAGATCGGCGGCGTGCGCGGCCAGTTTGTAGGTGACCACACCGACTTTGACGTCGTCGCGATTGGGCAGCCCTAAGTGTTCTTTGGGCGTCACATAACAAAGCATGGCGCAGCCGTACCAGCCGATCATGGCGGCGCCGATGGCGGACGTAATGTGATCATAACCGGGCGCGATGTCGGTGGTCAGCGGCCCAAGCGTATAAAACGGCGCTTCGCCGCAGACTTGCAACTGGCGATCCATGTTTTCTTTGATCTTGTGCATGGGCACGTGGCCGGGGCCTTCGATGAACACCTGCACGTCTTTGGCGAAGGCGATTTTTTGCAGCTCGCCCAGGGTATCCAGCTCGGCGAATTGGGCCGCGTCGTTGGCATCAGCGATGGAGCCGGGGCGCAGGCCGTCGCCCAAACTCAGGCCCACGTCATACTGGGCGCAGATGTCGCAGATGTCGGCGAAGTGCTCGTACAGGAAACTTTCCTTGTGATAGGTCAGGCACCACTTGGCCATGATCGAGCCGCCGCGCGACACGATGCCGGTGGTGCGGTTGGCGGTGAGCGGAATGTGCGCCAAACGCACACCCGCGTGGATGGTCCAATAATCCACGCCCTGTTCGGCCTGTTCGATCAGGGTGTCTTTGAACATTTCCCACGTCAGGTCTTCGGCCACGCCGTTGGCTTTTTCCAGCGCCTGATAAATCGGCACGGTGCCGATGGGCACGGGCGAATTGCGGATGATCCATTCACGGATATTGTGGATGTCGTTTCCGGTAGAAAGATCCATCACCGTATCGGCGCCCCAGCGGGTCGACCACACCATCTTGTCCACTTCTTCGGCGACTGAACTGGTCACGGCGGAATTGCCGATGTTGGCGTTGATCTTGGTCAGGAAATTGCGACCCAGAATCATCGGCTCAGATTCCGGGTGGTTGATGTTGGCGGGCAGCACGGCGCGACCGCGCGCGATTTCGTCGCGCACGAATTCGGGCGTTACAAAATCGGGAACGGAGGCGCCGAAGTCTTCGCCGTCGCGTTTTTTATCCAGCGCCGCTTTACGGCCTTCGTTTTCGCGCACCGCAACGTATTCCATTTCCGGCGTCACGATGCCGCGTTTGGCGTAGGCCAACTGCGAAACCGTCTGGCCTGCTTTGGCGCGCAGGGGGCGATGGTTGACGGCGGGGCATTCCGGCACGCTGGCGCGCTTTCCATTATCTTCAGGTTTGATGGCCCGCCCGTCATAGGCTTCCACATCACCGCGCGCGATGATCCATTCGGCGCGCAGTTTGCTCAGGCCGCATTGGATGTCGATTTTGACGCTGGCATCGGTGTAGGGGCCGGACGGATCGTACACGATCACCGGCGGCTCGCCCGACGAAGGCTCCAACGGAATGGCGCGCATGGCGACACGCAGGCCCGAAGCGGTCTCGACATAGTGTTTGATTGATCCCTGAATTGGACCGGTGGTGACGTTGATTGAGCTGGTATCGACTTTTTTGTCGGTGTTTGAGGCGTCCATGACGGCAGTCTCCGCTGGGGTTGCGGGGTGCCGATGGGAAAAAGCGGAAATGTTGGGGCTGGCCCGTTCCGTCCCTCCGCCGGCACAACCCGGATCAGGTTCAAAGGGTACGTCTCAGGCCGGGTATCACGTGATACCAAGGCCGCCCCTCGGATTAAGGGGAATCTGGGGTATGGGGGGGCAAAGGTCAAGCTTTGGTTTGGGGTAAATGCCCCGTCGGGTCCATGCTGTGGTGAAGGACGTGCCCCAGGTGCGCTGGCTGTAGTCGCCGATGTGCGCCAAATCCCGGCGCGCCGGGGCGGAAATAAACAGGGTTTTGGAGAAGGGCTTAGAGCTCGTCAAAGAATCCGTCCAACGTTTCGTTGGATGGGATGCTGACGCCGTCGCCCCGCGCCACGGCGTCGTCGCCTTCATGAATGGCGGCGCGAAGATGCGCCATTTTGGCGGCGCGTTCCTCTTCGACGCGCTTGAACAGGCGTAGCGCCTCGCGCACCACTTCGCTGGCGTTGTTGTAATCGCCGGAAGCCGCTTGATCGCGCACAAATTGTTCCAAACTGGGGGTCAAACTGAAGTTCATCACCATTCTCCTAAGCCCCGAATTATCGCGCTGGAGGCAGAGTAATGTCAATGTTTGATAACAATGTTTGTTATTTTAATATTGGGAAACTGTCCCACACTACAATCTGCACGGACCGCTGTTTGATCATTAGTCCCCGACACCCAGCAATACAATTTGAAGGGCGCGGGCCTCCACGCCAATCTCGCTCCCTGAATCTAAGCGCATTGTGCCGACCATGTCGGTAAATGACTGATGCTGATCTTTGGTGTTCAATTTTGCGCCTAGCTCCTCAAAACGGGAGAATGCATGAATAGCCTTTTTTGATCCGTATAGGCAAATACGTGACTTGGCGTCAGCGGTTTTAGCCATCAGATCAACCCGTTCTTTGGAGTTTTCTTTGGGGTTATAGATTGCCGACTCAGACACGGTTTTTAAATAATCCATGTACGCCTTTGAGCGAAGATCTCTGATATGTCGTTGATTTTCAATGTGGCGCGTGAAGAAGTATTGAAGGGAAGCCCCTATCACAAGGCCTAAAAAAGGCAAAAAATCCGTAAGCAATTTATCCTCCTTGCAACGCCTTTAGATCGAAGGGGAGTATTCTATCATGTCTGAACTTGGCCGAAGGCGACAAATAACGTCGTTTTTTATGTATGGCGTTCCAAAACCCCGACAAAAAACCCATCCGTGCCGTGCTGCGCGGGGGTGAGGCGCAGGTAATCCCCGTCTACGGGGCTGGGTTCTCCGCCGAAGGTTTCAGCCCATACGGTGGGCATGGGGATCACCTTAAATTGCGGGTGGGTTTTTAAAAACGCATCAAGGCGATCTTCGTTTTCTTCACGCAAAAGTGAGCACGTGGCGTAAATCAGGCGTCCGCCTGCCTTCACCAGCGCAGCCGCGCCGTTCAGCACTTGCGTTTGCGCCGCCATCAGTTCGGCCAAGCGGTCCTCGGTGAGGCGCTTTTTTTGTTCGGGGTGCCGTCGCCAAGTGCCCGACCCGGTGCAAGGTGCGTCGACCAGTACCCGGTCAAATTGGCCCGCGTTCGTTTCCGCCCATATGTCATCGGAACCCAGCACATGGCGCTCGACCAGATCGTTTAGGCGCGCGCGGTGCAGGCGGCGATCCATGCGGGTCAGGCGCGCCTCGTCGATGTCGCACGCCACCAGCCGCCCCGCCGAATGGCCGCCTTGCAGGCCCATGCGGTCGGCGATGGCGAGCGTTTTACCGCCCGCGCCCGCGCAGTAATCCACCACGGCCATGCTCGGTTTTGCGCCGACCAGCAGACTCAAAAGTTGCGAGCCTTCGTCTTGCACTTCCACCAAACCCTTTTTGAACGCCGGTGTGCGCGCGATGTCGGTGTGTGCGTCGATGCGCAGGCCCAGCGGCGACAGCGGCGTGTATTTGGCCTTCACGCCCGATTTGTTTAACGCCTGCTGTGCCTGGGCGCGGGTGACGCGCGCCAGCGCCACGCGCAAATCCATCGGCGCGGGTTCGTTGAGCGCAGCCATTTCGCGCAGAAATGCCGTGCCAAACAGCGGTTCCAGTTTCGCCGCCAGCCATTTCGGGATTTCGGCCTGGGCAAAGGCGGGCATGGTGGGGTCGTTCAGGGTTTTGCCTTTAAGCCGCTCGGCGATGGCCTGCTCGGCTTCGTTTAGGGGTTTAGGCCCATGGGGCGAGCCGTCGAACAGTGCAGGCCCGTCTTCGCCTTCGAGCATCAAGTCGGCCAGCACCCGTTCGCGCACCGTGGGTTGCTGGGGGCCTTCAAAGCCCAAATGCCAATCCAAGCGGTTGATGCGGCGCAGCACGCCGTAAACACGTTCGCGAATGTCGCGGCGGTCCTTGGAGCCGACGAAGCGCCGGGCTTGAAACCACGCGCGCACGATGTCGTCCGCCGCGCGGCGTTCTTGCGCGATTTTGCCCAGCAAATAAATGGCGGCTTCGGTCCGTGCGGCGGGTAACATGAACGTTCTTTCGTTTGCCCGCAGTCCGAAGACCGTAGGTCTGAAGGATGGGCCGTTGAGGCCCCGGCCCGGTTAGGGCCGTAAGCCAAGGGTACGGAGTGCCCGCCCGGCGTCTGAGGGGCATTAAAAGTGAGGAAAGCGTTAGCTTTCCGAGCGATAATTAGGCGCTTCGCGGGTGATGGTCACATCGTGGACATGGCTTTCGCGCAGGCCCGCCGAGGTGATGCGGCGGAACTTGGCGCGCGCCTGCATGTCGGCGATGGTGCGCGATCCGGTGTAGCCCATCGATGCGCGTAACCCGCCCACCAGTTGATGTACCACCGCGCCCACCGGGCCCTTGTACGGCACACGGCCTTCGATGCCTTCGGGCACCAGTTTCAAATTGTCCACGTCGGATTGGAAATAACGATCCGCCGAACCCTTGGCCATGGCACCTAGCGAGCCCATGCCGCGATAGGATTTGTAGGAACGGCCCTGGAACAGGAACACTTCGCCGGGGCTTTCGTCGGTGCCGGCGAATAACGATCCCATCATTACCGCGCTGGCGCCCGCCGCGATGGCCTTGGCCACGTCGCCGGAATATTTGATGCCGCCGTCGGCGACCAGCGGGGTATTGGTTTTTTTGCACGCCGCCGCGGTTTCCATGATGGCGGAAAGCTGCGGCACGCCGACACCCGCGACCATGCGCGTGGTGCAGATGGTGCCCGGCCCGATGCCGACCTTGACCACGTCCGCGCCCGCCTTGATCAAGGCTTCGGCGGCTTCGGGCGTGGCGATGTTGCCCGCCATGATCTGCACGTCCTTGGACGCTATTTTGATGGTGCGCACCGCGTCCGCCACACCTTTGGAGTGGCCGTGGGCAGTATCGATGACCAGCAGATCCACGCCCGCTTCGATCAGCGCTTCGGCGCGCTGGATGCCCGCCGCGCCGACGCTGGTGGCGGCGGCGACGCGCAGGCGGCCATGGCTGTCTTTGCATGCGCCGGGGTGTTCTTGTTCTTTTTCGATGTCGTTGACCGTGATCAGGCCGATGCAGCGTTGATGGTCGTCCACCACGATCAATTTTTCGATGCGGTGCTGGTGCAGCAGGCGCATGGCTTCATCGCGCTCGACGCCAGCTTTGACGGTGACCAATTTTTTGGTCATCAGTTCGCCCACCTTCTGCGAGGGGTCTTGGGCAAAGCGCACATCGCGGTTGGTGATGATGCCCAGCACCTTATTGGTGCCGTCTTCAACCACGGGAATGCCGGAAAAGCCGAATTGTTCTTTCAGCGCCATAACCTCGGCCAGCGTTGCTTCGGGCGAGATGGTGACCGGGTCGGAGACCATGCCGGCTTCGAACTTTTTGACCTTGCGCACTTCGAGCGCTTGTTCTTCGGCGGTCAGATTTTTGTGAATGACGCCGATGCCGCCCAACTGCGCCAGCGTGATGGCCATCTGGTTTTCGGTAACCGTATCCATGGCCGCCGAGAGCAGCGGAATGCTCAAATCGATGGTCTGGGTGAGGCGCGTGCGGGTGTCGACCTGTGCGGGCAGAACGTCGGATTCCGCCGGCGTCAGCAGCACATCGTCAAATGTCAGGGCTTCAAGGATTGGCATGCCACCTCCAGGGTTCGAGTTGGCGCGCCATCATACAGATTCAATGCGGAATGCCAAGCTAGATTCCACATCAAATCCACCTAAAAAAGTGTATAATGAGGACGGTGAGCGATTGGACGGTTGCGCTGCCCGAAATCGAACGGTTTTTCAATCGGTTAGAGAGGGAGGTCGGTCATGAAGCCGCGTAAGACATGGGTGCTTGTTGCGGATGGTGCGCGGGCGCGCATTTTGCAAAGCAATGGCTCAGGGGGCGGGTTGTCGTCCGCGTTGAATTTCGATTTTGCCGCGTCCCATGCGCCCAGCCGCGACTTCGGTTCGGATAAGCCGGGTCGGGGGCAGGGTGCCGGGGGTGTGGCGCAGCACACCAAACCGCCCAGGGTGGATTGGCACACTTACGAAAAACATTTGTTCGCCAAAGAGTTGGCAAAGGCGCTGGAAGAGGCGTTGCGCGAGTGCGCGTTCGACGATTTGGTGTTGGTGGCACCGCCTAAGGCATTGGGTGAACTGCGCCAGGCGCTGGCAAACGACGTCATGAGCCGGGTGACGAGCGAAATCGGCAAAGATCTGACGCATTTGAGCATTCATGAGGTGGGGCGTTATTTGGAAGATGCCAAACCTTAGATGATGAGGCCCTAACCGTTTTGTGATGCTGCGCCCCTCTTGTCCATAGAAGTAAGGGGGGCTATATCTGTGCCAGCACCTAACCAATGGTTAATCGGAAGTCTGACATGAAACATCTCATGAAACGCCGCATGAAATTTTTGGCGCAATTTTTGCTCCTGTTCGTCGTCGCCGCCCCGGCTTGGGCCGCCGTTGCGCCCGAGGTCGGCATTAAGGAACTGGCTTCCGGCAATGGCGAAGAAGCGGTGCCTTATGCTCAGGTTAAGGTTCATTACACGGGCTGGACGCTGGACGGCAAAAAGTTCGATTCCAGCGTGGACCGTGGCACGCCGTTCGACTTTATCTTAGGCGCGGGCGAAGTGATCCCCGGCTGGGACGAAGGGGTCGAGGGCATGCGCGTGGGCGGCAAGCGCGAATTGATCATTCCGCCTGAACTGGCCTATGGCCCAGAAGGCGTGCCCGGCGTCATCCCCGTCAATGCGACGTTGAAGTTCGAAGTCGAGCTGTTGGGCGTCGCTGGTCCTGATTTTGCCAATATCGACAATGCTCAATTGAAAGAACTGTTGGCTAAGGGTGTGCCCATCGTCGATTTGCGCCGCGAAGAAGAATGGAAACAGACCGGCGTGGTGGAAGGATCGAAATTGATCACCGCCATCAACGTCAAGGGTGAGTTCCTGCCGCCCTTCATCGAAGGTTTTAAAGCGGTGGCCGGACCGAACGATGAAGTGATTTTAATCTGCCGCACCGGCAATCGCACCGGAGCGGTGGCCGATTATTTGGTCCGCGCCGAAGGTTATAAAAAAATCTACAACGTGCGCCACGGCATCACCCAATGGATCAAAGACGGCGGTCCCGTCGTCAAGCCATAACGGTTAAATCGGCAGTTCCAACCCTCACATGCAGTAACCTATCGGAAGAGACCTATGAAACGCGCCATGAAACGCTTGTTCCAGTTTTTCGCTATTGTTCTTTTAACCACCCCTGCGTGGGCGATGCCCGAACCCGAAGTGCAGATCAAGGATGTCCTCGTCGGTACCGGTGATTTAGTCGAGCTGGGGACGCGGGTTAAGGTTCACTACACGGGCTGGCTGATGGATGGCACGCAGTTCGATACCAGCCGCGACATTGATACGCCGTTTGAATTTTCCATCGGCGCGCACGAAGTCATTCGCGGCTGGGATATCGGGGTGCAGGGCATGCGCGTGGGCGGCAAGCGCGAATTGATCATTCCGTCCGAATTGGGCTACGGCAAACAGGGTTATCCCGATGCGATCCCGCCAGATGCGATGCTGAAGTTTGAAATCGAACTGTTGGAAATCAATACCAACGTCGTCACCTTCGTCGATAGCAAAGAGCTGGCGGCATTGGTCGAACGCGGCGTGCCGGTGATCGACTTGCGCCGTCAGGCCGAATGGGAAGAGACCGGCATCATCGCAGGCTCTAAGCTGATCACCGCTTTTGTGGAGACGTCTGGTTTTTCCCCGACCTTCCTGAAGACCCTCAAAGAAACCGTGGCTAAAACGGATGAGTTTGTGATGATCGACAAGGATGGTCGGCGCAGTTCGTATCTTTCCGGGGTCTTGACCGACCGCAAGGGCTATACCCATATCTACAATGCGAAGGATGGTATCGAAGGCTGGATCAAGGAAGGTTATCCGGTCGTTAAGCCATAAGGGTAAAGACCATGAGCGGATGGGGCTGCCCGCATGAACTTAAAGGGCGCTGCAAACGGGTGAAGCTGAAGGCCGTTATCGGTGAAGACATCGACGAGGACGGCAACACCATGCCCAAATGCGATCCGGGCATGAAGGGCTGCGTGCTCTACGGTCGGTTTCGGTTTTCCAATGAAGAAAAAAACAAACCAGCCAAAGAAAACAAGGGCTGAGTTTAAGTCGCCGTTGAACGCCCTTTAAAACCGATGGCGACGACGTACATTTCCGCCGAGTCCGCGCGCGATGCCGCAGGTTTGGCGTGTTTGACCGTCTTGAAGTGTTTTTTTAAGGCGTTGAGCAGGGCAATCTCGGTGCCGCCTTGCAGCACCTTGGCCAGGAAGGTGCCGCCTTCGGCCAGCACTTCGGTGGCGAAGTGCAGCGCCGTTTCGCACAGCCCCATGATGCGCAGGTGATCGGTGGCGGTGTGCCCGGTGGCTGCTGCTGCCATGTCGCTCATCACGATGTCGGCCTCGCCGCCCAATGCTTCTTTTAGCAATGCGGGCGCGTCTTCTTCCATGAAGTCTTTCAGCAAGACGGTGACGTTGGGCAGGCCCTCCATCTCTTGGATGTCGATGGCGACCACTTTGCCGTGGCCGCCGTGTTTGCCCTTGAGCACAATCTCGGCGGCGTATTGCGACCAGCCGCCCGGCGCCGCGCCCAAATCGACCACCCGCGCGCCGGATTTCAAAAAGTGGAATCTTTCGTCCAATTCGATCAGCTTGAACGCCGCGCGCGAGCGCAAGCCGCGACGCTGCGCTTCTTGCACATAAGGGTCGTTAAGCTGGCGCTCCAGCCAAAGTTTGGACGAGATTTTGCGCCCCTTGGCAGTCTTCACCTTGGTGTGTTTCATGCGCCCGGCGAGCGTGCTGTCGGTGGTTTTTTCGTGGCGGCTTTTGAAGCCGGGGGGCGGTTTGGTCATTTGTTTCCCCCATTACTGCGATTGACGCCGGGGCGGGTGATGGTGATGCCGTCTTGCGCCATCAGGCTCATCAAGATGCCTTCGCGGATGCCGCGATCGGCGACGATCAACGAGCCCACCGGCCAGCGGCGGCACACCGCATCGAGCACCGCGCAGCCCGCCATGATCAGATCGGAACGCCGAGGCCCGATGCACGGGTGTTGCAGGCGTTCGTCGGCAGTTAAGGTGCCCAGGAAGCTGATCACTTCGCCGATGTGATCGAATTGCAGGCTCAGGCCGTCGACCCGCGCGCGGTCATATCGGCCCAAACGCATGTGGATGGCGCCCAGGGTCGTCACCGTGCCCGAGGTGCCGAGCATTTGCACTTGGCCTTCATTTACGGCTTTGGAAATACCGTTGCGCGCATCGAATTCACTTAAGTTGCCCTCGATCAGATCGACGATTTGGTCGTAGGATTCCCCGGTATTGGTGCGCCCGCCGAAATCTTCGGTCAGTGTCACCACGCCGTGCGGTAGGGAGATCACATCGAGCGCCTTGGGCCCGCCCGCGTGGGTGGCGTCGATCCACACCACTTCGGTGGAGCCGCCGCCGATGTCGAACACCAAAGCAAAAGGCAGGGCGCGATCGAGCAGCGGCGCGCAGCCCGCCAGCGTCAGGGCGGCTTCTTCCTGGGGGCTGATGGTTTCCAGATCGATGTCGGCTTCTTCGCGCACGCGCATCATAAAGGCGGTGGCGTTTTCGGCGCGGCGGCAGGCTTCGGTGGCGACGGAACGGATGCGTTTGACACCCGAGGCTTTGATTTTGGCGCTGCACACCTTGAGCGCGCCCAAGGTGCGCAAGATGGCGTCTTCACTGAGCAAACCTTCGGCGGCGACACCTTCGCCCAAACGCACGATGCGCGAAAAGCTGTCGATGACGCGAAAATCGTCGCCATAAGGCCGCGCCACCAGCAAACGGCAGTTGTTGGTGCCAAGATCGATGGCGGCGTATGCGCCGGGCGGCTCCGTAAATAGAGCGCTTTTGGAATGGGGGTGAATGTTCGTGGGCTCGGCCATTTTCAGTCCTTGTTACGAGCAAGGTCTCGCTTGGCCCACACCATAGACCGGGCCAGAGTTTTTGCATAGCCTGTGTGTTGGAAGGGGCGGCCTAAGGGCCATTTTGGGGCGATTTGTCACATTTTGCGGCAAAATCGGGTCTTGCCCTTAAGCCGCGAGCCGCATATATATGCCCCGTTCGCACCATCAAGGCTCTGATGGGGAATCGTTCAATGGTAGGACAGCGGTCTCTGACACCGTCAATCCTGGTTCGAGTCCAGGTTCCCCAGCCAAAACCAAAAAGCCGCCCCTAGGGGCGGCTTTTTGTTTGGTTCGGGCATGCTTAAGGCGAAGAACCGGTGTTCGGCGACGTTTATGAGTCTACGGCCTAGTACGGGATGGTTTTGCAGGGCTGGATCGCTTGTCGGTTGAAGTGTAACATGGCACCACAATGCATTGGGGGTGCTAGAGGTCATGGATAAAGATATCGTTCTCTGGTTAGCAGGCGTAGCCATTGCCATCATTCTTGCCCTATTGGGGGCAAAGGTGATTAAGAGCAGGACAACGAAGCAACGTCAAAAGACGGGCGACAATTCTATTGCGATTCAGTCCGGACGGGATACGAACCTTGGGGGCGAAGATGGCTGACCAAGAGCAGTCTGTCGGTAACAACTCGTTCGTCGTTCAGTCAGGAGGTAGCACCAATATCCAAGCTGGTGTTGGCCCTGAAGAAATGCGCCAGATAATCGGAACGCTCGCAGAATTTCATAAACAGTTCACCGAAATTGCTATGGGGACTGTCGAGCAGCGTATGAAAGATTTTGAAAACCGTCTCGTTGATAAGTTTTCTGTGTTGGAGAATGCAAATTCTGAGGCGTTTAAAGACCCTGACTTTCAATATGTTCTGAGGCGTGCCCAGATGGGTTACGCCCGATGTGGTGACGTAGATGTCGCAGAAACGATTGTCGATGTAATTGCAGAAAGGTCTAAGGCGACTGATAGAAATCGCCTCCAAATGACGTTGAATGAGGCGGTGGAGATTGCTGGATCACTGACTGCTAACGAATTTGCAGAGTTATCCTTGGTCTTCATGATCAAAAACACTCAGGATCTGTCTGTTGGCAATTTTACTTTATTTGCGAACTACCTCCGAGCGAAAATATTGCCATTATTGCACGATGTCTCTCGTTCTGTATCGTCGTACAAGTTTCTTGAAGCGCAGCGCTGTGCGACAATTCAATTGACATCTGTGGATCTTGGGCAGTGGTTGCGCCAATCCTACGGGGGGATTTTTTCAAAGGGTTTTACCGCTGAAGACCTGATGAACCATCTGCCGGAAGAGAAAAAGGGTATCCTCGAAGGCGCCAAAAGGAACGACGGTCAAAGCTTGATTATCCCGTGTCTAAATGACAAATCAAAGTTTCAATTCGCTCGCCGCAACAAAATTGAATTGCTACAAGAGCTGGAGGCGTTTGATCTAAATAAAGATCAGAGGGAAGTCCTTGGCAACTTGTATGAGGGTACTTTCATGAACCTTGCAGAAGCTCGGGAGATTATTGATCCAGTAATCCCTGAGTTTGAGGAGTTGGTGCATGTTTGGAATCATACTCCTCTGAAACAGCTTGATCTAACTTCCATTGGGATAGCGATTGCTCATTCCAAGATGCGAAGCATGTCTGGCTTCAATGCCGACCTTTCGATATGGATTGATTGAGATGAATTTACCTAACGGGTTTTACACGGATAGTTCGCGGGGATTATGGAAGTGACGAACCAAGACGAAACCCCCGTTAGCGATGGCTTCTCCAACGTCTTTGAAGCGCTCGGTTTCGAGGGTTCCGAGGAAATGCTGGCCAAGGCGCAGCTTGCCCATACGATTTCCAGCATCATTCGCCATCGTCATTTGACTCAACAAGAGGCCGCCGAAGTTTTGGGAACCACTCAGCCCAAGGTTTCGGCCCTGATGAATGGTCGCTTGAGCGGTTTGTCGATGGAGCGTCTGCTTGCCTTGGTGAACCGTCTTGACCGGGATGTGGAAATCCGCATCAGCAAAAAATCGCGCAACCATGAAGCGGGCCGCTTGAGCGTGCGGGTGGCGTAAGCAGCCTCACTCCCTCTGGCCCTTACTCGATCGGCCGTTCGCCGCTCAGCATGAGGCGTTCGTGCAGGACTTTGTTTTCGAGTTTCATTTCTTGAAGGCTAGATGTGATCACGTCGTCGATGCTGACGACGCCGCACAGTTCGCCCGCACCGTCGACCACGGGGATGTGCAGGAAATGAAACTTCCACATGATCTGCAAGACGTCGACTAAATCGTTCTCGGGCGTGCAGGTTCTGACGGGGCCGTGCATGATGTCCGAAATGGGGCGCAGCAGATACGAAAACTCATTGCCCTTGGGGTGTTCGCCCCAGTGGGTCGCCAAGTTGTAAGCGAAGTCGCGGGCGGCCACGATGCCGTCGGGGCGTTTGCCATCTTCGCTGACGATGACGCAGCCGACATTCGCCAGCCGCATGCGATGCGCGGCGGTCAGCACGCTGGTGTCTTTTTTAACCGTCACCAAAGGAACATTTTTTTGTTTGAGGATTTCAGAGACTTTCATGGCGGGCCGTACCTTTCTGCATGCAATCGCGCATTCGCACCAGTTGGATCGCATAAGTTAGATTTATATTGTACCAAAATTGAGCGTTAAATCATACCGGCGTCGCTCTCTTAATGGCTATAATCCGAAGTCCGTGTTCAGGCAAGGCGATGGTGGTTTTGGCATCACGCATTGCGCAGGTGCAGGCGGAGGTCGAGCGCGGTGACTTCGCCAGAAACCTGCTCCAATTCGTGGCGTTTGATCGCTAGGTAAATACGGGCGAAATCGTCGCCGAAATAACTTTTGATGAAGCCTGAGCGGGCAAAATCGGCCAACGCGCCGGGCCAGTTGAGCGCCGGGCCGGGAAAGGTTCCGGGATCGGCCTGTTGGTAGGCGTTGGCGGTCGCCGCCGGGCCGGGATCGATGCGCTGGGCGATGCCTTGATGCATGCCCGCAAGTATGGCGGCGGCGGCCAGATAGGGGTTGGCGTCCGCGCCGCACAGGCGATGTTCCACCCGGCGTGCCGCCGCCCCACCGGCGGGCACACGAAAGGTGACGGTGCGGTTGTTGACGCCCCAGGTCGCGGCGACGGGCGCATAACTGTTGGCGCGGAACCGCCGATAGGAATTGGCGTTGGGGGCAAACAGCGCCATGGCGTCGGCGACGGTGCTCTGCAAACCGCCGATGGCGTGGGCCAGCAGGGCGTTTTTGGCGGCGCTGGCGGGCAGGTCTTCGGCGGCGAACAGGTTGTGGCCGTTGTTATCGGTCAGGCTGACATGAACGTGCATGCCGCTGCCGGCAAACTCGGTAAACGGTTTGGCCATAAAACATGCGATCAGGCCGTGACGGTCGGCGACCCCTTTGATCAGGCGCTTGAGTTCCACCGCTTCGTCGGCGGCCTGCAGGGCGTTGGCGCGATGGGTGAGGGTGAGCTCGAACTGCCCCGGCGCATATTCGCTGATCGCCGTTTCCGCAGGCAGGTTTTGCACTTCGGCGGCGGCGTAAATGGCGTCGAAAAAGGGGCGCAAGGTTTCCAGTTCCCCAACCCCGTAAACCTGGGTCAGGTCGCTTGGAAATCCGCCTTCCAGACGGGCGGGAAAAAGTTTGCCCTGTTCCAGATAGGCGCGTTTATCGAGCAGATAAAACTCCAATTCGCACGCCAGCACCGGCGTGATGCCGTCGGCGGAAAAACGGCGCACCATCTGGCTGAGTTTAAAACGCGGGTCCGGCGCTTCGATCGGCAGGCCCGCGTCTTCGCCCATCGACAGCAACACCTGGGCGGTGCCATCCAGCCACGGGCAGCGCTTCAAGGTTCCGGCGACCGGGAAAGCCCGGCAGTCCATATCGCCGATATCCCACACCAATCCGGTTTCTTCCACGTCTTCGCCCTGGGCGTCCAACGATAGGATCGAACTGGGCAGGGGGCGGCCACTGGTATAGAGGGCGGCCAGTTCGTGAACGCGCACCGATTTACCGCGTGCGATGCCGCTTAAATCGGTGAGGATCAGCGATACTTGGCGGATGTCGGGATTGGCGGCGAGGAAGGCGGTGGCTTCGTCAAGGGTGGCGCGCATGGGTTTAGGCCTTTGCAAGAGCGGATAATTCGGTGAGGCAGGCGTCGAGGGTATCGGCGAGGCGGTCCACGTCTGTTTCGGTGGTATCCGGGCAGATCAGCATCATGTTGTGAAACGGCGTAATCATCACGCCGCGATTGAGCAGATAAAGGTGGATGCAGCGTTCCAATTCGTCGTTGAACGCGCGTTCGGCTTCGCGCCCGGTGCGCGGCGGCGTGGCGCAGAATTGAAATTCCACGCGCGCGCCGATCTGGGTGATGCTCCACGGTGCGCCGTGGCGGGCGATTACGGCCTTCAACCGCGTGGCCAGAATTTCGGCGAGCGGGATCATGTGGGCATAAGCCGCTTCAGTCATGACCGAGGTCAGGTTGGCGCGCATCGCATGCATGGCAAACGCGTTGGCCGACAGCGTGGTGCCCATGCCGCTGTGGCCGTGGCCTTCGGCGGCATGGTCCTTGGCCCGGGCCTGGGTGATGGCGGCGGCGACGGCGGCGCTAAAACCATAGACCGAACACGGGATGCCGCCCGCGATGGGCTTGCCGAGCACAAACATATCGGGTTCCAGCCCGTGAGCTTGCGTATAACCGCTCGGTCCGGTGCTGATGGTGTGGGTTTCGTCGATGATCAACAGCGTGCCGTAACGGCGCGAAAGGGCGCGCATTTGGGCGTGAAAATTATCATCGGGCAAGACCATGCCGATGTTGGTCATTGCGGGTTCGCATAAAATGGCGGCGACGTCGCCGGGCTTGAGGGCTTGTTCAAGTGCTCCTAAATCGTTGAATTCGACCACGCGCGTGTGAAGCGACATATCATGGACTTGTCCCACCAGACCGGGGCGGTGGACGGTGCGTCCGTCTTTAAGGCGCACCATGCACTCGTCGACGGTGCCGTGATAACAGCCGTCAAACACCAATACCGTGGGCCGTCCGGTCGCGGCGCGCGCCCAGCGGATAACGCTGCGGTTGGCGTCGGTGGCGGTGGTCGCCACCTGCCAAAAGGGCAAGCCGAAGCGGCGGTGCAGTTCTTCACCGACCCATACCGCGTCTTCGCCGGGCAGCATGGTGGTGTAGCCCCGGTGCGCTTGTTCGCTGATGGCCTTGGCGATGGCGGCGGGGGCGTGGCCGAACATGGCCCCGGTGTCGCCCAAGCAGAAATCGACATACTCGTGGCCGTCCATATCGGTAAACCGCGCCCCTTGGGCATGGTCCACGAACAGCGCGAAGGGCGTCGACCAGTCGGACATCCAATGCATGGGCACGCCGCCGTAAAGATGCATCTCGGCGCGTTTTGCCAGGGCTTGCGATGCCGGGTTGGCGGCGGAAAAACGTTGGCGCTCTGCGGCGTAAAGCGCTGCGATGGCGATCTTTGGGACGGAAAAAAGGTTTTGCATGTAAGGCCTGGGGTCCTTGGTTGCGGGGTGGTTTCGTGTGTGCCTCACTCTATGTCCGGATCAACGTTGTGCCAAGGGTGATCACAAATGCCAAAGCCCGCCGTCATATCGATGTGCCTGGGGAGAGGCATCAGCTGAACATTTTTAGGAGACTCCAACTATGGCTATGCCGACTCCCGTCAACGGAATGATTACCGACGCCGTGACCCAAACCAACGTCAAGGTGCTGGGCGAAGCCCCCGCCATGGCGATGGGCGCGATTTATCAGTCCTTGTCCCACTCCACCGGTATCTTGTTTGAAAATGCCGTCGGTTCGCAGCAGCAGCTGGCGATTGCGGCGCAGGCCGCGACCAATCAGGGCGTGATCCAGATTTACAGCGTCGACACCATGGCTGGCGCCGTGGCGACGTCGAAGATCGGCCAGTCCGACGTGCCCAACAACATGCTGTCGCTGCTTACGGCGTTGCGCGCGACCGCAGCTTAAGGCCGCATCGTACTCTAAGGCGCAGTACAAACATACGGATCAAGCCCCGTCCTTGTGGCGGGGCTTTTTCTTTTGTGCCGCCTATCACAACTCGATTGTCGGCTCGTCATTCCTAAGAGCTTGGGGAGAGGCTCAACGCAACATGAAGGAGACAGCTAATGGCCATGCCGACTCCCGTGAACGGAATGATCACGGACGCCGTTACTCAGGCAAACGTCAAGGTGCTGGGCGATGCCCCGGCGATGGCGATGGGTGCAATTTATCAATCGCTTTCCCATTCGACGGGTATTCTTTTTGAAAACGCCGTCGGTTCCCAGCAGCAGCTGGGTATTGCGGCGCAGGCTGCGACCAACCAGGGCGTGATCCAGATTTATTCCGTGCCGCCGATGGCGGCCGCGGTGGCGACGTCCAAAATCTCGCAGTCCGATGTTCCGGACAACATGCTGGCCTTGTTGACGGCGCTGCGTGCGACCGCCAGCTAAGCTGGTACCCAAAGATTACCGGTCCGCGCATCGGCTGCGGGCCGGTTTCTTTTAATTTTTTTGCAGACTTCCATCACAACATTGCCTCCGCCCCGTCATTGACGTGAGAGAGGTGCACCGCAAGGCCGAAACTTGGCCGTGGTGCCAGGCAGTCCAACTGAACAAGGAGATCAACAATGGCTCTACCCACTCCGGTGAACGGCCAGATCACGGACGCCGTCACCCAGGCCAATGTAAAGGTTCTTGGTGACGCACCGGCGATGGCGATGGGTGCTCTATACCAATCGCTTTCCCATTCCACTGGCATTCTTTACGAAAACGCGACCAGTTCGCAGCAGCAATTGGCCATCGCGGCTCAGGCTGCGACCAACCAGGGCGTCATCCAAATCTACAGCGTCGACACCATGGCGGGCGCCGCCGCGACGTCGAAGATCGGCCAATCCGATGTGCCCAACAACATGCTGGCGCTGCTGTCGGCGTTGCGCGCTTCGACCAGCGGTGTGAGCTAGGGTCGGATCGCTTTAGCTGGAATCGCTTATGTGGTTCCAGCTAAAGCGTGAATCCGCCCCTATCCATGTGTTAGAGGGCGATTCACGCAATAGGTTGAAGCAACAGTGCTTCAACCTATTGCGATCGCGCTCTAAGGCTCAAATCCAAACTGGCGTGTTTTACATGCAGGCGAACCCGCTCGGCTAAGGCTCGGCGGGTTCGTCGTTTGTCGGTCAATCTTTTGAAATAAATAACGAAAAATATCGCGCCAAAAATCACAAAGTGAGTCTGGCGGCGTCAATATCCTGAACGGCCGATGCGTCCAGCGCTTAAGCCAAACGAAGCCTTCAGGTCAAATTTCATAGGAGAGAGAATAATGGCATTACCCACCCCCGTGAACGGTCAGATCACCGACGCCGTTACCCAGGCCAACGTTAAAGTGCTGGGCGATGCCCCGGCGATGGCGATGGGTGCTCTGTATCAGTCTTTGTCGCATTCCACCGGCATCCTGTTTGAAAATGCCGTCAGCTCGCAGCAGCAGCTGGCCATCGCGGCGCAGGCTGCGACCAACCAGGGCGTGATCCAGATTTACAGCGTCGACACCATGGCCGGCGCCGTGGCGACGTCGAAGATCTCGCAGTCCGACGTGCCGGATAACATGCTGGCCTTGATGAGCGCGTTGCGCGCCTCGACTTCGGGCGTCAGCTAAACCGTATGGTTTGGTGGACCTGATGGCTTTGGGCCCAAGGACCGCCGCCCTATTGATCAGGTGCGGCGGTCCGGTTCAGCCCAGTAGCATAAGGCCGGCACAATTAGGCTGGTGAAGTCGGGTCGCTATTTTTGTTCACGAACCGGGCATAAGCGCGTCTTGCAAGGGGGAGGGTAGATCGGTCATGGACCGGATCGCCCCACCGAATATACCCGGCCAAGGCCTGCCTTGGGCTTGCCTTGAATGAAATTGAATTGGTTTGGAGACGATCGATGGCGAAGAGAGCTCAGAAATCGCCCGGCGGCGGGGCAGCATCAACGGGAGCAAACGCAACGAAGCCGGTTGCCCCGCAGGTGAAACCTGTGGCTACTCCCGTGGCGACGCCTTCCGCCAATGTATCTTCCAAAATATCGCCTAAGAAGACGGCTGCCAAAAAAACGGCGAAAAAAACCGCTGCCAAACCCAAGCCTACCCTCAAGCCTGCGGAACCCATTTGGCAACCCGATGGCAATCCAGAATTATATGGGCCGGGATTGTATGGGCCGGGACCATTTTGGTCAGGCCCGTATGGTGGGCCTTACTGGGGCGGCGGCAGTGGCGTAAACAATGGAAGTCAGGGGAATTTTCAAGCTCAACCCCAAGCCAATCCTCAGGCACAACCTCAGGCACAACCTCAGGCACAACCTCAGGCACAACCTCAGGCCAATTCCCAGGCTAACCCTCAGGCGAATTCCCCTGGCGGCGGCGGTACGCACATGGGCAAAAGCGAAAACTATCTCGATTTTTTGGCGCGCGTTTTTCAGAACATGGGCACCAATTCTTGGGATGCGCAACAATTCGACAGCGTAACGCAAGGCATGACTTTGGTGCTGGGTTCCGGCCCTGCGTTTGCCGCGTTGGAATCCATGATGGCCAATACCACCGCGCAAAGTGCGGTGCTGATGAATGCCGTGCAGACACAGCGCCAACTCGATCAGGTGGGTCTGTGCTGTACCAGTGCTTGTGTGCAGCAATTGTTGAATATGAACAATAATCAAGATCGGGACTGATCATGTTCGAGTTTCGATGCAAGGTCGGGGAGGTTTGTGATGTCCAGTCAAACTAATCAACGACTTCTCGATGTCAATGCCATGGTGATGGGCAACGGCGTCGGTCTGGCGGCGTTGGAATCCATGTTTAATTTGGTGCAGACGCAATCGTTGCTGTCGGCCAGCATGGTCAGAGACCACAATCTCTCCGGCAGCCTAGCGCTTGAAGCGTTGGCGATTGCCATCGGTGAAGTGTTGGATCCTGGTGTGTACAGCGCATGTCGATCTTGCCGACGCACGAAGCCGATCCCCGTCGATATTCCGCCGGTGAAAGCAAGTGTCGGTGCGGTGAATGAAGGCACTCGGCGCGGCGCAGGGCCGAGCGGAGAGGCGCTGAACGACATTACGGGAGAGCGCGTCAGTTCTTCCGCCACCGAGGTGCATACCAGCGATTCCGATATTCAGGTGGAGCAACTGCTGGAAAAAATCTTTGATTTATTGGATGGGCATATGAAGGACATGACCAATCATATGAACATCATGAGCGAAAATTCCCGCAATCGCTTGATGGTGACTTAATAAGCGCAGTTGCACGGGTTTAGAGTATGAAAGGCTGCTGATATGGCGAATATCGTTCAACCCCAGATTACCGATGCGGTCACTCAGACGAACGTCAAAGTTCTGGGCGAAAGCCCGGTTGGCGCGCTCGGTGTGTCGTCGCAGGCGCTGGCACACGCCATGGGGCTGGCAATGGAAAATGCCACCCATACCCAGGGCGGCATGCAGCAGATGGGAAATTCCGCGGCGGTCGCCATCATGGCGATGATCACCAAGGCGGGAGCGTCGGCGTAATGCAGGTTTAGCGCCCCTTGTCACATCGGCGAGCGCGGCGCGTCAGATTTTAAGGAACGAAGTTCCGGTTGCGATGTCGCGCCGGAGGGGAGGCAAAGAAAGGATACTTGATGGCGATCCCAACACCCGTCAACGGCATGATTACGGATGCGGTCACGCAAAGCAGCGTGGCGGTGCTCGGCTCGGCTCCTGCCCAGGCGATGGGCAATGTTTACCAAGCGGCGGCGCATTCGTTGAGCGTGCTGTTCCAAAATTCGGTACAGGCTCAACAACACGCCGCCATCAGTGCCCAAGCCGCCACCAATCAGGGTGTGATGCAGCTTTATTCGGTGCCGCCGATGGCATCGGCGATGTCGACGGCCAAGATCGCGCAAAGCAATGAACCGGACTTTATGATGGCGCTGTTGATGGCGCTGGCGGCGAGTAAAAAATAGGGAACTTTAATCCGGCGGCCCGGTTGGGAACCGTCGGCGGTGCAACATTTGAATCAAAGGTCAAACAATGGTCGACCAAACTAGTGTCAACGCTCAGATCACCGACGCCGTTACGCAAACGAACGTCAAGGTGGTTGCCGAGGCCCCGGCCCAAAGCATGGCCATGGTATATCAGACGATGGCGCACTCCATCTCGCT
>JANLGW010000055.1 GCA_024653965.1 Rhodospirillales bacterium
CCGACAAAAAACCGCGACAAACCCGAAGATCGGTGAAACCGAACCCCTGTCCGTCGCGACGAAGGGGGTTTTAGGCCCCGAACCGACCTATGTCAAACCCTTTTTTCATTAAATTGTCATGTGCAAGAAACTTTTAAGGATTATGCGGATATTCTTGATTTTCTTGAGCGTTTGAGGCACATGATGATCTCGAAACGGCGCAAGCTGCGCGATGATGGCATAAGGTTTATAGCCATCATGCGCAAAACGCATAAAGCCGTTTCCAAGCATTTAAGGTCAACCATGGGGCCAGCCATTGACCACAAAGGTAAGCAAACCTAAACCGGTATTGCTTAAGACCAAGTTCTTGTAGGGGAGATGACCGGCAGATGTTGTTGAGGGGTACGGCTGTTGCAGTGTCGCTAATCGCGGGCGCTGCCTTGACTCTTAATCTCACCAGTGGCGAGGCCGTGGCACCCCGCACCGATGAAAACCCATCAAACAGCCAAACCATAGGCATGGCTCCCATTTCCATCGGCAACCCCGCGATCGCCTCGGCGCTGGCATGGCTGGATGCGGGACGTCCTTCGGTAACGGGAAGCGCTACGCCCCAAACTGCCCCCAAGAGTACCGACACATACCTCAAAGCCTTTCGCGTCAAGGCCGGCGACACGTTGAGCCACATTCTTGATCGCGCCGGCGCAGACAGCCAAACGGCTGACGAGGCCATCCGCGCGCTCAAGCGCATATTCAGCCCGCGCGATTTAAAGGCGGGACAAACCATCAACGTCGCTTACACGCCAACCTTGTCGTCCGATGGCACCGATCGTTTTACCGGCTTCCAAATCCCCTTGGATTATGCCACCCGCGTTCATGTGGCCCCCGCGCCCGAAGGCGGCTTTCGCGCCTATGAAATCGAGTTACCCCTGCAAACCCGCCAAGTGCGCGCCGAAGGCACCATCACCAATAGCCTATTTTCGGCTGGATCCGATGCAGGCGTGCCGCCGAGCGTGATGGCGGAACTGGTGCGCGCCTTTTCTTGGGACGTCGACTTCCAGCGCGATATCCAAAAAAACGACCGCTTTGAAGTCATGTTCGATCAAAAGGTCGATGAAGCAGGCCGCCCCGTACACGACGGGCGCATCGTATACGCTTCGCTGACGTTATCGGGGGATCGCAAACCCATTTATCTGCACCAACTGGCCGATGGCCGGTGGGACTATTTCGATGACAAGGGCCAAGGCGCCAAAAAAGCCCTGATGCGCACGCCCATCGATGGCGCCCGTCTGAGTTCGCACTTCGGCAATCGCAAACACCCCATCCTCGGGTACACCAAAAAGCACACCGGCACTGATTTCGCCGCACCCACGGGCACGCCGATTTACGCCGCTGGCGATGGTGTGGTGGAAAGCGCGGGTTGGAATGGCGGCTACGGCAAATACGTCAGCATCCGCCACAATTCAGAATACTCCACCGGCTACGCCCACATGAGCGGCATCAACCGCGGCATTGCCAAAGGCAAACGGGTGCGCCAAGGCGATATCATCGGTTTTGTCGGCACCACCGGACAATCCACCGGCCCGCATTTGCACTATGAAGTCGTCCGCCTCGGCGCCAAGATGAACCCCATGCGCGTGAAAATGCCCTCGGGCGAAAAATTAAGCGGCAAGGAACTGGTGCGCTTTGAAGGTTCGCGCAACAACTTAAATGCCAAGTGGGCATCGTTGGCCGGCAAAGGCAAGCGTCTCGCACAGAACTAATGGCGCAGGAATAACGTTTCTGCTGTTCCCCCTGAGTACCCTTTAAGGGGTTTAGGGGGAACAGATTTCGATTTCCCCCTAAACCCTTACGCCGCCCAATCCTCCACGGCTTGGCCGTTGATGGTCAGGTGTTTGGCTTTGGCCGAAACTTGAACCGTATCGCCGTCTTTGATTTTGCCTTCGAGCAACAGCGACGCCATTGGGTTTTGCAACGCGCGTTGAATGACACGCTTTAGCGGGCGCGCGCCGTACACCGGATCATAGCCCTTTTCCGCCAGCCAATCTTTGGCCGCATCGTCCAAGGTCAACGTGATCTTGCGCTCCGTGAGCAAAGCCAACAAACGCTGCAATTGGATATCGACGATGCCCGCCATGTGTTCGCGGAACAGCCGATGGAACAAGATCACCTCGTCCAAGCGGTTAAGGAATTCGGGACGGAACGCACCGCGCACCACGTCCATCACCTGGGCGCGCACTTCACCTGAATCGTGGCCTTCTTTTTGGTTGGCCAGGATGTCGCCGCCTAAGTTCGATGTCAGCACGATCAAGGTGTTGCGAAAGTCTACCGTGCGTCCATGACCATCGGTCAGGCGGCCATCATCCAACACCTGAAGCATGACGTTGAACACGTCCGGGTGCGCCTTTTCGACTTCATCGAACAAGATCACCTGATAGGGGCGACGGCGCACGGCTTCGGTAAGCGCCCCGCCCTCGTCATAACCGACATAACCCGGCGGCGCGCCGATCAGCCGCGCCACGGCGTGCTTTTCCATATATTCCGACATGTCGATGCGCAACAAAGCGCTTTCGTCGTCGAACAAAAATTCAGCCAGCGCCTTGGTTAATTCAGTTTTGCCCACGCCGGTTGGTCCTAAAAACAAAAACGAACCGATGGGGCGGTTTTGATCCTGCAGGCCCGCGCGCGCACGGCGCACCGCATTGGCCACGGCGGTCAGGGCTTCTTCTTGACCCACCACCCGACCGCGCAACCCGTCTTCCATATGCACCAGTTTATCGCGTTCCGATTCCAGCATTCTGTCGACCGGAATGCCGGTCCAGCGCGACACCACCTGAGCGATATGCTGAGGCGTCACCGCTTCTTCGACCATGCGGTGGTTTTCGGCATTTTCGGCCTCGGCCAATTGCCGTTCCAGGGCAGGAATGCGTTCGTACTGCAACTCGCCGACCTGTTCGTAGCGCGCTTCACGCATGGCGCGTTCCAACTCGCCGCGCGCATGGTCGAGCCGTTCTTTAATCCGCGTCGCCCCGGCAAGCGCGTTTTTCTCGCTCTCCCACTCGGCGGTGAGCGCGGTAGACTTATCTTCCAGATCGCTCAGCTCTTTTTCGATCACACCAAGACGTTCGCGTGAAGCCGCATCAATTTCTTTCTTCATCGCCTCGCGTTCGATCTTCAGTTGAATGATCTTGCGATCCAGCTCATCGAGTTCGTCGGGTTTGGAATCCACCTGCATACGCACCCGCGAAGCCGCCTCGTCCATCAAATCGATGGCTTTGTCGGGCAAAAAACGATCCGTGATATAGCGGTTCGAGAGCATCGCCGCCGACACCAGCGCGGCGTCATGGATGCGCACGCCATGATGAAGTTCGTACTTTTCTTTAATGCCGCGCAAAATCGAAACGGTATCTTCCACGGTAGGCTCAGACACAAATATCGGCTGGAAGCGGCGCGCCAAGGCGGCGTCCTTTTCCACGTGTTTGCGGTATTCATCCAGCGTCGTCGCACCGACGCAATGCAATTCACCACGGGCCAAGGCCGGTTTAATCAGGTTCGACGCATCCATCGAGCCTTCCGCCGCGCCTGCGCCGACCAAGGTGTGCATTTCATCGATAAACAAAATGATCTGGCCCTCGGCGGACTCGACCTCTTTCAGCACCGCTTTAAGGCGTTCTTCAAACTCGCCGCGAAACTTGGCGCCCGCCACCAGCGCGCCCAAATCCAACACCAGCAGCTTTTTGGTTTTTAAGTTTTCCGGCACATCGCCGCCCACGATACGGTTGGCTAAACCTTCAACGATGGCCGTTTTGCCGACGCCGGGTTCGCCGATCAGCACCGGATTGTTTTTGGTGCGGCGGCTGAGCACTTGGATGGTGCGGCGGATTTCTTCATCACGACCGATGACCGGATCGATTTTGCCATCGGCGGCGGCCTGGGTCAGGTCACGCGCGTATTTTTTCAAGGCATCGAAGCCGTCTTCGGCGCTGGCGCTATCGGCGGTGCGGCCCTTACGCAGGTCTTCGACTGCCTTATTTAAGCTTTGTGGCGTCACGCCCGCGTTTTTCAACACTTGGCCCGCCTCGCCACCAACGTTCAAGGCCAGCGCCAGCAACAGGCGCTCCACGGTAATGAAGCTGTCGCCCGCTTTTTCCGCCAACTGCTCGGCCTGTTCGAGCACCTTATTGAGATCGCGCGTAAGATACACCTGCCCCGCGCCCTGGCCTTCAACCTTGGGCAGCTTGGCCAGCGCCGTCTCAGTCCCCTGTAGCGCCTTTTTGGCATCACCACCCGCCGCCTTGATCAACCCGGCGCACAGGCCTTCTTTGTCTTCCAGCAACACCAACAACAGGTGCAGGGGCGTCAATTGCTGATGATCGCGCCGCCCGGCCGTCATTTGTGCCGACTGCAAAAACCCTTTGGAGCGCTCGGAATACTTTTCAAAATCCATTTCTTCACATCCCTACTTGGCGACGGCACGGTTTGGCCCCTAAACTCAGTGGCAGCCTGACCGGCTTCGCAAAATTATAGCGGTTTGACACGGATATGGTCTGAACTTATCGCCTTCGCAACCTCCTAGGAAGCATGAACCATGAAACTGCATGACATTTGGCGTTATCCCGTAAAAAGCCTCAGCGGCGCACGCCTGGAGCGTACCGTGCTCAACCCCGGCCAAGGCCTTCCGCAAGATCGGCGCTGGGCGCTGGCGCTGCCCGGAACGGATGCCGCCGAGGGCAACGGCTGGAGACCTAAATCCCAATTTGTCGTGCTGGTGCGTAACCACACGCTGGCCGCGCTGAAATGCCGCTTCGACGACATCACCGGGCGGTTTTGTTTTGAAGGGCCAAACGGCCTGCACGCCGAGGGCAATTTGATGAGCCCCGAAGGCCGCGCCGCCATCGCGGGCGGAATCGCTAAACACTTAAGCCTCAACAAAGAGCAGGTGCCGGTATTGGTCGAAGCGCGTGAAATCGGGCATTTCGATACCACCCAGGGGCCGGTTTCGATCCTCAATCTGGCCAGTCACCGCGCCCTGGAAAAAGCCTTGGGCCAAACCATCGATCCGGTGCGTTTTCGCATGAATTTCTGGATCGAAGGGATTGATGCTTGGGCCGAGGCATTATGGCCCGGACGGCGGTTAAGCATCGGCCCCGCGATACTGCGCATCACCGAACCCACCGGGCGTTGCACGGCCACCCACGTCAACCCGCTTACCGGCGAGGCCGACGTCAAGATCATGCACGCCTTAAAGGAACATTTCGGCCACACCCAAATGGGCATCTACGCCCAAGTCGAAAGCGGCGGCCCGGTCAGTGCGGGCGACGAAATCCGGCTACTCGACTAACACAGCACTCGACGAACACAGCAAAAGGCCCCGCTTGCGCAGGGCCTTTTGCATATGCAGTCTTGCGACAAAACGGTCAGCCGTTCGCGGCTTCCGGCGTATCGTCGTCGGTGTCGATGATCGGCTTGGGCTTAGGTGCAGTGCTGATGACGACGGCTTCGCCGATATCATCATCGGCATCATTGCCCCCGTTGTTGCGCCCCTTATTGCTCAAAGCGCGCGCTTCGTTGGCTGCGGCAGCTTCGGCGGCTAAGGTCGCTTCGTTCTTCACCGGAGCGCGGCGACGGCCCCGAACCGGTTTGTCACCCTGAACTTTGTCGGCCCGGCCCGTATCACGCTGGCCCGGATCACGCTGATTTGTCTCACCCTGGTCCGTATCGCCCTGGCGAATTTCAACCTGAACGTTGCCGCTTTGGACATTGCCACCTTGGGCATTACCACCCTGGACATTGCCACCTTGGGCACGACCGCCTTGGGCATTGCCACCCTGGTTCCGAGTATCCTGGAAACGATCGCTTTGTTCGGTGTACAGATCACCCTCGCCCTGCTGGTCCCCCCCCTGGTCACCGTGCTCGCCCTGCTGATGCACGGGGCGCTGTTGACGGTCACCCTCCTGCTCGGCGCTTAAGATGCGATAATAGTGCTCGGCGAACTGCAAATAACCTTCGGCTTTCACCCGGTCGCCGCTCGATTGAGCGTCACGCGCCAGTTGCAGATATTTATCCAACACCTGCTGCGCGGAACCGCGGATTTTTACGTCCGGTCCATTGCTGTCAAAATTTTGGTTGCGACCACCCCGGCGAGCGCCGCCACTGTTGCCGCCGCCGCCACTGTTGTTGTTATTACTGCCGCCACCGCCGCCGTTACGGCCGCGGGATCGTCGTTGATTGGTGCCTGGTTTCATAATGCCATTTTTTGTTGTTTTGAATGATTTTGCGAAGTCACAGCTTGCGAATCCCGCCCAGGTCGAAACCTGGCAACGCGCGCCGAAACAATTTTAGTCTACGAACTTTTCCGGAGACGTTTTCAGCAGAGTTGAAGGGATGGTTGGGTTCTTGGTGTCGAGGTCCAAACAAATGCAACCCGGACCGATACCGAAACCCCCGCGGCCCCTATGGCCGCCCGTTCCCTATAACCCTAATCGGAATGGGGCAGCTTTCCAACTCTTTTCTCACATTTAGGCGCAATTAATTTAAGACCTATTTTTGCGCCACGACCGCACGTTCAATGCCGCCCAAGTCTTTGCGTTTTTCCAAAACCTTAAAACCAGCGTCCGTCATCAGATCGGCGACCGCCCCGGCCTGCCCAATGCCCACCTCAAAGGCCAGGATTCCGCCCTTGGCCACCAAATCGAACGCAGCGTTTACAATCGTGCGATAGGCATCCAGGCCATCCGCCCCGCCATCCAGCGCACCCAAGGGTTCAAAATCGCGCACATCTTTATCCAGCCCCGCAATATCCCCGCCGGGAATATACGGCGGATTGGACACCACCACATCGAACGAAGCGCCCAAATCACGGGTCCAGCCCGCGTGGGTCCAGTCCGCATGAACGAACCGTGCCCGCGGCTCCAAACCGAACACTTGGGCGTTTTCCTGCGCGACGGCCAAGGCGTTCAGACTTGCATCCACGCCGACCCCCTGCGCATCCGGCCATTCGCTGAGCAGCGCCAGCAAAATGCAGCCCGTGCCTGTGCCCAAATCCAACACGTTGGCCACGGCGGGCGGGGCATGATCCAACAGCGCCTCGATCAAGGTTTCGGTATCGGGGCGGGGTGTCAAGGTGTCGCGGGTGACCTTGAACTCCAGCGACCAAAACTCCCGCATCCCCCGAATTTGACTGACCGGTTCGTGCGCGAGACGGCGCTGAATCAAGACCTCAAACCGGGTTGTTTCATCCGCTGTCAGGGCGCGGCCTTTTTCGGCCAGCACCCGTTCCGCTCCGCCGCCCAGCACCATCCCCAACAACAGCCGGGCATCGGTACGGGCACTCTCAATGCCCGCCTGTTCCAAGCGGTTCCAGGCGTCACGAAAGGCTTGATCGACTTCGGCTCCCGATCCGGCGACGGTCATCCGCTCAAATCCGCTAGACGCTGGGCATGATCTTCGGTGGTCAGCGCGTCGACCAATTCATCCAGTTCGCCTTCCAACACCCGGTCCAATTTGTGCAGGGTCAGATTAATGCGATGATCGGTGACGCGGCCTTGAGGAAAGTTGTAGGTGCGGATGCGTTCCGAACGATCACCCGAACCCACCTGCCCCTTGCGCGACGCGGCGCGTTCACGATCCAACTCCTGACGCTGGTGGTCATAGAGCTTGGCGCGCAGCATGGTCATCGCCTTTTCTTTGTTTTTGTGCTGCGAACGGCCATCCTGGCACTGCACCACGATGCCCGACGGCAGGTGGGTGATGCGCACCGCGCTGTCGGTGGTGTTGACGTGCTGACCGCCCGCGCCCTGGGAACGATAGGTGTCGATGCGCAAATCTTCGACACGCACCTGAATGTCCACGTCCTGGGCTTCAGGCAGCACCGCAACGGTCGCCGCCGAAGTATGAATGCGTCCGCCCGATTCCGTTTCCGGCACACGCTGGACACGGTGCACGCCGCTTTCAAACTTCAGTTTGGCGAACACATTGCGGCCCGTGATGCTGGCGATGGCTTCTTTATAACCGCCGATGCCGGTTTCATTGGCTTCCATCAACTCGAACTTCCAGCCCTGCAAGTCGGCGAACCGTTGATACATGCGCAACAAATCGGCGGCAAACAGCGCCGCTTCGTCACCGCCGGTACCCGCGCGCACTTCCAAAATGGCATTACGTTCATCCGCCTCGTCGCGCGGCATGAGCAGCACCTGCACTTGCCGTTCCAATTCCGGCAACTGCGCCTTCAGTTCGCCAACCTCGGCTTCGGCCAATTGACGCAATTCCGGATCGTTGCGGCTTTCGGCAAACATCTCCAGCGCGTCGGTCAAGGCTTCGCGGGTATTTTCCAAGGCATCGATGGCCTCGACCACGGGCGTTAAGTCCGAATATTCCTTGGACATTTTCTGAAATGCATCCGCCTCCACCTTGCCCGCTGATAACAGCGCGCTCAGTTCATCATGGCGGTCCTGCACCTTTTTGAGATTTTCTTCCAAACTCACGGCTCTTGGTCCCCGTCCGTTTTTACGGCTTCGATATCTTGCAGTTCAAACAGCTTTTCCAGCGCGAATTCCAGCCGCGCCCACGCGGCTTCATCCCCGGCGGCAATGCGGCGCATGGCTTCCGATGGGCGATGCAGCAAACGCCCGACCAGCAGGCGCGTGGCTTTTTCGGCATCCCCGCCCGCATCTAAAACGGCTTGGCGGCGCTCCAGCTCGAAGCGCGCATGCAGCCGCGTCAGCGCCGGAACGGCGGCGCGTTCGGCGCGGTTGTGCAAAAATGCCGCCGCCTCGCCCGCGATGATGTCCCGCGCCAGCGCCGCTTCTTGCTCGCGCCCGGCGCGACCCTTCAGCGCCACCTGTTCCAAATCGCCCAAGCCGTAAACGAACGCGTCATCAAGCTCTTCGACCGCCGGATCGACGTCGCCCGGCACACCCGCATCGACGATAAAGATCGGCCTGGATCGCCGCGCCTTGATGGCGGCGGCGACCATCTGTTTTTCCAACTGAAAATGACGCGAGCCCAAGGCGGTCAAAACGATGTCGGTTTCATTCAATACCGTTTGCAGCGTTTCAAACGATGCTTCATGGGCGCCCAATTCGCGCGCCAAATATCCCGCGCGCCCAGGGCGGGGATGAACGACGGTCAGGCTATCGAGCCCAATTGCCTGCATGTCGCGGGCAATCAGCTCCCCCATATCGCCAGTACCCAGCAACAACACGCGGCAGCGCTTCAAATCGCCGAATAAATCACGCGCGATCTGCACCGCGCTGGCGGCCATGCTGACCGGACCTTCGCCGATGCGCGTTTCGGTGCGCACCCGTTTGGCGGCGGAATAGGCTGCCTGCATGCAGGTTTCCAACTCGGCCTTCACAAAGCCTGTTTCGCGCGCGATGCGGTGCGCGGCCTTGACCTGGCCGACGATCTGCGGTTCGCCCACCATGAGGCTGTCGAGCGATGCGGTAACGGCAAAAAGATGCTCGACCGCCTGAGCATCGGTAAGCGTGTAGGTCTGCGCCTGCAATTCTTCAACCGGGCACTCGCCCTCGGCGGCCAGAATTTCCAGCACGGCGGCGGCGAAGGCGGCGGCGTTATCCGTGATGCCGATAGCTTCCACCCGATCGCAGGTGGCGAGCAAGATCGCTTGACGCACGCCCTTGTCGCCCAGCTTCGCCAATAACGCCGGAATGCGCGCCTCTTCAACGAAGATGCGGTCGCGCATGGCCATAGATGAAGAACGATGATTGGCGCCGACCACGATGGGCCGGGCCGCCAGACCGCCTTTGATACCGCCTTCGCTGCCGGGCGCATCCGTCATGTCAGGAGGCATCCTTCGGCGCATAGTGGCTGGCGACATACGTTTCGATCATGGCCTTAAACTGCCCCGCCAGATCGTTCCCCTTCAGCGTCGCCACCTTTTCGCCGTCTTGGAATACCGGCGCGGACGGGGTTTCCCCGGTACCGGGCAGAGAAATACCGATGTCGCAAAACTTGCTTTCCCCAGGGCCGTTGACGATGCAGCCCATCACCGCGAGCTTCATTTCCTCAACACCAACGTGAGTTTCGCGCCACGTCGGCATGCGCTCGCGCACATAGCTTTCGACATCCTGCGCCAATTCCTGAAACAGCGTCGATGTGGTGCGCCCGCACCCTGGACACGCGGTGACCTGGGGTGCAAAACTGCGCAGGTGCAGGCTTTGCAAAATATCCTGGGCGACACGCACTTCGCGTTCACGCAAGCCGCCCGGTTCCGGCGTCAACGACACGCGGATGGTGTCGCCGATGCCCTCGCTCAACAGCACGGCCAGCGCGGCGGTCGATGCTACCACGCCCTTATCGCCCATGCCCGCTTCGGTCAGCCCCAGATGCAACGCATAGTCGGAGCGTTTGGCCAAATCGCGGTAAACGGCAATCAAGGCCGGGGCTTCGGACACCTTGCACGAAATGATGATGCGATCCTTGCCCAAGCCCAACTCCACCGCACGCGCAGCGCTATCCAGCGCACTGCGCACCAACGCTTCGCGGGTGATGGCGGCGGGCGGCAACGGTATTGCGCGCAGGGCATTTTCATCCATCAGGCTTTGCGCCAATTCTTGATCTAGGCTGCCCCAGTTGACGCCGATACGCACCGCCTTGCCCAGCTTGGCGGCCAGTTCCACCATGGCCGAAAATTGCGCGTCTTTTTTCTCGCGAAAACCGACGTTACCCGGATTGATGCGAAACTTCGCCAACGCCTCGGCGCAAGCAGGATGGTCGGCCAGCAGCTTGTGCCCAACGTAATGAAAATCGCCCACCAAGGGCACGTTGATGCCTTGCGCCAACAACTTGTCGCGAATCAGCGGCACCGCACGCGCGGATTCATCGCGGTCCACGGTCATGCGCACCAGTTCCGAGCCTGCCTGCGCCAGCGCCGCGACCTGCGCCACGGTGGCATCAACATCGGCGGTATCAGTATTGGTCATGGACTGCACGACAACGGGATGGCCCCCGCCAACCCATACGCCCGCGACGTTCACGGCGATGGTGTTGTGACGGTGTGCCCCAAGAAGGGATGCCTGATCGGTGCTGTCGCTCATATCATGGGTTCCTGAAAACGGCGTGTCGAGGAAGCTCTATAACGCTGCCCACCGGTTCTCAAAGCCAACTTGAAAGAGATCAGCGGCCCGGCGCGAAGGCAGCGCGGCGGCCCTATTCGGTGACGGCGGTCCCGGCCTTCAGCTTTTCCGGGTCCAGTTCCACATTACGGCGCACTTCACCGACTTTGCCAATGGTGGGAATGGCCTCGCCGTCCACCACCAATTCCAAAGCCCCGGCGTTGCCCGTCATCAAACTCAGGCCTGCACGATTGGGCACTTCATAAATGTCGCCCTCGCGCAGCAACCGCGTAAACAACAGGCGGTCAAGGGCTTCGTCGCGAATTTGAATCCAGCTGTTGGCCGTGGCGCGCACGGTAATACGGCTGGCCCCATCTTCGCCACTCGGCGCGGGTGCAGGCGCGGGCGTGGCGGCGGGGGCCGCTGCGGGCGTCGACACCTGCGGAGCGGGGGCTGTCGGTGCAGTTGCGGCTGGCGCCGGTTCTGTGTTTGTAATCGGCTGAACCGCTTGCTCGGCGGGAGCCGCCGCCACAGTCGGCTCGGCTGCGGGCGATATAGGCGCGGGCGATGCGGTTGCGGGCGAATCTTCGGCGGGTTGATCGGCGGCGGGCGGATCAAAAGCCTCCGGCGCATCACCGCTGGGTTGAGCGGCAGCTTCGGTTGCGGATTGCGCATCGCCAGCCGCTTCATTGCCAGCCACTTCATTGCCAGCAACTTCATTGACTGATTCGGAGCCGGGTTCAGCCGCTGCCGTTGCGGTTTCGTCCTGGGGCTGCGGCGCACCATCTTGTGAAGCTGCGGGCGCAGCCATCTGTTCGGGAACCGGATCGACCCGCACGGCAGCGACATCGTCGGCGTTGGAATTCCAGTACCACACCCCATACGCTATGGCGGCGACGATCACGCCAAGCCCCAGCACCGCAGCGCCGGGTACGCCGCTATCGGGAATTGGTTTGGGAAACACTAAGGTATTCTTATAACCCGCACTCTGAGCCTCGGCCTTATAACGACGAACGATCTCTTCGCCATCCAGCTTCAGATATTCGGAATAACTGCGCACAAAACCGATGGCGTAGGTGGAACCGGGCAATTCCTTATTGCGCCCATCTTCCAGAGCCTCCAGATAACGCTGGCCGATCCGTAACGCACGCGCAACCTCGGCAATTTCGAGCCCCGCCTTTTTGCGCGTTTCACGCAGAAGCTGGCCCACCGCTTGCTGGGCTTGCTCGGCGGCGGTTTCATCGATAGTGGATGGGGTATCTGCGTTACTCACGGTCACTCCTGTCGCCGGGTTAATTACCCAGCTTGTTGCGCGCGGCTATTCTGCCCCAAGTATCAGAAGAAGCGCAAGAAATTCCAAGGACTTAAAACGCTTAAATTTCAATGCCATGATCCTTGGCAAAGTCGCGCAGGCGCTGGCGGATGCTGACGCGCGGCATTTCCAGCAAAGAATGAACAAAACTGGCCACCGGGCGCGCAGCCATAGAACGGATCATTTCCTTCACCGGGCCGATCGCAGGCGGCGGCATGGACAGGCGCCTAAAACCGATACCAATCAACGCCATGGCTTCGAGCGGACGACCCGCCGCCTCGCCACACACGCTTACCGGCACGCCTGCCTGATCGCAACGATCACGCACGTGTTTCAAAAAGCCCAGAGCAAACGGCGACAAAATATCGTACCGATCCGACACATGCGGATTGCCGCGATCGGTGGCATAAAGAAATTGCATCAGATCGTTGGAGCCGATGGAAATAAAATCCACCCGCGGCATCAGCTTGTCGAGTTGCAGCGCCAGCGCGGGCACTTCCAGCATCACCCCGGTATGAACTTTTTCCGGCAAAATACCGCCGCGCTCACGCTCGCGGTCCAACTCGCGCTGCAGCAGTTTTTTCGCCGCGTCGAACTCTTCGACCTCGGCGACCATGGGAAACATGACGTAAATGTTGCGTCCCTTTGCTGCGCGCACCAAGGCGCGCAACTGCTGGCGTAAAATGGCCGGACGATCCAGCGAAATGCGGATCGCGCGCCACCCCATCGCGGGATTTTCTTCGTCGAACTGATCCCAATAGGGCAGCACCTTGTCGCCGCCTACGTCAATGGTGCGAAACACCACCGGCTTGCCGTTGGCACGATCCAAAACCTTTTCATAAAGGGTGCGCTGAGCCTCGACGTCGGGGAATTCGGCGCGCACCATGAACGGCACCTCGGTGCGATACAGCCCCACGCCATCCGCGCCTACGGCTTCGATCTGATCGAAATCAAACAGCAATCCCGCATTGATGTTGAGGCTGATCTCCACCCCGTCGCGCGTTTTGGCGGGCAAATCCTTCAACTGCGCATATTGGGCCTTGATTAACTCTTTATGTTTGCGCGTTGCGTGAAAGGTTTGCTGAATGTCTTCGCTGGGGCGGATAAAAATCTGAGAATTATCGCCATCGGCGATGATCGCCTCGTTATTGGCGATTTTGGACAAAATATCGCGCACCTGCCCGACCACAGGAATGTCCAGCGCCCGCGCGATGATGGCAACGTGCGACGATGCAGAGCCTTCTTCCAAAACCAGCGCGCGAATGCGCGTATGGTCGTATTCGAGGAACTCCGCCGGACCCATGTTGCGCGCCACCAGCACCACGTGTTCGGGCAATTCCGATTGCGCCTGCCCCACCTGCCCCGTCAACTGGCGCAACAGCTGATTGCCCAAATCTTCCAGATCGTGAACGCGTTCGCGTAGGTATGGATCCGTCGCCGAACCCAGACGCGCGCGCATTTCGTTTTTGACCTTAAGCACCGCCGCTTCGGCGGTAAGGCCAGAAAGCACCGCTTCTTCGGTACGCCGCAGCCAGCCCGCGTCTTCGGCCACTAGGCGGAACGCCTCCAACACGTCTTCATGCTCGCCGCCATCGCCATTTGAAAGCGGGCCGATATCCAAGATGCGTTCCAACTGGCCGTGCATGGCGGTAAAGGCCGTGCGCAACCGTTCCAGTTCGGCGTCGGGGTCTTCAGCGACGATCTTTTCGACCGTAAAGCGCGGTTCATGCAGCACCGCCTGACCGATGCCGAGACCAGCGTTAAACCGCGTGCCTTCAAGGCGCAGCGGTTTCAGCGCGATGCCGTCGATCGGCGCCAATTCGTCGCGGCCTATCAATTGGCCGCTGGCCACCATTTCCGCCAACACCATGGCGACGGTCTGCAGCGTTTCGGTTTCTTCTTCGGTGTATTTGCGCGGCGTGACGTTCTGCACCGACAGCACGCCCACCACGCGCCCGGCGCGCAAAATCGGCACGCCTAAAAACGAATGAAAGGCTTCTTCACCCGTTTCCGGGCGAAAGGCAAAATTGGGATGGTTGCGCGCATCGGAAAGGGCCAATGGATTGGCATGGGCGGCGATGTCGCCCACCAAGCCTTCGCCGATGCGCAGGCGCGTGACGTGTACGGCATCGGCGCTCAAACCCTGAGTGGCGAACAGCTCCAACACGTCGCCCGCGCGACGCACGTAAATGGAGCAGACCTCCGCCACCATGTCGGCGGCGATGATGGAGGTCACCCGATTGAGGCGATCCTGCGCGGCCTCGGCGCCCGCCATCACGTCGCGCAGCCGGGCAAGTAGCCGCCGGGGGGCTGTCGTGGGAGGGATCGTGCTGCCGGCCGCGCTCATATAACCCAGCCCTCTTGAGGTTTTAAGGGTTTTGCTGATCCGGGTGGGCGCGGATGGCATCCATCGCCTGAGCCAGAAGTTCGGCAAAAATTTCAGCCATCGGCTGTTCGGATTTAACGAGACCGACGATCTGCCCGGCCATCAGCGAGCCGCCTTCGACATCGCCATCAATCACGGCGCGGCGCAATGCACCGGCCCAGAAATGCTCAATTTCCAACTGCGCCGCAGTTTGTTCCAACTCACCAGAATCAACCTTAGCAATCATACGGCGCTGGGTCGCCATAAATTCTTCGGTGCCTTTGTTGACGATAGCGCGCACCGGAATGACGGGAAAACGCGGATCGATCTGCACCGTGGGCACCGCATCGCGGGCCGACGCGCGAATAAAGGCTTTCTTGAAATTGTCGTGCGCGATGCATTCCGTGGCGCACACCAAGCGTGTGCCCAACTGCACCCCCGCCGCGCCCATTTCCAGGTAACTGACGATGGTTTCGCCGCGCCCGATGCCGCCCGCCACAAACACCGGCACCTCAGTAACGAAGGGCAAAATTTCCTGCGCTAAAACCGAGGTCGAAACCGGACCGATATGTCCGCCCGCTTCGTGGCCTTCGATTACTAACGCATCCACGCCGCTGCGCACCAGACGTTTGGCCAACACCAACGCCGGGGCAAAACAGACCACTTTAATGCCCGCATCTTTCAGCTTGGCGATGGCCTTGCCCGAAGGCAAGCCTCCCGCCAACACCACGTGCGTCACCTTTTCTTCGATGCAAACGTCCATCAGCGCATCGAGCTGGGGATGCATGGTGATCAAGTTCACGCCGAACGGTTTGTTCGTTAAGGCTTTGGTCGCTTGGATTTCCGCGCGCAGCAGATCCGGCCCCATGGCGCCGCCTGCAATCACGCCAAAACCGCCCGCGTTGGAAATCGCGCTCACCAGATGGCGTTCGGAAATCCACGACATGGCCCCGCCCATAATGGCGTACTCGACGCCGAGAAATTCCCGGCCCCTGGCCCACAGGTCGTTTAAACGCTGTTCGGGTGAAATCGACATGCGCACTTAATCTTCCGCGTCCAGGCCGTAGGCCGTGTGCAACGAGCGCAACGCCAATTCGGTGTATTCTTCGGCGATCAGCACCGAAACCTTGATTTCCGAAGTCGAAATCACCTGAATGTTGATGCCCTTGTCGGCCAAAGCCTGGAACATACGCTGCGCGATACCGGCGTGAGAACGCATACCGACGCCGATGACCGAAACCTTCGCCACGTTGGAATCCGACTTCAATTCCCGATAACCAAGTTCGGCCATATGCTTTTTCACCGTTTCCACGGCGCGTGTCAGATCGGCCTTGGTCACCGTAAAGGTCAGGTCCGTGGATTTGCCGTCCTCGGACACGTTCTGCACGATCATGTCCACGTTGATAGAGGCCTCGGCCAGGGGGCCGAAAATCTTGGCCGCAATGCCCGGATGATCGGCCACGCCGAGCAAGGTGATTTTGGCCTCGTCCCGGCTATAGGCGATGCCGCTGATGAGTTCTTGTTCCACGATTTCGTCCTCGTTTACGACTAAGGTGCCCGGCTCGTCCGAAAAGGATGAGCGCACTTGCAAGCGAACACCATGTTTCATTGCCACTTCGACGGAGCGGGTCTGCAAGACCTTAGCGCCCACCGATGCCAATTCGAGCATTTCCTCGAAAGTGATCTTATTGAGTTTCCGCGCTTTGGAAACGATGCGCGGGTCGGTGGTGTAAACACCGTCCACGTCCGTATAAATATCGCAGCGATCCGCATGAAGCGCCGCGGCCAGGGCGACAGCAGACGTATCCGAACCACCACGGCCCAACGTGGTCACACGGCCATCCGCGCCCACGCCCTGAAAACCCGGCACCACGGCGACTTCGCCACGGGCCATGCGTTCAAGGATTTTTTCGCCTTCAATGCCGACGATGCGGGCCTTGCCATGGGCGCTGTCGGTATTGACCGGCAACTGCCAGCCCTGCCACGACCGCGCCGACACGCCCAGCGTCTGCAACGCCAGGGCCAACAGCCCCGACGTCACCTGCTCACCCGAAGACACCACCACGTCATATTCGCGGGTGTCGTAAAGCGGCGCGATGGACGTGACATAATCCACCAATTGGTTGGTCACACCCGACATGGCGGAAACCACCACGGCAACCTGGTTGCCCGCGTCAAATTCCGCTTTGACGCGCTTGGCGACATTCTGGATGCGCTCAACGTCGCCCACGGACGTGCCGCCGAATTTCATTACGATCAAGGCCATGATCTATCGCTTAAGTCTGATTCATAAAAAAACCGCCAAGGGATGCTGGGCGCTGGAAAAGCACTGGAACCGTATCCAGATAAGGCTTAAACCAACACCTTGCGGCCCGGCAGGCGCGTATACATACTCGTTATGATCCCGCCAAGCAAGGGCGTGGCCGCCCGGATAGCGCAATTTTTGCCCCCAATCCGGGCCTAAATCGTTACGACTTTTGAGAGGCAGACCCCCCATGGCCAACGCGGCGACCCAGGCTCCCGATAAAGACGGCAACACCCGAGCCGGCACCAGCGCCAACCCGGAAGAAATCGCCCGTTTCACCGCCATGGCCGAGGAATGGTGGTCTGCCACCGGCAAATTCCGCCCCTTACACCAGATCAACCCGGTGCGCATCGCATTCATCAAAGACAACGTATGCCGCCATTTTGGCCTGGATGCGAACGCCGATAAGCCTTTTTCGACCCTCAAGGTGTTGGATGTGGGCTGCGGCGGCGGTTTGCTGAGCGAACCCATGGCGCGCTTGGGCGCCACCATGACCAGCATCGATGCGGGCGAAAAAAACATTGAAATCGCCAAAATTCACGCCGCCCAAAGCGATCTGGACATCGAGTATTTGAACGTGCTGCCCGAAGACTTGGCCGCCGAGGGGCACAAGTTCGATTTGGTGCTGAACATGGAAGTGATCGAGCATGTGGCCGACCCCCAACTGTTCATGGCCGCCTGCACGTCGGTTCTAAACGAGCAAGGCTGCATGGTCTTGTCGACCATGAACCGCAATTTCAAATCGCTGTTGCTCGGCAAATTCGCCGCAGAATACGTGCTGCGCTGGCTGCCGGTTGGCACCCACGACTGGAAAAAGTTCTTAAAACCCAGCGAATTGGCCCGTCTGGTGCGCCCCCACGGCCTCGAATTCACCGACTTAAAGGGCATGGTTTACAACCCGCTCAAAGACACCTGGGCGTTGTCGGATCGTGATTTCGACGTGAATTATTTGGCGTTTGCAGAACGCGCCTGAGCGCGGGGTATCTTGACAAATGCCCATTTTGCCTCATAATATAACCCAAATATGGGCAAAAAATTGAGGCACATGATGCAACCCGATCTGCTGCAAACCATCATCGACCGAACGGGCCGCGTGCAAGTGGACCGCATGGCGGAGATTTTTCACATCACCAAAGCCGAGCTGGCGAATGCCACGGGGCTATCGCGCGACGCCGTGAGCAAAACCGCACGTCTTGACACCCGCGCCACACAGTCGCGCTTGCTCGACACCGTGCAAATCGTCAATCGCGTGTTGCCCTGGTGCGGATCGGTCATGCAGGCATATGCCTGGTATCGCTCCCAACCACTGCCCTCGTTCGGAGATAAAACGGCAGAAGATCTGGTGAAGGAAGGCCGTGCCGAAGCCGTTAAATCCTATCTCAGCCGCATCGCCGAGGGGGGCTATGCTTGAAGTTCAAGACGATCCACTACCAAGGTGTTGTTTACCGTGCGCACAATCCGCGTTGGTCGTATGATCCGACCTCCGGCAAAGGGGCCGCGCGCCACGGCGGACGCTTTAACCCCCGGGGCGCAAAAGCGCTTTATACTTCAGAAGATTTTAATACCGCCGTACTGGAAGCCCAACAGGGCTTCGCGCTCAAATTCCAACCGTTGACCATTTGCGCTTACAACATCGATTGCACGGATGTCGTGGACCTCACAACGACGCCGGTTCCCTACGACCTCGGCTGCGCCTGGGAAGAACTCACGGATTTGGGGCAGCGCCCGCCGACCTGGGCGTTATATGACGAGCTACGCGCCCAAGCCGTCAGCGCCGTGCGGGTGCGCAGTTTTGCGGCCAACAGCACGCCAGCCAACATCAATATCATTTTTTGGGATTGGGCGCACACGCCCCCGCACAAGGTTGTGGTCATTGACGACGAAAAGCGGTTACGCAAGCCCTGAGCGCTAAAGTTTTAAACTTAACCGTTACGACGCGGGGTTCCCGGCAGGCGCACGAATTGCACGCCTTCTTTTTCCAGTTCGCGGGCTTCATCTTCCGAAGCGCGGCCATAGATACCGCGTTCTTGTGTTTCGCCGTGATGGATTTTAAGCGCTTCTTCGGCGAATTCGTCACCGACGTTTTCCAGATTTTTTTCGGCGTATTCGCGGATGTTGCCCACGGCGTCGAGAATTTTCTGGGCGACCTCTTGGGCGCGGTTTTGGTCCATCTTGTTGATGTCCCATTCACCGTCGCTGCTGGACGTCGGCTCAGCGGCGCGATCCGATACGCCCGAGACGATACGCGGTGCCATCGGAGCCTTGGCCACCTTGGTGGAGCCGCAATACGGACATTCCACATGGCCGTTTTTCGCCTGTTCGTCATACGCGCCGCTATCGCGGAACCAGGCTTCAAACGTGTGTTCGTCGTCGCAACTCAGCTGATAGAGTATCATGAACCGATTTCCGTTATTCTTCCCAGAGCCCAACCAGTATAGTCATTTTCACGCAAAACCGAAGGCCTTGCGCCGATTTGGACCTTAAGCATACCGGGCAAGGGTTAACAAATGTCCAATGGGGTCCTGGCTTCAATGGCTCCTGCGTTGAAGCCGGGAAAAGCCCCGAAACGCTCAAGAAATCTCGCGGCTGTGTTTGAGCGACGGCACCATCGCGCGCGCTTCATCGACTTTGGCCGGATCGACATCGGCGATGACAAAACCGGGTTCGTCACCCGCGTCGCTCAACACCTGCCCCCACGGATCGATGATCAGCGCGTGGCCATAAGTTTGCCGTCCGCCCGCGTGGGTACCGGTCTGCGCCGGGGCAAACACATAACAGCCGTTTTCGATGGCGCGCGCGCGCAACAGCACTTCCCAGTGCGCCCGCCCGGTCGGCACGGTGAACGCGGCAGGCACGGCCAGATACTTCGCCCCCGCATCCGCCAAGGCGCGATACAAGTACGGAAAGCGCACATCGTAACAGGTGCTGAGCCCCAGCCCGCCCCACGGCAAATCCACCAACACTTTTTGATCGCCGGGAGAAAAAGTCTCGGACTCGCGATAACTTTCGCCCGCGCTCAAATCGACGTCGAACATATGGATCTTGTCGTACTGGGCGGCGATGGAGCCATCGGGGGCAAAAACAAAGGCGCGGTTGGCGATTTTGTCGCCGACCTTGATCGCCAGCGTGCCGCCGTGCAACCAGATGTCAAGCTCTTGGGCCAGGGCTGCAAAAGCGGGAATGGCGGGATGATCGGTCTGAGCGCAGGCGTTAGCGCGAATACGATCCTGGCCGAACGTCATCATCGCCACGTTTTCGGGAAACAGCACCAGTTCCGCACCCAGCAGCGCCGCGTCGCGCGCCATCTGCGCCGCCGCCTCGATATTGGCCGCCATGTCATCGGAAGCGTTGACCTGCACGCAGGCGACCTTAAACCGGGGCATTGGTGGGTTCATGAAAGGCCCAGCATTTCGTTGAGTTCACCGTCGATTTCCAGCGCGTACAAATCATCGCAGCCGCCGATGGCTTCACCGTCGATAAAGATTTGCGGCACTGTGTGCCCGCCCGAGCGTTGCTGCATTTCCTTGCGCCGGTCGGGGTTTGTCATCACGTTCACTTCTTTATAAACAACGCCCTTTTTATCCAGCAGCGCCTTGGCGCGAATGCAATAGGGACAAATCGGGGTGGTGTAAATTTCGATTTCCGGCACGATTAAACTCCAGCAGCTACATCTAACATGATGTATATAACCTCTACCCCCCCCATGACTTATATAACCTCACCCCCCTATCGAACAATAGCCCTTCACTTTTTAACCACACGCGCCACCGTCACCACATCGACTTGGGCCGCGCCCGCGCGCAGCAACGCCTTGGTTGCCGCGCGGACCGTCGCCCCGGTAGTGTAGACATCATCGACCAACAGCACCCGTTTGCCGCGGATTTGGCCGCCCCACGCCTGGGTCACGGCAAACGCGCCTTGCACGTTGCGCGCCCGGGCCTTAACGCCCAAATGCCCCTGGCTGGGGGTCTTTTTGTGGCGCACCAGGGCATCCACCAGGACCGCCTTGTGCGTCAGTTTGCCCAACGCCTGAGCCAACAAAGCGGCCTGATTGAAGCGCCGTGAAAACAAACGGGTCCAATGCAGCGGCACCGGCACCACCACATCGGTTTCGCCTAAAACCTCCGCCCCCGCCTGAAGCAACCACTTGGCGAGCAGTTTGACCGTATCGGTGCGGTCGGCGTGTTTTAATTTCAAGATAAAAACCTTGGAGGCATCGTTATAGAGCAGCGCCGCACGGGCGCGGGCATAGGGCGGGCGGTCCTGCAGACACGCGCCGCACAGCGTCAGGCCGGGCACTTCGTATTCAAACGGATGGCCGCACGCGTCGCAGCACGGGCGGCTGATGAAGGTCAGCTCACCCCAGCAATCGGCGCACAGGGTGTGGGCATCTTCCACCACCTCGCCGCAGCCCGCGCAGGTGGGCGGCAGCAGCAAATCCAAAATCCCCCGCGCAATCGGCGGCACGTTTAACGATTTCAAGCCATCACCCATTCAATCATACGGCTAACACTTTATCAGCTTGTTCGGGTGTGTCATATAGGGGACATGGCGACACCCGAACACATGCAGCTTTTCGAACGCGAGGCCGTACGCAAACACCGCGAACGCGCCGCCTCCGGCATTTTTGCGCACGACTTTCTGTTTGCCGAAGTGGCGGACCGCCTGACCGAGCGCCTGCAGGACGTTAAACGCAGTTTCCCGCTGGCGCTGAATCTGGGCTGTCACGGCGGCGAAGTGGCGCGCACGCTGCAGGGGCGCGGCGGCATCGAAACGCTCATACAATGCGACCCTTCGCCAAAAATGGTTAAACAGGCCGGGGACAGGCAGACAGGCGGCGTCTGTTTTGCCGCCGACGAAGAATTTTTGCCGATCAAAAGCGGATCGCTTGATCTGGTGCTGTCCAACCTGTCACTGCACTGGGCCAACGATTTGCCCGGCGCGTTCATCCAAATCCGCCAGGCTTTAAAACCCGATGGCCTGTTTTTGGCTGCCATGTTCGGCGAACGCACGTTATTTGAGTTGCGCGAAAGCCTGATGGCCGCCGAGTTGGAAGTCGAAATGGGCATGAGCCCACGCGTATCGCCCTTCACCACGGTGCAAGACGCGGGCGCATTGCTGCAACGCGCGGGTTTCGCCCTGCCGGTGGTCGATACCGACAGCATCCAGGTTTCTTACCCCGACATGTTCAGGCTGATGGCCGACCTGCGGGGCATGGGCGAAAGCGGGGCCGTTTCCGGGCGGCGCAAGACCTTTACCCGCAAAGATACGATGCTGCGCGCGGCGGCCTATTACCTAGAAAAATTCGCAGGGCGCGGCAACCGGGAGCTGGGCGAAGTGGGTGAGGGCCGCATCCCCGCCACCTTCGACATTATCTATCTGACCGCCTGGGCCCCGCACCCGGACCAGCAAAAACCCCTCAAACCCGGCAGCGCCGAGACCAGCTTAGCGGACTTTTTAATTGAACCGAGCACTTAGGATGACTAGGTTTCGGGCATGAAGTTCGATTTGCCCCTGATCCCCGGCACGCTGGTGAAACGCTACAAACGGTTCTTGACCGATGTCGAGCTGGCGGGCGGCGAGGTCGTGGTGGCGCATTGCGCCAACTCCGGCTCCATGCTGTCGGTTAATGAACCGGGCGCGCGGGTGTGGTTAAGCCCCGCCAAAGACCCCAACCGCAAACTTAAATACACCTGGGAGCTGATCAAAATCGGCGAGGCAATGGTCGGCATCAACACCCAACACCCCAACCGCTTGGTGGCCGAAGCCATCGAAACCGGGCGGGTGCCGGAACTGGCGGGTTATGCGAGACTGCGGCGTGAAGTGAAATACGGCAAAAATTCGCGCATCGATATCTTGCTCGAAGACGAGAGCAAACCGCGTTGTTATGTCGAGGTCAAAAACACCACCCTGCGCCGCGATCTTTCGCCAGGCGCGCCCGCCGAGTTCCCCGACGCGGTAACCGAACGCGGGGCCAAACATTTAGTCGAACTGGCCGACATGGTGCGTGAAGGCCACCGCGCGGTGATGTTTTATTTGGTGCAGCGCGACGACGCCGATGCTTTCACCGTCGCCGCCGATATCGACCCGACTTATGCCAAGGGCTTAAGCGCTGCGATAAAAGCGGGGGTCGAAGTGCTGGCCTATACCTGCCGCATCAGCCCAAAGGAAATCGTCGTCACCGATCCGGTCGCCGTAAGGCTGTGATTTTTTTTCGCCCTCGCCATAAGCCATGCCATAATCGGCCAAACTCGCAATAATCGTTGGAACACATGAGCCACTCGAACCACATCAAAATCCACGGCCCCGAAGATTTCGTCGGCATGCGCAAGGCGGGCCGTTTGGCCGCCGAAACCCTAGACATGATCGTGCAGCACGTCAAACCGGGTATCACCACCGATGCGCTGGATAAACTGTGCCACGATTTCATCGTTTCCCACGGGGCGCAGTGCGCGCCCTTAAACTATCGCGGGTTTCCCAAATCCATCTGCACCTCGATCAACCACGTAGTGTGCCACGGCATCCCCAGCGACAAAATTTTGCAAGACGGCGACATCGTCAACATCGACGTCACCACCATCTTGGACGGCTGGTACGGCGACACCTCGCGCATGTATTATGTCGGCGACAAGGTCTCGGTCAAAGCCAAGCGCCTGATCGACGTGACGTTCGAAGCCATGTGGCGCGGCATCCGCGTCGTCAAACCGGGGGCGACGGTCGGCGATATCGGTTACGCCATTCAAAGTTACGCCGAAAATGAACGCTGTTCGGTGGTGCGCGATTTTTGCGGCCACGGTTTGGGCCAGGTGTTCCACGACGCGCCCAACATCATGCACTTCGGCGCGCCCGGCAAAGGCCCGGTGTTGCAAGAAGGCATGTTTTTCACCATCGAGCCGATGATCAACTTAGGCGCCTTCGACGTCAAAATTCTGGCCGACGGCTGGACCGCCGTGACCAAGGACCGTTCGCTTTCGGCGCAGTTTGAACACTCGTTGGCCGTCACCGCCGACGGCTTTGAGGTGTTCACCGCTTCGCCCAAAGGTTTTGACAAACCCCCATACGTTTAGGCACAGTAGGCATTGCACACGTTTTGAGCGTGTCCGCGCAACCCTAGCCGGAACAAAGCTGCAATGCCGACCGCCGCGCCTGCCTCTCCTCCTTCCGGCCCCTCTGGCGCCGAACCGGAACCGGACTACGCCGGGCACCGCGCGCGACTGCGGGAACGCTTTTTGAAAGCGCAAGGTGACTTGGCGGATTACGAACTCATTGAATTGCTGCTGTTCGCCGCCATGCCCCGGCGCGACGTCAAACCCATCGCCAAGGCTTTGCTCAAACGCTTCGGTTCGTTCGCGGCGGTGCTTCATGCCGATGTGGCGGCGTTAACGCAAGTTTCCGGCATTGGCGAAACGGCGGCGGTGAGTTTGCTGGCGGTGCGTGAAGCCGCCGTGCGCCTTTTGCAAAACGACGTGATGAACCAGCCGGTATTGAGCAGTTGGCAGAGCTTGATGGATTATGTGCGCGTCGCCATGGGCCATGCCAAAAACGAACAATTCCGCATTTTGTTCCTCAACCGCAAAAACGTGCTGATCGCCGACGAACTGCAACAACAAGGCACGGTGGATTTCACCCCCGTTTATCCGCGCGAAGTCATCAAACGCGCATTGGATTTGGGCGCCAGCGCCCTGATCTTGGTGCACAACCACCCGTCGGGCGATTCCACACCCAGCCAAGCCGACATCACCATGACCAAAGACCTGCGTGACGCGGGCGACAAACTCGGCATCCAACTGCACGACCACATCGTGGTGAGCAAATCGGGCAACACCTCGTTCAAGGCGTTGGGGTTGTTGTGAGGGTGGATGAAAAGGCTAAAACCATGGGAATACCCTTCCAGCTACAGAATGCCTTAGCGCTGACATCTCATACACTGCAAGTTAGTATTTACGGATTGCTAGGGGCGTTGCTTAGTTGGGCCTGGGCCAGCAACGTGGTTGCTGGGGTTTTAGGTGGAGTCGCGGGGATATTGTTTTCTATTATTTTAATTGCGGCTCTAAACAAGGTAGTATCAATATATACATATTTTATTATTAATAATAAAATATGTATAACGCATCATAATTTCTTTTCTACATTGTTTTGGTTAGTTTTATATGTAGAAATTATTTTTATTCATGACATGTATGCAGTTTGTACGGAGATGCTCATGAATGGAACGGGCACCTCTTATGATACCGGGGCATTTTTAGTTTTGTATAGTCTTTCTGCACCGTTTCCTTCTGTTGAGTTGCCCACTTCTGTATTGATAGTGGTTGTGTATATGGTGGCAAAATATACATATGTAATTTCAATAATTAATAAAATTCACTATAATTATCTTAAATCTATAGTTTATCGTAAATTTGAAATTGATTTGATTGGTTTATTGTTCGTATTATTCGGATATATATGCATATTAGTATTATTTATTTTTTTAATCGCTTATTTATTTACGGATGCTAGCGCTTACTATCTGCTAATTGAAGATAAATCTATATATGATGTAGTAGGGGCATTTTTTTATATTATTTTAGTTTTTCTATCGTCCAGAAATATAAAAAAGATAAAAAATTGCACCAATTCTGTTAAGGGGTAACAAAAGGAAGGGGAAAGCTACCATCGACTTACCCTACCCCCCCCTTGAAACGTACTCCATTTGTAAGTACAATACACAAATAACAAAACCACCCAACCGGAGATTTTTCCATGCCAAGGGCAGTGGAAGCAGAACCAACAAAGGATGACCGTTTACAGGTGCGGCTCGATGCGCGCGCCAAAAACGTGCTCCAACGCGCGGCCAGTTACCGTCACAAGACGGTAAGCCAGTTCGTGCTTGGCTCGGCGCTGGACGAGGCTGAAAAGGTCATCCGCGAAAACGAAGCCGTGACCCTTTCCGCCCCCGATTGGAAACTGTTTTTCGACGCGCTCACCAACCCGCCCGCGCCGAACGCCGCGTTGCGCAAAGCGTTTGCCAACTACAAAAAGGCCACCGCCTGATGCATGCCGATGCGCCCTGGCGCATCGCGCCCTTCGATGGCAAAACGCATAACCGCTCCACCTTTTCCTGCTGCGCGCCTGAACTTGATCGGTATATCCAAGAAATTGCATCCCAGGACGTAAAGCGCGACGTGGCGCGTGTGTTTGTCGCGCTCGACCACACCAACGCCGTCCTCGGATTTTACAGCCTAAGCGCGGGAAGTTTTCAGAAAGACGCCCTGCCCCCGGCGCAGGCTAAAAAACTCCCCCACTATCCGGTTCCCGCCGTTCTGCTTGGGCGGCTGGCGGTGGATCAGAACAGCAAGGGCCGGGGGCTTGGTGTGCATCTGCTCATGGATGCGCTCAACCGCGTGCTTCTCGCCAGTCAGGCGCTTGCCGTTCACGCCATCATTGTGGACGCGCGAGACGATACAGCGGCGGCGTTTTACCGCAAATACGGTTTTATCACGTTTACGGGCAGCCCAAGGCGACTGTTTCTGACGATGGCGACCCTCCGCCAGTTGATTGGGGAATAATCCCCCCGCATAAGGTGTTGTCGCCCGCCCCGGCACGCGGGTATGATCGGCGCACACTTAATGCCCCTGTTTAATAACACGCCCATACGCCCGCAATCGGAGACCTCTTATGATTCCGCGTTATTCGCGCCCCGAAATGACCCAAATCTGGGATCCCGCCAACAAATTTAAGATTTGGTTCGAGATCGAGGCCCACGCCTGCGACGCGCTCGCCCAATTGGGCGTGATCCCCAAAACCGCCGCCAAGGCGGTGTGGGAAAAGGGCGACAAACCCTACACGCCGGAGCGCATCGCCCGCATCGACGCCATCGAAGAAGAAACCAAACACGACGTGATCGCGTTTTTGACCGAGCTGGCCGAACATGTCGGTGATGAAGCGCGTTTTGTGCACCAGGGCATGACCAGTTCCGACGTGTTGGATACCTGCTTGGCCGTGCAGATGACCCAGGCCGCCGACATTTTGCTCGGCAATCTGGATGAACTGCTGGAAACCTTAAAAAAGCGCGCCATGGAAACCAAACACATGGCGTGCATCGGGCGCAGCCACGGCATCCACGCCGAACCCACCACCATGGGCCTGAAATTCGCGCGTTTTTACGCCGAGTTCGCGCGCGGGCGCGAGCGCCTGATGGCGGCACGCAAAGACATCGCCACCTGCGCCATTTCCGGCGCGGTGGGCACGTTCGCCAACATCGACCCGAGGGTCGAAGAATACGTGGCGGAAAAACTAGGCCTCACGCCGGAGCCGGTTTCGACCCAGGTGATCCCGCGCGACCGCCACGCTTATTATTTCGCCACCTTAGGCGTGATCGCCAGTTCGATGGAAAATATCGCCACCGAAATCCGCCACCTGCAACGCACCGAAGTGCGCGAGGCCCAGGAATACTTCGCGCCCGGGCAAAAGGGCAGCTCGGCGATGCCGCACAAACGCAACCCGATTTTGACCGAAAATCTCACCGGCATGGCGCGCATCGTGCGCATGGCGGTGATCCCGGCGCTGGAAAACGTGGCGCTGTGGCACGAACGCGATATTTCGCATTCGTCCGTCGAACGCATGATCGGCCCCGATAGCACGGTGACGCTGAACTTCGCGCTTAAACGCCTGATCGGCACGGTGGCCAAGCTGGTGGTTTATCCCGACAACATGATGGACCAGCTCAACAACTTCGGCGGCATCCACGATGCCCAGCGGGTGCTGCTGTTTTTGACACAAAACGAGGTATCGCGCGAAGACGCTTATAAAATCGTGCAGCGCAACGCCATGTTGGTGTGGAAAAGTTTCGGCATCGACCCGGACAATCCCGCCAGCACGCCCGAACTTAACGCCATCGAACAGGGCGCCAAAGACCACGACAACCGCCTGTTTTATTTCCTGTCACACGACGAGGATTTAAAACAAGCGCTCGACGTGGCTGACTTAAAACGCCTGCTCGATGAAGATTCCATCACCTACCACACCAAACGCGTGGACGACATTTTCAAGCGGGTGTTTGGAAAGTAAAGCTCGACGAAAAACAAAAAAGCCGACGCGGATACCTGCGTCGGCCTTTTTTACGTTCGGTTGAAAGCGGGCGTTTAGTTGTGATCATCGCCCAGCGGCTCGAAGGTTTCTTTAACCTGTTCGATGGCGACAATCATCTGGCGTTCCATTTCGGTGCGCACTTCGTCTTCGCTCACCTTGACGCCGCGCGCATTAAAATCGGCCATGATCTTGCGGATCACGTCATCGATGCCGGGTTCGTCCATATCGGCCACCGCGACGGATTTGGCGTAAGCTTCGGCGTCCGAACCTTCGATGCCCATCTTGGCCGCAGCCCACAGGCCGACCAGCTTATCGCGACGGGCTTCGGCGCGAAACTGCAACTCGGCATCTAGCTTTTGTTTTGCTTCGAAGCTTTTTTCACGATTCTGAAAGCTATTCGACATCTTACCCGTGTTCCCTTAAACCCTGAGGGGAAGCTTTCCCCCCTGTAATCTGCGGAGAGAAGCGCCGAAACGCCCCTCAATCCACCCAATGGCCGCCTAATTGCGCGCGCAATTTGCCATTACACAGCGCAAAGGGAAAGGCTTTTCTGGGCAAAAAATATACATAAGATGGTTCTCATGTGTACCGTCGTCCTGCTGCGCCGCCCAAATGCCCCCTGGCCCTTGTTGTTCGCCGCCAATCGCGACGAGCTTGAGGGCCGCCCATGGCTGCCGCCGGCCCGCCATTGGCAGGGCGAAACGGGGGAAAACCGCGACACCGTCACCGCCGGGCTGGATCAACTGGCGGGCGGCACCTGGCTCGGCGTCAACGATCGCGGCATGGTGGCGGGCGTGCTGAACCGCCCGGGTACCTTAGGGCCCGCGCCCGATAAACGCTCGCGCGGCGAACTGCCGCTGGAAGCGCTCGAATACGAAAGCGCCGAAGCGGCGGCGGACGCATTGCAACACCTAGACCCCGAAGCCTACCGCCCCTTCAATCTGGTGATCGCCGATGCCTTAAACGCCTATTGGCTGTGCGCACGGGAAGGCGAAAAACATATTACCTCGACCCCCATTGGTGAGGGTTTATCCATGCTCACCGCGCACGATTTGAACGACGCCGAGCGTTCGGCGCGAATCCGCCATTATCGCCCTTTGTTCCAGGCCGCCGCCGCGCCCGACCCCGATTCGCGCCAAAACGACACCTGGAAGCCCTGGCAAGACCTGCTCGCCAGCCCGCAAAGCGCGCCCGGAGCCGGGCCGGAAGAAGCCATGAACATTCGCTTGGAAAGCGGATTCGGCACCCGTTCCAGCTCGATCATCGCCCTGCCCCGCCCGCAATATCCGCCCCGCCCGCCGATTTGGCGCTTTTGCCACGGCGCGCCCGACACCGGGCGGTGGACCGAAATCGAGTTTTAACCCCCGCTTTTCGCTGCCGTGGCCGTTGTTTTGAGACACCGGGGGTGCTATATCAGCCCTTCCATTTTCACGCGCACGCGGGGATCTATCTTTGGTCCTCCACCCCCACTGGGAAGCAAACACATGGCCAAACGCAGGCAAATATACGAAGGCAAGGCAAAGGTAATTTTCGAAGGACCCGAGCCCGGCACCGTGGTTCAGTACTTCAAGGATGACGCCACCGCTTTTAACAACAAAAAGAAGGGCACCATCACCGGCAAGGGCGTGCTGAACAACCGCATTTCCGAATACCTGATGCTGCGCTTGGCCGACATCGGCATTCCCACCCATTTTGTGCGCCGCCTCAACATGCGCGAACAATTGGTGCGCGAAGTCGAAATCGTGCCGGTCGAAGTGGTGATCCGCAACATCGTCGCGGGTTCGCTGGCCAAACGTTTCGACATGCCCGAAGGCACGCCGCTGCCGCGTTCCATCGTCGAGTATTATTATAAGTCCGACGCGCTGGACGATCCGATGGTTTCCGAAGAACACATCACCGCGTTCGGCTGGGCCAGCCCCCAAGATATGGACGAAATCATGTCCATGTCGCTGCGCATCAACGATTTCCTCACCGGCCTGTTTTTAGGCATCGGCATCCGCTTGGTGGATTTCAAGCTGGAATTTGGCCGTCTGTGGGAAGAAGACCAGATGCGCATCGTGCTGGCCGATGAAATCAGCCCCGACAACTGCCGCCTGTGGGACGTCCACACCAACGAAAAGATGGATAAAGACCGCTTCCGCCGCGATCTCGGCAACATCGAAGAGGCCTACCAAGAAGTCGCACGGCGCTTAGGCATCCTGCCCGAAAGCGGCATGCCCGGCGACATGCAGGGGCCCGACACGCTGCAATAATGGTGCGGGCCGGGCGGCAACGTCCGGCCCAACTGTTTAAGACAAATCTTAAAACCCGATACCCATCATGAAAGTCCCATCATGAAAGTTAAAGTCCACGTTACCTTGAAAAACGGCGTTCTCGACCCCCAGGGCAAGGCCATTGAAAACACGCTCGGATCCTTAGGCTTTAAGGGTGTGAACAACGTCCGCCAGGGCAAGTTCATCGAACTCACCTTAAGCGAGACCGACGCCGACAAAGCCCGCGCCCAAGTGGACGAGATGTGCAAAAAGCTGCTCGCCAATACGGTGATCGAAAACTATCACATCGACATCGAAGGCTGAGGCCGAAGAAGACTTTTTAAGGACTAAGCCCCATGAAAGCCTGCGTCATCGTTTTTCCCGCTTCCAACTGCGACCGCGATATGAAGGTTGCGCTGGAAGCGTCCATCGGTTCCCCCGTCGATATGGTCTGGCACCGTGACACCCAACTGGCCAAGTATGACCTCGTCGCCATTCCGGGCGGTTTTTCCTACGGCGATTATCTGCGCTGCGGCGCGATGGCGGCGCGTTCGCCGATCATGGCCGAGATCAAAAAACACGCCGAGCGCGGCGGCCACGTGTTGGGCGTGTGCAACGGCTTTCAGGTGTTGTGCGAAGCGGGCTTGCTGCCCGGTGTATTGATGCGCAACGCGCACCTGAAATTCATCTGCAAAGACGTCCAGCTAAAGGTCGAGCGCGCCGACACCGCGTTCACCGGCGGCTACAAGGCGGGCCAGACCGTCACCTATCCGGTGGCCCACCATGACGGCAACTATTTCGCCGATGCTGAGACCCTAAAGCGCATCGAGGGCGAGGGTCAGGTGGCGTTCCGTTACGTTGACAACCCCAACGGATCGCTGGGCGATATCGCGGGTGTTTACAACGCGGGCGGCACCGTGCTGGGCCTGATGCCGCACCCCGAACGCTTGGTCGATCCGCTGTTGGGCGGCATCGACGGCAAACCCCTGTTCGACCATCTGGTCAAGACCCTGGCCGCGTGAGGGCAAAAAACACCATGAGCACCACCACCCCAAAAATCACGCCCGAAATCGTCGCCGAACACGGCCTGAGCGCCGATGAGTACCAAAGGGTGCTTGCGATCATGGGCCGCGAACCGAACATCAACGAGCTGGGCATCTTTTCCGTCATGTGGTCGGAGCATTGTTCGTATAAGTCGTCGAAAAAGTGGCTCAAGACCCTGCCGACCAAAGCACCGTGGGTCATCTGCGGCCCCGGCGAAAACGCGGGCATCATCGACATCGGCGACAACGACGCCGTGATCTTCAAGATGGAAAGCCACAACCACCCCAGTTACATCGAACCCTATCAGGGCGCGGCGACCGGCGTGGGCGGCATCATGCGCGACGTGTTCACCATGGGCGCGCGCCCCATCGCCAACGTCAACGCGCTGCGTTTCGGTTCGCCCGATCACCCCAAAACCCGCCATCTGATGCATGGCGTGGTCGAAGGCATCGGCGGTTACGGCAACTGCATGGGTGTGCCCACGGTGGCGGGCGAGGTCGAGTTCCACAAAAGTTATGACGGCAACATACTCGTCAACGCCATGTGCGTCGGCCTGGCACCCGCCGATAACATTTTTTATTCCGCCGCTGCGGGCGTGGGCAAACCGGTGGTCTATGTCGGTTCCAAAACCGGGCGCGACGGCATCCACGGCGCCACCATGGCATCGGCGGAGTTCACCGAGGACTCGGAAGAAAAACGCCCCACCGTGCAGGTCGGCGACCCGTTCACCGAAAAACTGCTGCTCGAAGCCTGCCTGGAACTGATGGCCACCGACGCCATCGTCGCCATTCAGGACATGGGTGCTGCGGGCCTGACGTCTTCATCGTTTGAAATGGCGTCTAAGGGCGGTGTCGGCATCGACATGAACTTGGACAACGTGCCGCAGCGCGAAGAAAACATGACGCCCTATGAAATGATGCTTTCGGAATCTCAAGAACGCATGTTGATGGTGCTGCATCCGGGCAAAGAAGAACTGGCGCGCAAAATCTTTGAAAAGTGGGAACTGGATTTCGCCATCATCGGCGAATTGACCGATACCGGGCGCATGCGCCTGTTCCACAAAGGCGAACAGGTCGCCGACCTGCCCATCGATCCGCTGGCCGAAGCCTCGCCGGAATACGACCGCCCGTGGAAACCGACCCCCAAACGCGCGGCCCTGCCCGCCGCCGACGTGCCTGCGCCCGCCGACGCCATGGCCGCCCTGCTGACTTTGGTGTCCAGCCCCAACGGCTGCTCCAAACGCTGGGTGTGGGAACAGTACGACCACATGGTAATGGGCGACACCACCGGCTTGGGCCGCCCCGGCGGCGACGCCGCGATGGTGCGCATCCACGGCAAGAAAAAAGCGCTCGCCATCACGTCTGACGTGACGCCGCGTTATGTGTTCGCCGATCCGGTCGAAGGTGGCAAACAAGCGGTCGCGGAAACCTATCGCAACATCACCGCCACCGGTGCCAAGCCGCTCGCCATCACCGACAACATGAACTTCGGCAATCCGCAGCGCCCGGAAATCATGGGGCAATTTGTTGGCGCGGTGCAGGGCATCGGCGAGGCATGTATCGCGCTCGATTACCCGGTCATTTCCGGCAACGTGTCGCTTTACAATGAAACCAACGGCCAGGGCATCTTGCCCACCCCCACCATCGGCGGCGTGGGCCTGATCGACGATGTTTCCCAGGCGGTCGGGATGGGCTTCGTGGCGGCAAATGAGTCCATCGTGCTGATCGGCGCCACGACCGGGCATCTCGGCTGTTCGCAATACTTGGCCGACGTGCTGGGCCGCGAAGACGGCCCCGCGCCGAGCGTCGATTTGAAGTTGGAACGCAAACACGGCGACTTCGTGCGCAGCCAGATTCTTGGTGGCGCGGTTACCGCCTGTCACGATCTGTCCGACGGCGGCCTGGCCGTGGCCGTGGCCGAAATGGCCATGAAATCAGGCTTGGGCGCGATGATCGAAAATTTAAGCGCGGGCGCGCCCCTGCACGGCTGGCTGTTCGGCGAAGATCAGGCGCGTTATCTGCTCACCACCCAAAACGCCGATACCTTGCTGGCCGCCGCCAAGGCCGCCGGCGTGGTGGCGACAAAATTGGGCGTGGTGCAAGGTTCGGACTTGACCATCCAAGGTGTCGGCACCATATCCGTGGCCAAGCTCAAAACAGCCCATGAAGGCTGGATGCCCGACTACATGGCCCATCCGGACTTTGAAGACTAAAAACGACCTACCACCCAGGAGAAATGCCCCATGGCCATGCCCGCCGCCGAAATTGAACGCCTGATCAAAGAGGGCCTGCCCGACGCCGAAGTCCATATCGAAGACTTGCGCGGCGACGGCGATCATTATTCGGCGCGTGTTGTTTCCAAGGCGTTTATCGGCAAAAGCCGGGTGCAGCAGCACCAGATGGTGTATGCCGCGCTGAAAGGCTCCATGGACCAACAGCTTCACGCTCTGGGCCTGCAAACCTCGCCACCCGAAGACGCCTGAGCCCCGAAAAAATCTCAAAATTCAAGGAACCGCACCATGAGTGACAATCCCGTATTCGACCGCATCCAAAACGAAATCGACGGCAACGACGTCGTCTTGTTCATGAAGGGCAACCCGATGTTCCCGCAGTGCGGTTTTTCCGCCGCCGTGGTGGGCGCGTTGAGCAACATGAAGGTCAAGTTCAAGGGCATCGACGTGCTGCAAGACATGGAAATCCGCGAAGGCATCAAGGCGTTTTCCAACTGGCCGACCATCCCCCAGCTTTATGTGAAGGGCGAATTCATCGGCGGCTGCGACATCGTGCGCGAAATGCACGCTGCGGGCGAACTGCAAAAGCTGTTCACCGACAAAGGCATCCCGTTCGAAGCGGCTTAAAACGCTTGCCGCCCGGACACCCGGACACAAAAAAGGCCGCCCCAGATTGGGGCGGCCTTTTTATTTGGTGCATCCGGGAATTTCAAAAAGGTTGATTCCCAAAATCTCGATGCAAGCCGTCATACCCGTGCTTGTCACGGGCATCCACACTTTCTTGAGCGATAAACAAAGCGTAGATGGCCGGGTCTGCGCCCGGCCATGACGAGAGGTAGGCTGAAAAATCGGCCTGACATGTGTCTTTTCCCAAAAATCCAGAAAACACCCCAAATAAGCCTTTCTTATTTTAGATATTGAAGAAAATGTAAAATAAGACAACGAGCTAATTTAGTTAAGCACAACAAAAAAGGCCGCTCCAGATTGGAGCGGCCTTTTGTATTTTGTTCTGGTTTCGGCGCTGAATTAACGCGAATAGAATTCGATAACCAGGTTCGGTTCCATCTGTACCGGATACGGCACGTCTTCCAGTTTCGGCGTGCGCACAAACGTGCCCTTGCCCTTGGAGGTGTCCACATCCATGTATTCCGGGGTTTCGCGCTCGGCCGACGACAGAGCTTCGATCACCATCGGAATGTTGCGGGACTTTTCCGCGATCTCGATCACGTCGCCTTCTTTGACCATATAAGAAGCGATGTTGACCTTCTTGCCGTTCACACGCACGTGGCCGTGGTTCACGAACTGGCGCGAAGCGAACACGGTCGGCACGAACTTCATGCGGTAAACCACGGCGTCCAGACGGCATTCCAACAAACCGATGAGGTTTTCGGACGTATCGCCCTTACGACGCGAAGCTTCGGCGTAGTACTTGCGGAACTGCTTTTCAGAGATGTTGCCGTAGTAGCCCTTGAGCTTCTGTTTCGCCATCAGCTGGGTGCCGAAATCGGTCGGTTTGGTGCGGCGGGTTTTACCGTGCTGGCCCGGAGCGTACTCACGGGTATTGAACGGAGACTTCGGACGGCCCCACAAGTTGCAGCCCAGACGGCGGTTAATCTTGTATTTCGAGCGGATACGCTTCGACATGATAAATCTACCTTATTTTTCAGTACGTTGTTTGTTGTCCCGGTAGTTCCGAACCGCCACGGAACCCCGTGAGGCCGGACGGGAAGAACGCCAACAAAGGGCGCCATCCACATTCCCGGAAGGCTTTAGAGCGCGCACTATACGCAAAAAGCGGCCCGAAGCAAGGGATTTAGAGCGGGGCTACTTCTCCAGTTCGCTATCCCAATAGAGATAGTCGAGCCAGGTGTGGTGCACGCTGGCGGGGGTCACGCGCCGGGCCACCTGATTGAGCAGGCGGATCGAGGGTTCCAGCGCGTCTTGGATCAGCGGCATGCCCGCTTCTTGGGGGGTGCGGTTGGCTTTGAGCATGTTGCACGGTGCGCACGCCGCCACCACGTTGGTCCATTCCGTCAGCCCGCCGCGCGAGCGCGGCATGACGTGGTCGAAGGTCAGCTCAGGGGTGGGAAACCGGTCGCCGCAATACTGGCACTTAAAACCATCGCGCAGATAGATGTTGTAGCGGGTAAAAGCGGGCCGCCCGTTAAAGGTGACATAACGCTTGAGCGCCACCACGGAGGGCACATGCAGCTCGGTGCTGGGCGAGCGCACCACCCGGTCGTAATGCTCGACCAGATTGACGCGCCCCATCAACAGCGCCGATACGGCGTCTTTCCACGACCACAACGACAGCGGATGATAGCTGAGCGGGCGGTAGTCGGCGTTGAGCACCAAGGTCTGCAAGCCGCTCATGCCCGGCCCTCCGCCTTTATCCACTGCACCCGCGTCCGGTTGGGCATAAAAAATCCCGCCAAAAGGCGGGGGGCAAAAAAGGCGGTGAAAGACGTGTGCGTCCGGGTTGTGCGCTGGCTGTCCAGGCCCCGGCTACTCAGGCAGCGGCTATTGGACCATTGGGCGCTGAATTCAACCGTATGGGGTATCCTAGGTGTCTTTGCAGACATACCGATCCTCCGCTTTAACCGTACAGAGAATACTATATCTTGTAACGATTACACAATCATTACATAGCGCATCCGGTTTATCCGCCATCGGCGTCGCTGGCGCCGTCCGAATGGCCGGATTTGCGGATCGGCACTTGGTCTTCCTTCAAAACATTGTGCAAAATCAGTGGATACGTGGTGCGCGGCGGAATCATGTGGATCAGCGTCGCGATCCCCACCAGCACCAGCGTTCCGGTTAGGATCGGCACCAACAAAAATCCCCAGCCCGGATCGGACAGAAAAATCACCACCGGATCGGCACCGGCGGGCGGATGGGTGATGCGCAGCGCCATCATCACGGTGATCACCGCACCGACGGCCAACGCGATAGCCCACCATTCGTTCGGCAGCACCATGCGCAGCAACAGCCCCAAAGCGCTGCCCGCCGCATGCCCCGCGATCACGTTGACCGGTTGGGCCAGGGGGCTTGAAGGAGCCGCGAACAACAGCACGCACGACGCGCCGAACGGCGCAATCAATAGCGGTTCATGGCTGACCGCGCCGATCCAGCCGATGATGCCCATGGCCAACGCAGCACCCACGCCGGATTTGACCCAGCTCGCCACGTCATTGCCAGGCAAATGCCGATAAATAAATCGCCTTACCATGCCCAACGTCCCATCTGATTCCCATCTTCTGCTTAAGTTCTGCGCCTGCGAAAAGCAAGGCGCTTGCCAGAACAAGAGTTTGCTTCCATCTTTTCCGCCATGACCGAAATCAAGTCTCCACCGCAAAAAATTGGCGTCGTCACCCGCTTTGCGCCCAGCCCCACGGGGCTACTGCACTTGGGCCACGCCTGCGCCGCGCTATTTGCCGAAACCCAGGCGCGCGCCGCCAACGGGCGGTTTTTGCTGCGCATCGAAGACATTGACCGGGGGCGCTGCCGCGCCGAGTTTGAAAATGCGATCTATGGAGATTTGGCGTGGCTGGGCCTAACGTGGGAAACCCCGGTGCGCCGCCAATCCGATTGCATGGCCGATTACCAAGCCGCACTGGAACGCCTGAACCGTCTGGGTGTGTTATATCCGTGTTTTTGCACCCGCGCCGACATCAAAGCCGAAATCGAAGCCGCCCAGGGCGCGCCGCATTTGGCGCAAAACGCAGATCAATTCAGGGGGGGCCAATTCGGGCCAATATACGGGCCAGACGGGCCGCTTTATCCCGGCACCTGCCGCGCCTTAACGATGGAGGAGCGCGAATCGAGAGTTGCGGCGGGCATGGCGTTCGCGTTACGCCTTGATATGAAACACGCCCTGAACCTTGCGCACGACATTGCCGGAGAACTCACTTGGCGCGATTTGGATGAGGGTGAGATCAAAGCCACCCCGGAAATTTTCGGCGACGTCGTTTTGGCGCGCAAAGATACCCCCACCAGTTATCACTTGGCGGTAACCGTGGACGACCACATCCAGGGAGTCACTTTGGTGACCCGCGGCGAAGACCTGTTCCCGGCAACCCATATTCACCGCCTGTTGCAGGCCTTATTGGGGCTGGACGTTCCGGTCTGGCGGCATCACGGTTTGCTGGTAAACGCAGACGGCAAACGCCTAGCCAAACGCGACCAGGCCGAGACGCTGCAGAGCCTTCGCCAAAGCGGGCATAGCCCCGCCCAAGTCCGCCGCATGGCTGGCTTCACATAATCCTAATATACGATGCCGCTTCCAACAATTTTACAAAAGTTGCAGATTCGGCTTGCGTGCGCAGGGCGATTGCCTTTTATTGAACGCGGGGCGTGACTTTTAAGTGTGTAGTTTACGAGAAAAGCCACTCGCAGACCGCATGAACAAGCTGGAACACCGGGAAAGAGATAACAAGACAATGAAAACCTGCCTCATTGTTGACGATTCCAAAGTTATTCGAATGGTAGCCCGCAAGATTTTGCTGGAGCTCGAATTTGAAACCGTGGAAGCCGCCGACGGTCAAGAAGCGCTGAACGCATGCAATGCAAAAATGCCGGACGCGATCCTTTTGGATTGGAACATGCCGGTTATGGACGGCATCACCTTCCTGCGCGAGTTGCGCAAGGTTCCGAATGGCAACAAGCCTATCGTGGTGTTTTGCACGACGGAAAATGACCTTGATCACATTCAAGAGGCCATGACCGCAGGCGCGAACGAATACATCATGAAGCCATTCGATTCCGACATCATCCAAGCGAAGTTCCAGCAAGTGGGGCTGATCTAACTCCCCAACCGCCACGGAGAATTCAGACGTGAGCCCCCAAGATTTTGAATTCATCAGCACGCTGATCAAGAGCCGTTCCGGCTTGGTGCTGACCCCTGACAAATCGTATCTGCTGGAAAGCCGACTGATGCCGGTCGCCCGCAAACACGGGTTAAAGGGTCTCGACGAATTGATCAGTACGATGCGCGCGCGCAAAGACGAAGCGCTCATCGTCGAAGTCACAGAAGCCATGACGACCAACGAGTCGTTCTTCTTTCGCGACATTAAGCCGTTTGATCTGCTGCGCGACGAAGTGTTGCCCCCGATCCTTGAAAAACGCGCCGCCAAAAAGCATCTGCGCATTTGGTGCGCCGCCGCCTCAAGCGGCCAGGAACCTTATTCCATCGCCATCGTGCTGAAGGAACTGGGCGCCAAAGTGGCCGGGTGGAACATCGACATCACGGGCACCGACATTTCGCGCGACATTTTGAAAAAAGCCCAAGCGGGCCAATACTCTCAGTTCGAAGTACAGCGCGGCATGCCCATCACCTTGCTGCTCAAATATTTCGAGAAAAAAGAAGAAACCTGGCAGATCAAAGAAGATATCCGCAAAATGGTCCAGTACAAGTACTGGAACCTTCTGGACGACCTAAAAGGACTGGGCGGTTATGACATCGTTTTTTGCCGCAACGTCTTAATTTATTTTGACGCCGAAACCAAAGGCCGTGTCCTGGAAAGCATCTCAAAATTAATGCCCGAAGATGGCATGTTGTTCCTGGGCGGCGCCGAAACCGTTCTTGGCGTTACCGATCGTTTCAAGCCAGTACCCGGCCAAAGGGGAGTCTACTCCAGGGCCTAATGCCTTGGCGTCGAACGTAGAGATTGAATGCCATGTCCAAAGACAAAAAATATCGCCTTGTAACCCGCGCCGACTTCGACGGCGTCGTTGCCGGTGGCCTGCTCATCGAAATGGGTCTGGTTGACGATGTTCTGTTTGCCGAACCCAAAGCCATGCAAGACGGCTTGGTCAAGATTACCGGTAACGACATCACCACCAACCTGCCCTATGTCGATGGCGTGTACCTGTGCTTCGACCACCACGTCAGCGAGACCGAGCGCGTAGGCCCGCATGATAACCACATCATCGAACCCAATGCGCCGTCGGCGGCGCGGGTGGTGTACAATCATTTCGGCGGCAAAGATAAATTTCCGTCCATTCCCGACGATCTGATGGCGGCAGTGGATAAGGCCGACAGCGCGCAGTATACGGACGAAGACATCCTAGCGCCCGAACCGTGGACGTTGCTGAACTTCATCTTGGATCCGCGCACCGGACTGTCGCGCTTTGAACACTTTGAAATCAGCCATGAACAGCTGATGAAAGACATGATGGTGTATGTGCGCCACCACCCGGTGGAGGAAATTCTGACCATCCCCGATGTGCAAGAGCGCGTGCGCCTGTATATGGAACATGAAGAAAAATTCGAGCTGCAACTGCGCAACTGTTCTAAGGTGCATGACCATGTTGTGGTGGTCGACCTGCGCGATCAAAAGATGATTTATGCCGGCAATCGTTTCACCATTTATGCCGTTTATCCGTCCTGCAACATTTCCATTCAACTGACCCGCACGGCGGACGGCAAAAAGACCATCATGGCGGTGGGCAAGTCGATCCTCAACCGCACCAACACGGCCAACATCGGTTCCATCATGCTCGAACACGGCGGTGGCGGCCATGCCAACGCAGGCACCTGCCAGATCGAAAATGATCGTGCCGAAACGGTCCTGCAAGAGTTGATCAAACGCTTAAACAGCGCCGGCTGATTGCCTTTCAGCGATCTTGAAAAAAGCGGAATCGTTTTCGGTTCCGCTTTTTTGTTGTCCTTCTATTAAGATTTCAGCCGCCATACTTGTCAACGCACCCAGGCTATGACAACGTTAACGGCGTACTTATCGGGGAAGGGGCGCTCTGCCAGATCATGAAAATCAGCGTTAAAAAAGTCCAAAACGGCGTATTCTCAATCGCCCTCGACGATTGCATCCAAACGCTGCATACGCACGATCTAAAACGCCTGCTGATGGAAGCGGTACGGGCGCTGACGCCGGGGGCCCTGCCCACGCTTAGCCCCAGCGAAGAAGCGCACGAATTGGGGCAGCGTTTAATGACCCTCAGCGCGCCCGATTTGCAACGGCTGATCATTCTCGCCGGTGACGAAGAAATGCTCGTTTTCCTTAAAGGGACCGAAGGCGACAGTGAACTGCACAACAAACTGTTCACCAACATGGGCGAGCGCAAACACAAGATTCTCGTCGAAGATTTAACGTACCGTTTTCCCGAAGGCGTAGAAGACGACACCTTGGGTGCCGCCAACGTGCATCTGATTGAACTGATCTCGCACCTTCACACTGACGAAGAAGCCGCGCCCGAAGAAAATCTAGAAGACTGATCCTTAAAAAAAGGACCGCACAAAAAACTGGGGCCTCTGACGCCGACCGGCGAACCGATCCACACCACAGGCCCCATTTCCCGCTTTGCCGCCGAAGCTGCAAGGCGTCAGGAGAAACCGCGAAAGATCACGCGGCCTCAAATCCTTTTTTCCTCTTTTTGTCTTTCGACACCTTCACGTAAGCGCGGGCGCAATGCGCTTCGCAGTACGGTTTTTCGGCAATCGACGGCTGCCCGCAAAAATGAAAGGTCTCGGTGCCCGGCTCGCCTTCCGGCCAGCAGCACATGGACGAAGTCAATTCTTCCAAGCGCACCATTTCACCGAGCGGCATGGGCGGCATATCGACCACGGCATGGGCCAAGGCATCGGCTTGGGGCGCATTGGCGGCAGCCACTTTGACCTTTTTCGGCTGGATGCCGGTGGTCGAAGACTGGCGGATGGGCGATTGGCGCTGCTTGAGCCCTAAGCGGTGCACCTTGCCGACCACGGCGTTTTTGGTGACGCCCATGCGGCGACCGATTTCACTGGTGGGAAGCCCCTCTTCCCATAGGGCGATCAAGACTTTGATGCGATCCGGCGTCCATTCTTCGGCGCTCATTGATGTTCTCCGCTTTATATTGTGCTTTGTCCTAAAAGCCGCAGCGCCTAGGCAACCCCCAAAAGGCGCAACTTACGGCCCTAACCCTAAATTCGTCGCATTGGCGCATCGCCGCTGCGGGACGGAATATAACAACAAATAGCGCCCATGAAAACGCCCAAACACAATATCTTGTGGATAAGTGCCCGCACCCGGAGCCTATGTGGGGGCTTTCGCAACTGCAAAAAGAGGTGCGCGGGGCCAAAAGCCTTGGTTATACTCAGGCTCGACGTCATATCGGCGGATCGGGAACGCCAGAGCAGGAACGGTGGGGCATGAGCGGCACTAAAAAATCGAAAGCCACGCTTGACGCCTGGGCGGAACTCGCCGCGCGCGAACTGAAAACCCGCACCAGCGCAGACTTGGTGTGGCACACACCCGAAGGCATCGCCGTCAAACCGCTCTACACCGCCCAAGATTTGGCAGGCTTAGAACACGTCGACACCCTGCCGGGGCTGGAACCGTTTGTGCGTGGACCACGCGCCACCATGTACGCCGCCCGCCCCTGGACGGTGCGCCAATACGCGGGTTTTTCCACCGCCGAAGCGTCCAACGCCTTTTACAAAGACAATTTGAAAGCCGGGCAAAAAGGCCTGTCGGTGGCGTTCGATTTAGCCACCCATCGTGGCTACGATTCCGATCATGCCAGAGTGGTGGGCGACGTCGGCAAGGCGGGGGTTGCCATCGATAGTGTCGAAGACATGAAAATCTTGTTCGACGGCATCCCCTTGGGCGAGATGAGCGTCTCGATGACCATGAACGGCGCGGTGCTGCCGGTGCTGGCGGGTTATATCGTCGCCGCCGAAGAACAAGGCGTGGCCCAAGAACAACTCACCGGCACCATCCAAAACGACATCTTAAAAGAATTCATGGTGCGCAACACCTACATCTATCCGCCCGAACCTTCCATGCGCATCGTTGCCGACATTATCGCTTATACCTCGGCGCACATGCCCAAGTTCAATTCCATTTCCATTTCCGGTTATCACATGCTCGAAGCGGGTGCGACGGCGGTGCAGGAGCTGGCCTATACCCTGGCCGATGGTGTCGAATACGTGCGTACCGCGATCAAAGCGGGGCAGAACGTCGATACCTTCGCGCCGCGCCTGAGTTTCTTTTTTGGCATCGGCATGAACTTTTTTATGGAGATCGCCAAGCTGCGTGCCGCGCGTTTGTTGTGGTCGCAGTTGATGGAACAATTTTCGCCGCAAGATGCACGCTCGAAAATCTTGCGCACCCATTGCCAGACCTCGGGTGTGTCGCTGACCGCCAAAGACCCCTACAACAACGCCATTCGCACCACCATCGAAGCGATGGCGGCGGTGCTGGGCGGCACACAAAGCCTGCACACCAATTCGCTGGATGAAGCGCTGGCCCTGCCCACGCCGTTTTCGGCGCGCATCGCCCGCAATACCCAGCTGGTGTTGAGCGAGGAAACCGGCATCACCCGCGTGGTCGACCCGCTGGCGGGCAGTTTTTATGTGGAAAGCCTGACCGCCTCGGTCGCGGCGGAAGCGCTCAAGCTGATCAACGAAGTCGAAGCCTTGGGCGGCATGACGCAAGCGGTGCAGTCGGGCTTGCCCAAACAGCGCATCGAAGAATCCGCCGCCCGCAAACAGGCGCGCATCGATAGTGGCGAAGACGTCATCGTCGGCGTCAACAAATATGCCCGTGAAGATGGCGATGAAGACGAGATCGAACTTTTGGAAGTCGACAACGCCCAGGTGCGTGCATCCCAAATCAAACGGCTGCAGACCATCAAGGCCAGCCGCGATGCTCACGCCGTCACCGCGAGTTTGAACGCGCTGCGCGATG
>JANLGW010000057.1 GCA_024653965.1 Rhodospirillales bacterium
CGTCATTTCCATCATGGATAAAATCCCCGATCCCGCCGACGAGCCTAACGCCGAAAAGCGCACCTCCATCGAACGTGCGCTGGCGTATATGGATTTAAAAGCCGGTCAGCCCATCGACGGCGTGAAGATCGACAAGGTGTTCATCGGGTCATGCACCAATGGCCGCATCGAAGATTTCCGCGAAGCCGCAAATATCGCCAAGGGCCGCCATGTGGCCAAGGGTGTGCAGGCGCTGGCGGTGCCGGGTTCGGGCCTGGTTAAGGAACAGGCCGAGGCCGAGGGCTTGGATAAAATTTTGATCGAAGCGGGTTTCGAGTGGCGCGAACCGGGCTGCTCCATGTGTCTGGCGATGAACGATGATCGTTTAGCGCCGGGCGAGCGCTGCGCGTCCACCTCAAACCGCAATTTCGAAGGCCGTCAGGGTAAGGGCGGGCGCACCCATCTGGTCAGCCCCGCCATGGCCGTCGCCGCCGCCATCGCCGGGCATTTGACCGACGTGCGCAAGTTGGGCGAAGGGGAATAGACAATATGAAAAAGTTTGAAACCTTCACCGGCATCGCGGCACCCTTAGCCATCCGCAACGTCGATACCGACATGATCATCCCTAAGCAGTTCTTGAAGACCATCAAGCGCGAAGGTTTGGGGGTCCACTTGTTCGACGAAATGCGCTACTTGGATGACGGTTCGGAAAACCCGGATTTTGTGTTGAACAAACCCGCCTATCGCAAAGCGCAGATCATCGTTGCGGGCGATAACTTTGGCTGTGGTTCGTCGCGCGAACATGCGCCGTGGGCGTTGAACGATTTTGGCATTAGCGTGATCATTTCCACCAGCTTCGCCGACATCTTTTACAACAACAGTTTCAAGAACGGCATGCTGCCGATCCGCGTGGATCAAGAAACTTTGGACAAGTTGATGGATGATGCCGAGCGCGGCGCCAATGCGCGCCTTACCATCGATCTGGAAAACCAGACCATCAGCGGCCCCGATGGCGGCTCGGTGCATTTTGATATCGACCCGTTCCGCAAACATTGTTTGTTGGAAGGCCTGGACGATATCGGCCTCACCCAGCAAAAGGCCGACAAGATCGAAACGTTTGAAGACAAACAGAAGGCCAGTCAGCCCTGGCTCTTTGGTTAAGGAAACCGCCACCGTGTCTACACCAAAAAATATTCTCATGCTGCCGGGCGACGGCATCGGCCCCGAAGTCATGGGCGAAGTTGCGCGCATCATCACGTGGATGAACGACAAGCTGGGTTCGGGCTTCGTCGTTGAACAAGACCTGGTGGGCGGTTCGTGTTACGACGTTCACGGTTGCGCGGTGACCGACGCCACCATGGCCAAAGCCCATGCGGCGGACGCCGTATTGCTGGGCGCGGTGGGCGGGCCGAAGTGGGACAACGTGGCGCGCGAGCATCGCCCGGAAGCGGGGCTGCTGCGCCTGCGCAAAGAAATGGATTTGTTCGCCAACCTGCGCCCAGCGCTGGTGTTCGATGCGCTGATCGATGCCTCGACGTTGAAACCCGAAGTGGTGCGCGGCCTTGATATCATGATCGTGCGCGAATTGACGGCGGGGGTGTATTTCGGCCAGCCGCGCGGCGAAGATGTGCGGGGCGGCGTGCGTTACGGCTTCGATACGCAAATTTATTCCCAGCCGGAAATCGAGCGAGTGGCGCGGGTGGCGTTTGAATTGGCGAAAAAGCGCCGTGGTAAGGTGATGTCGGTTGAAAAAGCCAACGTCATGGAATCGGGCGTGTTCTGGCGTGAAATCGTCACCGCGCTGCACAAGGCCGAATATCCGGACGTGACGCTCGGCCATATGTACGCCGACAATTGCGCCATGCAGTTGGTGCGCAACCCCGGCCAGTTCGACGTGATCGTCACCGACAACCTGTTTGGCGATATCTTAAGCGACTGCGCGGCGATGCTGACCGGCTCGCTGGGCATGTTGCCGTCAGCCAGCCTGGGCGCGCGCGATGCCAAAACGGGCAAAATTCCCGCCATGTACGAACCGGTACACGGTTCCGCCCCCGATATCGCGGGCCAGGGCAAAGCCAACCCGTTGGCGACGATCTTGAGCCATTCCATGATGCTGCGGTATTCGTTCGACATGGCCGCCGAAGCCGACCGTTTGGACCAAGCGGTGCAAAACGTGCTGGCTAAAGGCCTGCGCACCGCCGACATCATGTCTGATGGCTGCACCCTGGTTTCGACCTCGGGTATGGGTAATGCCGTGATTAAAGAGATGGAGGCGTTGGGTTGAGCCTACAAACCCTTGCTTTCCCGCGACCAACGGCGTAGAAAATGCGCACTGTTTTTGTAAGGACTTTCGATGAGCCGTCTTGTGGCCCGTATGGAACCGACCTTCGCCCCGGGTGCGTGCGCTCGGGCGGCGGTTGTCCTTGCCGGCTCTTGGGCCAAAATCATCACCATTAAAACCAAAACCACCCGATAGCGGGCGTTTGGTTTTGCAAAGATTGCAACCGGGCCCGCGGAAACACCGCGGGCCTTGGGTTTTCAGGGCTCCGGCAACGCAGGCCCAGACACAGGAGAGAGACTATAATGGCCAAAAAGGCTAAGGGTTTTAAAGTCGCGGTTGTCGGCGCTACGGGCAACGTAGGCCGCGAAATGCTGCAAACGATGGTCGAACGCGACTTCCCCGCTTCGGAAGTCGTGGCGTTGGCGTCTCACCGTTCGGTGGGCAAGGAGGTTTCCTACGGTGACGATCAGATCTTGAAGTGCCAGGATCTGGCGACCTTCGATTTTAAGGGCACCGATATCGTGCTTTCCAGCCCCGGGGCATCCGTATCGGCCGAGTTTTCGCCTAAGGCCGCTGCGGCGGGCGCGGTGGTGGTGGATAACACCTCGCACTTTCGCATGGATCCGAACGTGCCGTTGGTGGTGCCGGAAGTAAACCCCAAGGCCATCGCGGGTTACACCAAAAAGGGCATCATCGCCAACCCCAACTGCTCGACCATTCAGATGCTGGTGGCGTTGAAGCCGCTGCACGATCTGGCGACGATCAAACGCGTGGTGGTGGCGACGTATCAATCGGTGTCGGGCGGCGGCAAGGCGGCTATGGATGAACTGTTCAACCAGACGCGCGGCGTTTATATGAACGAAAATGCCGAAAAAAATCGCCAAATATTCACCAAACAGATCGCGTTCAACGTCATTCCGCACATCGACAAGTTCATGGATGACGGCATGACCAAAGAAGAATGGAAGATGGTGGTCGAAACCAAAAAGATTCTCGACCCCAACATCGAAGTGTGCGCGTCGTGCGTGCGCGTGCCGGTGTTCATCGGCCACTCCGAAATGGTCAACGTCGAATTTGCCAAGCCCATCACCGACGAACAAGCGCGGGAAGCGTTGCGCAAAGCGCCGGGCATTTCCGTAATCGACCGTCGCGAAAACGAAGGCTATGTCACTCCGGCGGAGTGTGCGGGCGAGGATGCAGTGTTTGTGTCGCGTATCCGCAAGGACCCGTCGGTCAAGAACGGCATCAATTTCTGGTGTGTGTCCGACAACCTGCGCAAGGGTGCCGCGCTCAACGCGGTGCAGATTGCGGAAATCTTAGTCAGCGATTATTTGGGCCAATAATTTTAGCCCAGGTGTCAGAATGAAAAACCGCCCTACGCGAGTGGGGCGGTTTTTCGTTGCCGGTTCATTCAGCCAGTTCATTCAAATGAGATCGATGCCGATGGGGTGCGGGCGGTTTTGAGCGCGCCGCCCAGCGTTATGGCGTTGCGATCAAAACGACGATCCTGACCGTCGAACGGCATCATGCGCCGTCTGCGGTCGGGGCCGAAATAGTCGTCGTTGCGGATGAACGGGCGGGGTTTTTCGATGACGGATTGAATGCGGCGCATCAGATCGATGGGCGCCATGGGCTTGACCAGAAATTCATTTACCCCGGCATCGCGGGCTTCTTTGACCCGATCGAGATCGGAATACGACGACATCATGATGATGGGCAGGTATGGGTCGGGCGTGTCTCGCCCAGTGCGCGCCCAATGCGTGAAATGCAGGCCGCTGCGGGGAAACATCACCCAATCCGTCAACACGATGTCGGGTTTTTTGGCGATCACCTGATCGATGGCATCGTCGCCATCCAAGGCTTCGCGCACGTTGCGCGCGCCGAAACATTCAAGAATGCGCACGCTGACGCGGCGGGTGAAATTGCAATCATCCACCACCAGCATAGAAATATTATGCAGATATCCGCTCATTTTGGTCTTTTGCCCCAAAGAACCATCATTGTCCGGCGGTCATCCTACACCCGGATGCACATGCAGACAATCGAAGGAAAAAAGGGCAGGGAAGCGTTAAGGTCCAGACCCTAATGGGCTTGCGGCGCTTCAACCGGGTCTTCGTCGCGGCGTTCCTCGCCTGGATGAGGCAGGGGGCGGCGGCGGCGGTCGGGGCCGAAATAGGCATCGGCGCGCACAAATTGGCGCGGTTTTTCAATCACCGCCTGAATACGCGCCAACAGCGACTTGGCGGAAATCGGCTTGGCCAGGAATTCGTTGATGCCCGCGTCGCGCGCCTGCATGACGTTGGCGATGTGCGAAAAGGCCGATACCATGATCACCGGTGTAAATGGCGCAGGGCTTTCTTTGGATTCCCGCAACCAGTGCACCAACTCCATGCCGTCCGTGGGTTTCATCATCCAATCGACGACGATGATGTCCGGTTTAAAGTTTTTGATCTCGGTCTTCGCAGTTTCGCCGTCGCGCGCTTCTTGAATATCGAGCGCGCCGAACTGCACCAAGATGCGGCGGATTAAGGTCCGAGAAAAAGCGTTATCCTCGACGATCAGGAATCTAATTCTCGATAAATAGCCAGTCTGGGCCATGCGTGTATTCGTCCTTCGGCTTTGGGCGGCGTCCGTCCGCTTCATTTATATTAGAAATGTTATACGAATGGCTGAAAGGGGCAATACTATAAGTGAATTACATGACGCGAATTATATGAAGTGAATTATTTGTGTCGGTTAGGGTCTTGCCAAGAGGGGGCTAAGGCGGGCATAGTTTTCGCAGATGCACAATAACACGTTCAGGAGGCCTCCCCGCACAATCCCTGCATGTTGTTTGCCCGTTTCCTTTGGGTGGGAAGTATGGGTCGCAGGGTGGGATCCGGGGTACCTGAAGGCTTTGGGGAGCACCGCGCCACATGGCAGACGATCCAAGACCGCTATCGCCGCATTTGCAGATTTACCGCCCGCAGGTGACCTCGGTGCTGTCCATCACCCATCGTTTAACCGGGGTGGTGTTGGCATTTGCCGCGTTGTTGCTGACGTATTGGCTGGCGTCCGCAGCCTATGGGCCGGAATCGTTTGCGCGCGCCCAGGCGGTGCTGGAATCGTGGTTTGGCCGTTTGGTGCTGTTTGGTTTTACCTTTTCCCTGTTTTATCATCTGTGTAACGGCATCCGCCATTTGGGTTGGGATTTGGGCTGGGGCTTCGATTTGGTGAAGTTGCGCTTGACTGGGGTGCTGGTGATCATCGCTTCTATGGGGCTGACCGTGTTGAGCTGGATGCTGGCCTATGGCCACGTCGGCAAGCTTTAGGGAGGACACGATGGTCAATACCCCGCAAAGCAATCGTGAACTGCGCTCTAAGCTGGGGCGGGTGCGCGGGATGGGTTCAACCCGCGAAGGCGTGCATCATTGGTGGGCGCAACGCATGAGCGCCGTGGCGCTGCTGCCGTTGTCGCTGTGGTTCGTTTATTCGCTGATTACCTTAACCGGTTCGGATTACGCCAGCTTTCATGCGTGGATGTCGGAATTCGGCAATGCGGTGTTTACGGTGTTGCTGTTGGTGGCGATGTTCCATCACGCGCAATTGGGTCTTACGGTCGTGATCGAAGATTACGTTCACAGCGAATTGTGGAAAATGGGCATGCTGCTGGTGGTGAAATACGGCTCGGTGCTGTTCGCGGCATCCGGCATCTTCGCCGTCTTGAAAATCTCTTTGGCTGGATAACGCATTGATGACTGAAGCCTATCCCATTACCGATCACACGTATGACTGTATCGTTGTCGGCGCAGGCGGCGCAGGTCTGCGCGCGACCTTCGGCATGACCAAGGCGGGCCTGAAAACCGCGTGCATCACCAAAGTGTTCCCCACCCGCAGCCATACCGTTGCGGCCCAGGGCGGCATCGGGGCCGCGCTCGGCAATGTGGGCGAAGACAATTGGAAATGGCATATGTACGACACGGTCAAGGGTTCGGACTGGCTGGGTGACCAAGACGCCATTGAATACATGTGCAAAAATGCAGTGCCTGCGGTTTATGAATTGGAACATTTTGGCGTGCCGTTCTCGCGCAACGCCGAGGGTAAGATTTATCAACGTCCGTTCGGCGGACACATGCGCAATTTCGGCGAGGCCCCGGTGCCGCGCGCTTGCGCCGCCGCCGACCGCACCGGCCATGCCATCTTGCATACGCTCTATCAGCAAAGCCTGCGTCATGATGCGGAGTTTTTCGTTGAATTCATCGCCATCGATTTGATCATGGATGATGAAGGTGTGTGCCGTGGCGTGGTGGCGTGGAATTTGGAAGATGGCACCATCCATCGTTTTCGCGCCCAGACCACGGTGCTGGCGTCGGGCGGTTATGGCCGCACGTATTTTTCCTGCACCTCGGCGCACACCTGTACCGGCGACGGTCACGGCATGGTGGCGCGTGCGGGCTTAGCGCTTCAAGACATGGAATTCGTGCAGTTTCATCCCACCGGGGTTTACGGCGCAGGGGTGCTGATCACCGAAGGCGCACGTGGCGAAGGTGGGTATCTCACCAATTCCAACGGCGAACGCTTTATGGAACGCTATGCTCCCAACGCCAAGGATTTGGCTAGCCGCGACGTGGTCAGCCGCGCCATGACGGTGGAAATTCTCGAGGGCCGGGGGGTGGGCGAAAAAGCCGATCACATTCACCTGCATCTGGAACATTTGGGCGCCGATATTTTGGCCGAACGCCTGCCGGGCATCAGCGAAAGCGCCAAGGTGTTTGCCGGTGTCGATGTGACCCGCGACCCCATTCCGGTGATCCCTACCGCGCATTATAATATGGGCGGCATCCCCACCAACATTCACGGCGAAGTGCTGCGCCCCACGCCGGATGATCCCGAAGCGGTGTGCCCGGGCCTGATGGCGATTGGCGAAGCGGCGTGCGTTTCGGTGCATGGCGCGAACCGCCTGGGCACCAATTCGTTGCTGGACATCGTGGTGTTCGGTCGCGCCGCCGCTTTGCGCGCGCGCGATACCTTAAAACCCGAAGCGGAACAAAAGCCGTTGCCCTTGGGCAGTGCGGACAAGGCACTGGAGCGTCTCGATCGGCTGCGCCATGCGGCGGGGTCGCAATCCACCGCGGCCATTCGCGACGCTATGCAACAGACCATGCAGCGCAACGTCGCGGTGTTTCGCGATGAAAAAATCCTCACCGATGGCCGCAACAATATTGATGACATTAAAGCCAGCGTTGCCGATATCCGTTTAGGCGATCGTTCGATGATCTGGAATTCCGATCTGGTCGAAGCGCTGGAATTGGAAAATCTGTTGGTTTGTGCCCAGGCCACCGTGCATGGCGCGCTCAATCGTACCGAAAGCCGCGGTGCCCATGCGCGTGACGACTACCCCAACCGCAATGACGACGAATGGATGAAACACACCGTCACGTGGTTGAAGGATGACAACTCGGTCAAGATCGATTATCGCCCGGTACACACCTGGACGCTTACCGACGAGATCGAGTATATCGTGCCTAAAGCACGTGTGTACTGAGGAAGGGAGAAGCTAGACATGGTCGAATTCGCCCTTCCTAAAAACTCCAAGGTGATGCGGGGAAAAACCCACAAAGCCGCCGCCGGGGCTAAGCGCATCAAGCGTTTCAAAATCTATCGTTACGATCCAGATCTTGGCGAAAACCCGCGCTTGGATACCTATGAAGTCGATGTGGACCGTTGCGGACCGATGGTGTTGGACGCACTGATTAAAATTAAAAACGAGATGGATTCCACGCTCACCTTCCGTCGCTCGTGCCGTGAAGGCGTGTGCGGTTCGTGCGCGTTTAACATCGATGGCGTCAATACGTTGGCGTGTACCAAGCCGATCCGTTCCATCCGGGGTGACGTGAAGATTTATCCGCTGCCGCACATGCCGGTGATCAAAGACTTGGTGCCGGATTTGAGCGTTCCTTACGCGCAATATGCATCCATCGAGCCATGGCTGAAAACCGACACCCCTGCGCCGACCTCGGAACGGCTGCAGAGCGTCGAAGAACGCCGCCAGCTTGACGGCATGTGGGAATGCATTTTGTGTTTTTGCTGCCAGACCAGTTGCCCCAGTTATTGGTGGAACGGCGATCGTTATTTAGGCCCGGCGATTTTGTTGCAGGCCTATCGTTGGATTGCCGATACGCGCGACGAAGCCAAGGGCGAACGCCTGGACAACGTTGACGATCCGTTCCGCCTGTATCGCTGTCACACGATCATGAATTGCACCAACACCTGCCCCAAACACCTCAATCCGGGCAAGGCCATCGCTGAAATCAAGACCCTGTTACTGCAGCGCCGCTGAGGCTAAATCCCGAGTATTTTAGTCGGTCTATTTCCTTGTGCGACCAATGGGCGTATGATGTCACGGAAGATGGGCGGAAGGTTCTGCCCGTCGGCATAATGATGTTAGGCGATGACGCGCCAAGCAGGCCCAGGTCCATCGCCGGGGAGGTCGCTATGAACGTCAAATGGCCAGTCTATCTGTCGGCCCCAGTCTATCTGGGGGCATTTCTTTTGTCGGCAGGCGTAGCTCATGCCCAAGAGGGAAGCGTAACGATTTTGTCGCCGATGGAAGGTGCCCAATTCATGGGCGGGGAAGGCCCGCACATGCTCGATTATAAGGTCGATCCCGGTCCGAACGGTGATCATGTCCACGTGTATGTGGATGAGGCGGAAGTGGGCATCCTGCGCGAGTTGTCGGGCAGCTACCCGTTGCGAGGCCTTGGACCCGGTGCGCATGCCATTTGTATTAAGGTCGTCAATAAGGCGCACACGCCTGTCGGTGTTGAGCGTTGCGTTAATGTAACCGCCTCTATGCGACCGGGTGGAATGGGGAATCCCCCTCCGTCAATGCCGGGTTACTGAGTGTTGATCCAAAACTTAGCATACGCCTTGGTGCAGGTGATCCATAACCTGGGCGCGGTGGTCTTAGTTGGGGTGCCGTTTTTCGTGTTGCTTCGCGCCGATGGTGGTGAAGCGGTGCGTCGTCGTGCAGCTTGGGCGGTGCTTGCCGTCTGGGTGGTGCAAGCGGCGAGCGGTACTGCCTTCGGGGCGGTCAGTTATTATTTTTACGCCCGGTTTCCTGAGCTTCATGCCATCGCCGTTGTGGCGCTGGTGGTGAAGGTGGGCTGCGCCGTTGCGGGTTTTTCATTGGCGGTGTTGTATCTGCGCGCCCGCCCGCCCACCAACCCCTTTTTAAAGGACGGGGTTTGGCGGGTATTGGCGGGGCTGGGCTTGGCGGCGATCACCGCCGCAGCGTTTCTCAGGTGGTTCGCTTGATGGACACTGCGGGGTCGTTAGATCATCCCGCCAATTGGCTGGCGAACCAAGTGATGATCCATAGGGCGGGCATCAGCGGCAAAAAGCGCCCGGCTTCCATGTTGCCGCGGTTGATTTGGTTCCAGGTGTAACCATTGCACACCAGCCACACCACCGGGCTTAAGCCGCCCCAGATCACCACGTACCAGTAAAAAAGCTCGTGATCGACGGGGGCGTCGGCGCTGTTGATAAAGCCGTTCACCGCCAGCAGCGTCACCCAAATCACCGGAATGCCGGTGGCCACGGCGAGAATCTTGACCAAACTTTTCTGCGCGGCGGCGATTTCTTCGGGAGTGCGGGTGTCGATACGGGCATCGGCCATGGTGGAACGTCCTTAACAAAAATGGGAAGCGTGAAACAAAATGGGCAGGGGACTATCCCCGCCAGGGGCGTCCGCGTCAACCGTTTCGCGCCGTAATCGTTATTTTGCACAATAAATTGAGCGCCGAAAGGTCCGTCTCGCCCGCTTCGGTGGCCATAAAGAACATGCCCGGCACAAAACGGACCGGCACCGTAAGCATTACTTGGCCGCCGGAGTTTTCAAGGGTATGGGGCGGCAAGTGGTCGCCTAAGGTGGTGCCGGTCTGTAGTAAAAACCAACTGAGCATCTCGTCGCAGGAAAAACGCAACCCGCTGGAATGTTGCACAAAAATTTCGGCGTTTTCCCGGTGTTGCTCAAATGCTTCGACGGCGCTGTCGGCGAGTTTGAGGTTGCGGCCCTGTGGATGATGGAAATCCACGTCCAGGCCGACGTGTTCGACGATGAAAACGAGGTCTGCAGTTTCCCGCCCAGGTCGCAACATTATGGTTTGTCGCTGTGCGTTGGCCAATCGCGGCGGTTGATGGCGTAGCCTCCGGTACCGATAGGGGCGCGAAACGGTTGGGTGATGAGCTTGTCCAAGCGTTCTTCGACGGGGTCGCGAAACATGTCCAGCCCGATGGTCATGCCTTCGTGCCCGCCTTCGGGTTGCGCTTGATAAGTACCGAACAGTCGATCCCAAAGGGACAGGTTGAACCCAAAATTGGAATTGGTCTCATGGGGCAACACGGAATGATGCACGCGGTGAAAGTCCGGCGTTACCAGCAGCACGCGCAGGCCTGCGTCGATGTTTAAGGGTAGGCGCACGTTGGCGTGGTTGAACATGGCCATGGCGTTTAAGATGATTTCAAACAACAGCACCGCCACTGGGCTGGCGCCGATCAGCGCAATAACGGCAAATTTAATGGCGAGCGAGAGCAAGATTTCCAAGGGGTGAAAGCGCGCCCCGGTGGTGACGTCATAATCCAAATCCGCATGGTGCAGGCGATGCAAGCGCCACAGGATCGGCACGGCGTGAACCATCACGTGTTGCAGCCAGATGGCAAAATCTAAAAAGACGATGGCGGCGATAATTTCAAGCCAGAGCGGCCAATCTTGCAGGTTCAGCACGCCCCAACCGTTGTTTGCGCATAAGCCTGCGAACGCCACCGGGCCTAAGGGCAGAACCAAGCGGGCGACGATGGTGTTGATCCCCACTAGGCCTAAATTGGAAAACCACCGCAGCGGTTTGGAGACCGTCAACGTCCGGCGTGGTGCCGCCAGTTCCCATCCGGTCATGATGGCGAAGACGCCGAAAAAAGCCGAAAGGCGGATAAAGGGTTCATATGCAAGTATGGCGTTGGCGCTGGTCATAGCTTCAGTTTGCCCGCATGATGAAAATGCAGCAAGCGTTAACGCAACGGGTTGGTTTTAGACCGATTTTCTCTGGTCACGATCAAAGGCCTGGGTCAAGATAGGGGCGTCGAAAGAGCGGCTTATGATGGACACGCCACAATTGTCAGAATTGCCTGCAGAACCCGCGCCCGGCCCGTTGGTTGAATACCGTCGCCGCATTGCGTCCGGCGAACTGCGCCATGATCCGGCTCAGGCATTGGCGGTGGAAAAGCTGCAAAGCTTGCACAAGGCGCTCATATCCTATGAAGCTCAGCGGGGCATGGTCAGTTGGAAGGAACGCTTCGGTCTGGAGCGCAGGCGCGACGATCCCCCCCAGGGCATCTATTTTTATGGCGGCGTAGGGCGGGGAAAATCCATGTTGATGGATATGTTTTTTGAAGACGCCCCGGTCAAACGCAAACGCCGGGTGCATTTCCATGCCTTCATGCAGCAGGTGCATATGCGCCTGAATGAATACCGTAAGTTCAAGGGGCGCGAATCCGATCCCATTCCGGCCGTAGCCCAACAAATCGCCAACGAAGCGACCCTGTTTTGTTTTGATGAATTTCAGGTGCGCGACATCACCGATGCGATGATTTTAAGACGGCTGTTCGAGACGCTGTTTCAGTGCGGGGTGGTGGTGGTCGCGACCTCCAACCGGCCGCCGCGCGACCTCTACAAAGATGGCCTGCAGCGCGAACAGTTCTTGCCGTTTATCGACTTGATCGAAACGAAGATGGACGTTCTGGCGCTGGAAGGTAAAACCGATTACCGCCTGGAACAGATGCGCGCATTGGATATGTATATTACCCCCGATGATGCCGTCGCGCGCGCCAAGCTCGAAGCGGCGTTTACCCGGCTGACCCACGGCGCGCGCACCCATGCGGCGTCGATCCCGGTGCAGGGCCGCGACGTTGCTATCCCCAAAGCGGCGCAGGGCGTTGCGCTGGTGAGTTTTAAGGACATCTGCGGCCGCCCCTTGGGGCCCGCGGATTATCTGGAAATTGCCCGGCGCTTTCATACCTTGATCATTCCCGGCATCCCTAAGATGACGCCGGATAACATGGATATGGCGAGGCGTTTTGTGACGTTGATCGACGCCCTGTACGAAGGATATGTAAAGCTGATTTGTTCGGCAGATGTGGAGCCGATGGAATTGTACGTCCAAGGCGACGGCGCGTTTGAGTTCGAGCGCACGGCATCGCGCCTTGTCGAGATGCAATCGTCATCTTACATGGAGTTGAAGCATGCAAAACGCGAAGGTTGACGATTGTACGTCGAGCAACCGCATTTTTGGGGTGATTGACCTTGCCTCGATGGTAAAATCGCGTTACCACAAAGAATGAATATTGTGCGGCGCAGCATAAGCCGCTGGCGAAAGGCGAAGGATGAAACATCATGGCGCGTAACAAAATTGCACTGATCGGCGCGGGCAACATCGGCGGCACGCTGGCGCATCTCGCGGGGCTCAAGGAATTGGGCGATGTGGTGATGTTCGACATCATGGACGGCGTGCCCAAGGGCAAGGCGCTCGATCAGGCGCAATCGTCCGCGATCGAAGGTTACGACGCGAAGCTGACGGGAACGAAGAACTACAGCGCCATCAAGGGTGCCGACGTCATCATCGTTACCGCAGGCATCGCGCGCAAACCGGGCATGAGCCGCGACGATTTGCTGGGCATCAACGTTTCCGTCATGAAACAGGTCGGCGAGGGCATCAAAAAATTCGCGCCTAAGGCATTCGTGATCTGCGTCACCAACCCGCTTGATGCCATGGTGTGGGCGCTGCGCGAAGCTTCCGGCCTGCCGCCGCACATGGTGGTGGGCATGGCGGGTGTACTCGATAGCGCGCGCTTTCGTTATTTTCTGGCCGAAGAATTTAACGTTTCGGTCGAAGACGTCACCGCGTTTGTGCTGGGCGGGCATGGCGACAGCATGGTGCCGCTGGTGCGTTATTCCACGGTGGCCGGCATTCCGCTGCCCGACTTGATTAAGATGAAGTGGACCACCCAAGCCAAGATTGATCAGATCGTACAGCGCACCCGCGATGGCGGGGCCGAAATTGTGGGGCTGTTGAAGACCGGTTCGGCGTATTATGCCCCGGCGTCCGCCGCTATTTTGATGGCGGAATCCTTTTTGAAAGATAAAAAACGCGTATTGCCGTGCGCCGCGCACCTGAAGGGTGAATATGGCGTGAAGGATATATTCGTCGGCGTGCCGGTGGTGATCGGCGCCAAGGGTGTGGAGCGCGTGGTGGAAATTAAATTGGATAGCGCCGAAAAGGCGCTGTTCAATAATTCCGTTAAGGCGGTCAAGGGCCTGATGGCGACGATTACGCGTATGGAAAAGAAAGCCGCGACGAAAGCTGCAGCAGCCAAGCGTAAGGCTCCGGCCAAAAAGGCGGCCGTGAAAAAGGCTCCGGCCAAAAAGGCGGCCGTGAAAAAGGCTCCGGCGAAGAAGGCTGCGGTGGCGAAAGGCTGACGTTTCGGTGCATATGGGAAGGCCAAAAAGGAACGCTCGATGAATATTCATGAGTACCAGGCCAAGCAATTGCTGGCAAAGTTCGGCGTTGCGGTGCCGAACGGCAAGGTCGCCTACACCGCCCCGGAAGCTGAGGCCGTGGCAAAGTATCTCGGCGGCCCGGTATGGGTGGTGAAGGCGCAGATCCATGCGGGCGGTCGTGGCAAGGGCGGCGGCGTGAAGGTCGTGAAATCCGTCGAAGATGTACGCGACACGGCCAACCAGATGCTGGGCATGCAATTGGTCACGCATCAAACTGGGCCACAAGGCCGGGAAGTTAAACGGGTTTACGTCGAGCAGGGTTGCGACATTGCGCGCGAACTCTATTTAAGCTTCCTCATTGATCGCGCCACGTCGCGCATTACCGCCATGGCCTCGACCGAAGGCGGTATGGACATTGAGGAAGTGGCGGCGAAAACGCCGGAAAAAATCCTCAAAGTTTCCATCGACCCCGTTACCGGTATGCAGCCATTTCACGCCCGTCAGTTGGCGTTTGGCTTAGGCCTCGAAGGCAAGCAGGTGGGCTCGGCGGTGAAGCTGATGCTTGCCATGTACAATGCGTTCAATGCGCTCGATGCGTCGCTGATTGAAATCAATCCGCTGGTGGTTACCGGTGCAGGCGAGGTGATGGCGTTGGATGCCAAGATGAACTTCGATGACAACGCGCTGTTTCGTCAGAAAGAAGTATCGGAGCTGCGCGACGAAGACGAAGAAGACCCCGCCGAATTGGAGGCCGCCAAGCACGATCTTAATTACATCAAGCTCGACGGCAACATCGGCTGCATGGTGAACGGCGCCGGTTTGGCGATGGCGACCATGGACATCATCAAGCTTTATGGTGGCGCACCGGCAAATTTCCTCGACGTTGGTGGCGGCGCGACCAAGGAACGGGTTACCACGGCGTTCAAACTGATTTTGTCGGACGCCAATGTGGAGGGCATTTTGGTCAACATTTTCGGCGGCATTATGCGGTGCGACGTGATCGCCGACGGTGTAGTTGCCGCCGCGCGCGAGGTCAGCCTTAACGTGCCGCTGGTGGTGCGCCTCGAAGGAACCAACGTGGATCTGGGCAAGAAAATTCTGGCGGAATCTGGGCTGCCCATCGTGTCCGCCGACGATCTGGGCGACGCGGCCCAAAAGGTTGTGCGCGCCGTGAAGGAGGCCCAGTGATGTCCGTTCTTGTCAATTCAGCCACCAAAGTTATTTGCCAAGGGTTCACCGGGGCGCAAGGTACTTTTCATAGCGAACAAGCCATCGCTTACGGCACCAAAATGGTCGGCGGCGTGACGCCGGGCAAGGGCGGGGCCAAGCATTTGGATCTGCCGGTGTTTGACACGGTCGCTCAAGCGGTTGGCGCCACCGGCGCCACTGCGACGGTGATTTATGTGCCGCCGCCGTTTGCCGCCGACGCCATCTTGGAAGCCATCGACGCCGAAATCGGGCTGACGGTATGCATCACCGAAGGCATTCCGGTGCTCGACATGGTGCGGGTGAAACGTGCGCTGAAGGGTTCGGCGACGCGTCTGATCGGCCCCAACTGCCCGGGCATCATTACACCGGGAGAATGCAAGATCGGTATTATGCCCGGACACATTCACGCGCGCGGCAGCGTCGGCATCGTGTCGCGGTCGGGTACGCTGACTTATGAAGCGGTGGCGCAGACTACCAACGCAGGTCTGGGTCAGTCGACGTGCATCGGTATTGGCGGCGATCCAGTCAACGGCACCAATTTTATCGATTGCCTGGATGCATTCTTGGGCGACGATGAAACACAAAGCATCATCATGATCGGCGAGATCGGCGGCACCGCCGAAGAAGAAGCGGCCGAGTTTCTGAAACGTTCCAAGATCAAAAAGCCGGTAGTCGGGTTTATCGCCGGGGTGACGGCGCCGCCGGGTCGGCGCATGGGCCACGCGGGCGCGATTATTTCCGGTGGTAAAGGCACGGCGGGCGATAAGATCGAAGCCATGAAAAGTGCTGGCATCCATGTTGCGGATTCTCCCGCAAGTTTAGGCATCACGTTGTTCAACGTTCTGAAGGGTTAAACAGTCAGGTTTCGCCCGGAGAGGCAAATGGCAGGATCAGCGGATACTTTTTTAAGCGGTGCGAACGCGTTGTACGTGGCGGAGTTGTACGCCCGCTACGTGGAAAATCCGGCGACGGTTGATTCTTCGTGGGGTGACTATTTTGCTGCGCTGGGCGGGACCGAGCGCGAAATTCTCGACGAACTGCGCGGCGCCACGTGGGCACCCAAAGATGCAGGCATCATCGGAAAATCCTCCAACGGCGGGTTGCAAGCCGAAGCCGTGCGGACGGGTGAGGCGACCGTGCCGCAAGCGGCTTACGGCCAACCCACAGCAAGCCTGCCGCCTAGCGCCGATATTATCCGCGCCGCCACCAAAGATACCGTCCGCGCCTTGATGCTGATCCGCGCGTACCGCATTCGCGGGCATATGATCGCGAACTTCGATCCTTTGGGGCTTGAAGGCGGCAATTTCCATCCCGAACTTGATCCGCAGACCTACGGCTTTACCGACGCCGATGTGGATCGGCCCATTTTTATCGATCATGTGCTGGGGCTGGAAACGGCGACGTTGCGCGAAATCCTGCGCATCTTGAAAGAGACCTACTGTGGTTCGATCGGCGTGGAGTTTATGCACATCGGTCAGCCTGAGCAGAAGGCCTGGATTCAGCGACGCATCGAAGGTATTCGCAACCAAACCGATTTCACGTTGAAGGGCAAACGCGCGATCTTGGAACGCTTGGTGGAATCCGAGGGCTTTGAAAAATACTTGGACGTGAAGTTCAAGGGCACCAAGCGGTTCGGTTTGGACGGCGGCGAAAGCGTGGTTCCGGCGCTGGAGCAAATCATCAAACGCGGCGGTCAGTTGGGCGTGAAATATATCTCACTGGGCATGTCGCATCGTGGACGCTTGAATGTGCTGGCCTCGGTGATGCGTAAACCCTACATGGCGATCTTTGCCGAATTTATGGGGCGCAGTGTGGTGCCGTCGGAATTGGAAGTGTCGGGTGACGTAAAGTATCACTTAGGGACCAGCGCCGACCGGGTGTTTGATGGCGACGCCATTCACTTGTCGTTGGCGGCCAACCCATCACATCTGGAAGCGGTGAATCCGGTGGTGCTGGGCAAGGTGCGCGCCAAGCAAAACCAGATGAAGGATAAAAACCGGGAACATGTGATGGGCATCTTGCTGCACGGCGACGCCGCGTTCGCAGGGCAGGGCTTGGTGCCGGAAACGTTGGATATGTCACAGCTCAAGGGCTATCAGACCGGGGGCACCATCCATATCATCGTCAACAATCAGATCGGCTTCACCACGCATCCGTCGTTTTCGCGCTCGAGCCCGTATCCGTCCGATGTGGCGAAGATGATCCAGGCGCCGATCTTTCACGTCAACGCCGACGATCCCGAGGCGGTGGTTCACGTTGCGCGGATTGCTACCGAATTTCGTCAGGAGTTCAGGCGCGACGTGGTGATCGACATGTTTTGTTACCGCCGTCATGGGCACAACGAAGCCGACGAGCCCATGTTCACCAACCCTATCATGTATAAAGCCATCGCCGCTCATGCCACGACGCGCGAAATCTATGCGAAGAAGTTGATTAGCGAAGGGGTGATCAGCGAAGCCGACGCCGACAAGATGGTCGCCGATTTCCAGCGTCATCTCGACAAGGAACGCGAAGCGGCGGAAAGCTACCGGCCCAATAAGGCCGATTGGCTGGAAGGCAAGTGGAAGGGCCTGTTCTATCTTGAAGGCGCGGAAGAACTGCGCGAAGAAGACACTTCCGTCGATATGGCGTTGCTCAAGGAAGTCGGTTTAGCCATCTCCGAGCCGCCAAAGAATTTTAATACCAATGCAAAGATTATCCGCCAGCTTCAAGCCAAGCGTGAAATGATCGAAACCCAAGCACACATCGATTGGGCGACGGCGGAGGCGCTGGCGTTTGGCACCCTGCTGGCGCAGGGTCATGGCGTGCGTCTGTCGGGTCAAGATTCCGGGCGCGGCACGTTCTCTCATCGCCACTCCGTCTTGGTGGATCAAGATAACGAAGAACGCTACATCCCGCTCAATCATATTCGCCCCGATAGTCAGGCCTATTTTGAAGTCATCGACAGCCCGTTATCGGAAGCTGGGGTGCTGGGCTTTGAATACGGATATTCGCTTTCCGATCCGCACAGCCTCGTGTTGTGGGAGGCGCAATTTGGCGATTTTGCCAACGGCGCGCAGGTGATCATCGATCAGTTCGTTTCCAGCGGCGAAACCAAATGGTTGCGCATGTCGGGGCTGGTGATGCTGTTGCCGCACGGTTACGAGGGCCAGGGGCCGGAACACAGTTCCGCGCGGCCCGAGCGTTATTTACAATTGTGCGCGGAAGACAACATCCAGGTGGTGAACTGCACCACGCCGGCGCAATACTTTCATGTTCTGCGCCGCCAGTTGTGCCGCAATTACCGCAAACCTTTGATCGTCATGTCGCCAAAGTCATTGCTGCGCCACAAACTGGTATTTTCCAATTTGGGCGAAATGGGGCCGGATACGCGTTTCCGCCGGGTGTTGCCGGAACACGATCAATTGGTTTTGGACAAAAAGGTCAAGCGCGTCATTCTTTGTTCGGGCAAGGTCTATTACGATCTGCTGGAGGCGCGGCGCACGCGCAACATCGATGACGTCGCCATCGTGCGCTTAGAACAGCTTTATCCCTTCCCGTGGAAAGGTCTGATGCAGCAGTTGGGCCGCTATCCCCATGCCGAAGTCGTGTGGTGCCAGGAAGAACCGGCAAACATGGGGGCGTGGTTATTCGTTTCCCAGCGGATTGGGACCATTTTGCGCGACTTGAATCATGAATGCACGCACCTGACGTATGTTGGACGGCGCGGCGCGGCCAGCCCGGCCACGGGTTCGCTGGCAAAACACAATCAACAGCAGGCCTGGCTCGTTGACCAGGCATTGCAAGGCGATTTGAAACAGTTGGTGCAACCTAACCAGCGTCCGCACTACTGATTCAATTTTTGGGCTTGAGAGGTCGATATGGCTACCGAAATCAAAGTACCGGCATTAGGTGAATCGGTCACCGAAGCGACAGTATCGAAGTGGTTCAAAAACCCCGGCGATAGCGTTCAAGTGGATGAATCGCTGTGCGAGCTTGAAACCGACAAGGTTACGGTCGAGGTGCCATCGCCGGTGGCGGGTGTACTGACATCCATCAATGTGGCGCAAGGGGCCGATGTCGGGGTCGGCGCACTGCTGGGTCTGATCGAAGAGGGTGCCGTGGCCAAGACTTCTGCACCTCCGTCCAAACCGGCACCCGCACCCGCAGCCGTTGCGGCTTCTTCAAAAGACACGACGCTTTCGCCTGCGGTGCAAAAATTGGTTAGCGAACACGGCCTCAATCCCGCCACCATTGAAGGCACGGGCAAGGATGGCCGGTTGGTGAAGGGTGACGTGTTGGCGCATCTTGAGGAACAATCTGCGCCTGCGTCTAAGCCCGCTGTTGCTCCCCAGGCGGCAAAGGCCGCACCGGCTCCGCAGGGCGTGCAATATCCGCCTCGCCCCGTCGGCCCGCGTGAAGAAAAAGTGCCGATGACGCGGCTGCGCAAACGCATCGCCGAGCGGCTTAAAGAGGCGCAAAACACCGCCGCCATGCTCACCACCTTTAACGAAGTCGACATGACCAACGTGATGGCCATGCGCGCGCGTTATAAAGATGGGTTCGAGAAAAAACACGGCGTGAAGCTGGGTTTCATGTCCATCTTCGCCAAGGCCTGCGTCACGGCGTTGCGTGAAATCCCCGCCATCAATGCCGAAATCAGCGGCGACGATATCATCTACAAAAATCACTACGACATCGGCATTGCGGTGGGCACCGAACAGGGTTTGGTGGTTCCGATCGTGCGCGACGTGGATGCGCTGACGTTTGCCGGGGTCGAAAAGGCGATCAACGATTTTGGCAAGCGCGCGCGCGAAGGCCGTCTCACAGTGGATGAAATGACCGGCGGCACCTTCACCATCACCAACGGCGGCGTGTTTGGTTCGCTGTTGTCCACGCCCATTTTGAATACGCCGCAATCGGGCATTTTGGGTATGCACAAAATCCAGCAGCGCGCCATGGTAATGCCGGACGGCTCCATCGCAGCGAGGCCGATGATGTATCTGGCGCTCAGTTACGATCACCGCGTCGTCGATGGGCGCGAGGCGGTTACCTTCCTGGTGCGCGTCAAGGAATGCATTGAAGACCCTGAACGCATCATGATCGACGCTTGAAGTCTCAGTTGATAAGGACCTCCTCATGACCGACACAGCTTTCGACGTTTTGATCATCGGCGGCGGGCCGGGCGGATACGTCGCCGCCATCCGTGCCGCGCAATTGGGTTTGAAGACCGCGTGTGTGGAAAGCCGCAATACGCTGGGCGGCACGTGCCTGAATGTAGGCTGTATTCCGTCCAAGGCGCTGCTGCAATCGTCGCATCTGTTTGAGCAGGCGGGCCACGGCTTGGAAGCGCACGGCGTCAAGGTAGCAGCGCCTAAGCTGGATCTCGGTGCGATGTTGGGGCGCAAGGATGCCATCGTCGGCGACTTAACCAAAGGCATCGATTTTTTATTTAAGAAAAACAAAATCACCCGCATCGTCGGTTTGGGGCAGATCGTCAAAGCTGGCACCGTGCGGGTTGGCAACGATAGCTATACCGCCAAGCATATCATCATCGCCACCGGCTCCGAGCCTGCGCCACTGCCGGGAGTCGAAGTGGATGAAAAACAGATCGTCACTTCCACCGGCGCATTGGCGCTGGCCTCGACGCCAAAATCTTTGGTGGTTATCGGTGGCGGCGTGATCGGGCTGGAGTTGGGTTCGGTGTGGCGGCGCTTGGGCGCGGAAGTGACGGTGATCGAATACCTGCCCGCCATTCTGCCCGGCATGGATGGCGAGGTGGTCAAACAGGCGACCCGCACGTTCAAAAAACAAGGGCTCAATTTTAAACTGGGAACGAAGGTTACGGGCGCCAAGGCCGCCAAGGGCGGCGTCACGTTGAGCGTGGAGCCTGCGGCAGGGGGTGCGGCGGAAACGCTTACCGCCGCCGTCGTGCTGGTGGCCATCGGGCGCAGACCGTTCACGCAAGGCTTAGGTCTGGAACAGGCGGGCGTCGAACTTGACGCGCGTGGATTTGTGAAAACCGACGGGCATTATAAAACCAACGTGCCCGGCATTTACGCCATCGGCGATGTCATCGGCGGGGCGATGTTAGCGCACAAGGCCGAAGAAGAAGGCATCGCCTGCGCAGAACTGATCGCGGGCCAAGCCGGTCACGTGAACTACGGCGTCATTCCGGGCGTGGTTTATACCCACCCGGAAATTGCCGCGTTGGGCAAGACCGAAGAAGCGCTGAAAGAAGCGGGCGTGGCCTATAATATCGGTAAGTTTCCGTTCATGGCCAACGCGCGCGCCAAGGCGGTGGGCGATACCGAAGGGTTCGTGAAAATTCTCGCCGACGCTAAAACGGACCGGGTGTTGGGCGCGCACATCATCGGTCCGGGCGCGGGGGAGCTGATTCAAGAAATTGTGTTGGCGATGGAATTCGGCGGATCCAGCGAAGACATCGCGCGCACCTCTCATGCTCATCCCGGCACCGCGGAAGCGGTCAAGGAAGCGGCGCTGGCGGTATTGGGCCGCGCCATTCACGTTTAAGGCAAAAAAACCGCCCGACGCCGAAGCGCCGGGCGGTTTTGCACCCCCTCAGGTGTTTGGCCCTCAGGTGTTGGACCTCTAAGGTTTATTTGTTGTCTTTGAATTCACCGCCAGCGGCGAGCGTCAGGGCTTTGCGGATTTGTTCCGGCGAGGCCATGATGTTCATGAAGCTGTTGTCGCCCATCATCGACAGGTCGGGGAAGTTGATGGCGATGCGGAACCGCGCGTAGAGCGCATATACTTTTCCGCCGGAAACAATGATTTCATAGGGTAGGTGCGCGGTGGAGCGCATGTCTTTGAAATCGATCTCACTCATAATGAATGCATCATCGCGGAACTTTTCGTTGTTGTTGTTCAAGTCACCCGCGAGACCGACAGCAAAATAGGTTTCTTCCTTGCCCGGCACATCGATGCGCGCGACCTTGGTCACGCCCGAAGCGTTGTTGGCGATGGCCGCTTCGACGCCGGCGACGGCATCGGCGTAGCTGTCATAGGTCGCCAGCTTGGACGGGTCGTCGAAGTATTCCATCAAGAACGCGTAGTGATAGTTGCGCAGTTCCTGATCGGTGAGGCCGTTTGCCGGGCCATATTCGCCTTGATCGCCCAGTGCGGCGCCGAGGCTGGACTTAACGTCGGCCAAGTCGCTGGCCATGCGGTAGGCGGACGCCATGTAGGTTGGGTTGGTGTAAGCCACTTGGATTTCACCGTTGAGTTCGGTCACCGACACACGTTGTGCGATGCCGTAAGCGCCGAATGCGCTCTGCGCGGCGGCGGTCTTTAGGGCATCGTTGGTGACGATGAGGATGGTGGCGGTGGAATAGGGTGAATACGTGCCGACCACTTCAAACCCGGCAGCGGTAAGTTTGGCGTTGGTATCGGCCACGGCGGCTTCAAGGGCGCCGGTTGCCTTGGATGCCAAGACGAAGGGTTTCATTTTGCCTTGGGCCATGGCGGGTGTCTGCAGCGCCAGCAGGGCAACAAACACGGCGGCGATTAATTTAAAGTGACGAAACATTGGATTTAATCCTCCCCTGTAAATGAGGAGACCTTAATATTAGAAAAACGTAAGGTTGTGGTAGTACTATGCGGACACATTATATGCGTGGTTTTTCCGTGGGTTAGGTGAACCGACAGGGAAAAGGACGCATGGGCCGCGCCCGATTGGTGTTATTTTTGACGTTTGGCGCGGGGGTGGGCGAGGCTGTGTATGGCCAAAAGGCGCGCCGAGTCCACGTCGGTATAACGCTGGGTGGTGCTGAGCGAGGCGTGGCCCAACAATTCTTGAATGGTGCGTAGATCGCCGCCGCCTGCCAGCAGGTGGGTGGCGAAGCTGTGGCGGAGCGCATGCGGGGTGACGGTATCGGGCAGGTTCAGCATGGCGCGCACCCGGCGTACCATGGCCTGGGCGATGCCGGGGTTGAGCCGTCCGCCGCGCGCGCCCAAAAATAACGGGCTTTGCGGTGTCATCGGGTACGGGCTGGCCTTGATATAGGTTTCGATGTCGCGCTTGACGACGTCGAGGATCGGCACCACGCGCTGCTTGGATCCTTTGCCGGTAATCACCAGCGTATCGCCTTGCGGCAAGTCGCGAACGTTTAGGTTCAACGCTTCTGATAGACGCAGGCCCGAACCATAGAGCAGCTTTAACAAAGCGCGGTCGCGTTTACCGATCCACGGTTCGTCGGCCAATTCGTCGGCAAGCTCCACCGCTTCGATGGCGTCTTCGACGGTCAGCGCTTTGGGCAAGGATTTAGGCACCTTGGGCGTGCGCAGCGCATGGATGGCGGCGTTGGAGGCGATGCCTTCGCGTTCCAGGTATTTAAAAAGGGTGCGCAGTGTGGAGGCATGCCGCGCGATGGTGGTGCGGCTGTTGCCCGCGTTGCTTTGACGCGCCAACCAAGCGCGAAAATCCACCGCGCCCAGGCCCTTCAGTTCCTTGAGGCCCGGCATGAAACCGAAGTGCTCGCTGAGGAAGTTCAAAAAGCCCGCCACATCGCGGGCGTATCCGTCGAGCGTGTGCGGCGAAGCGCGTTTTTCGAAAGCCAGCCATTCCAGCCACCCATAAAGGGCGCGTTTTAAAGCAGGCTCGGCCTTGACGGCGCCGAGCGGACCTTGCTCGAACGGATCTTGTTTTGGGGACTGGGGGCTTAGCTTACCGGGCTGAACCATCGCACAAACAGCTTTTCCGTCACTCGGGCGAGGAAGTTCAGCAAATCCGTTCCCTGCCCCGGATGGAACGTGCCCGAGGTGGAAGAACCTAAAACCAGCAAGCCTTGGGCGGTGTGAATGCTGGGACGCAGGCGGGCGATGGCGGCGGAGCGCACGGCGGCGCAGTCGTCGGCGAAGATGGTGCCATCGTCCAACATATCGCGGACCAAATAAACGTCGCCGCCTTCGCCCACTTGGGCATCGATATAGCCGAATGGGAACATGCGCACGCCGGGCAGGCGCAGCGCCGCCTCGGCTTTGATGTTTTGTTCAAATCCGAACGCTACATATTCCACATCGAGCAGCAGCGGTAAATCGTCGGTGATGATGCGCGCCATGTGGGCGGCGTCTTGGGCCGACAGCAGCGCCAACACCGAAGCGTGGGTGCGGGTGAGGTAGGTCATGTTGACGCGGCTGGTGGCGATGACGTCTTGGGTGCAGGCGGCGAGGTTTTGAATTTCGTCGCGCAGACGGTCCACCATGACGGCCTGGAAATCGACCACACCATCGGTGCGTTCCTCGCCCGGCGTTTTCATTTTTACCAGCACTTCGGGATTGCGCGAAAAGAAACCGGGATTGTCGAGCAAGTATTGGCCGACATCGTGGTCGTCGAGCGCGGCTGTTTCGGCATCTGGGCGGCTATTGTAACTCATGGGTATTCCTCGCCTGGCGGATCGGTGCGAATCGGTTTTGTCATGATGGCCTATTTTCGTTAAGGCTTTCCTTCCGTACAGTGGGGATATGATGAATAGCGATTCCCTGCAAAATACTCTTGATCCGGCCTTCACAGGCGGGTCGCGGGTCGGTGTGCTGTTGCCGGTGCCGTTGGGTAAAGTCTACGACTACCTTGTCGGCCAGGGGCAATCCCTGCACGCGGGTGACTTTGTGCGCGTACCGTTCGGGCCGCGCAAGCTGGTGGGCGTGGTGTGGGGCGCGGGCGCAGGCGATGTCGCCGAAGCCAAGCTGAAAAGCGTGTCGGCCAAGTTGCCCGCACCACCCATGGCCGAAGTGACGCGCAAGTTTATCGATTGGCTGGCGGCCTATACGTTGAGCACCCAGGGCCAAGTGTTGAAAATGGCCATGAGCGTGGAAGACGCCCTAGAAGACCCCCGGGGCGTAAAGGTGTTTCAGATCGCCGATCTTGATGCGGATCACCATGCGAATGTGAAGATGACCAAAACCCGCGAACGGGTGCTCGATGTGTTGCGGGGCAGCCCGCCGATGACCGCGTCGGAAATCGCCCTGGCGGCGGGGTGTTCTCCCGCCGTGGTGACGGGTCTTTATAAAGCGGGGGCATTGGTTGAAGCCTCGCAGGTCCGTGAACGCACCTGGGCAGCCCCCGATGTGGCCAGCGCTGGGCCGGTGTTGTCGGATGCTCAGGCCCGGGCCGCGCACGATCTGGTGGCGCGGGTGCAGGCCGGGGCCTTTGTGGGCTTGCTGCTGGATGGGGTGCCGGGTTCGGGCAAGACCGAAGTTTATTTTGAAGCTGTGGCGGAAGCGTTGCGCGAAGGCAAGCAGGTCTTGGTGTTGTTGCCGGAAATCGCGCTTGGTTCGCAATGGCTGGCAAGGTTTGAAAAGCGTTTTGGCGTCAAACCCGCTGAATGGCATTCGGACTTGGGCCAGCGCGAACGTCGGGAAACTTGGCGCGCGGTGGCGGATGGCCGTGCGCGGGTGGTGGTCGGCGCGCGTTCGGCGCTGTTTTTGCCGTTTCACGATTTGGGCCTGATTGTGGTCGATGAAGAACACGATCCGGCCTTCAAACAAGAAGAAGGCGTCATTTATAGCGCCCGTGACATGGCGGTGGTGCGTGCGCATCTGGGTAACTTCCCCATCTGTCTGGTGAGCGCCACGCCGTCGCTGGAAAGCGTCGTGAATGTCGAGGCGGGCAAGTATCAATTGTTGCATCTGCCCGAACGGCATGGCGGCGCGGTGCTGCCGGAGCTGGATCTGATCGACATGCGCCTGGAAAAGTTGCCCGCTACACGCTGGCTGTCGGGCACGCTGGAACAGGCGTTGCGCGATACTTTTGCGGCGGGCGAGCAGGCGATGCTGTTTTTGAACCGCCGGGGTTATGCGCCGCTGACCTTATGCCGGACCTGCGGGCATCGTTTGGCGTGTCCCAATTGTTCTGCGTGGCTGGTGGAACATCGGGTGCGCGGGCGGCTGCAGTGTCACCATTGCGGCCACAATATTCCCCTGCCGGATAAATGTCCGAACTGTAACGCCGAGTACAGTTTTCATGCCTGCGGGCCGGGTGTGGAGCGGTTGGCCGAAGAAGTGATGGGTATTTTCCCCGAGGTGCGTTTTGCCCTCGCCAGTTCCGATACCCTTTCCGGTCCCCGGGCGGCGGCGGATTTGATCGGGCGAATCGAACGCCATGAAGTTGATTTGATCATCGGCACGCAAATCGTGGCCAAAGGTTACCACTTCCCGCTGCTTACCTTAGTGGGCGTGGTGGACGGGGATTTAGGCCTCGCGGGCGGCGATCTGCGCGCCGCCGAGCGGACCTACCAGCTTTTATATCAGGTGGCCGGGCGCGCCGGACGCGGCGATAAACCGGGGCGCGTCTTGGTGCAGACCTATCTGCCCGATCACCCGGTCATGCAGGCGATGGCGTCGGGTGTGCGCGATACCTTCGTGGCCGAAGAAATCCGCGCGCGTCAAGAACTGGCCATGCCGCCGTTTGGGCGGCTGGTGGCGCTGATTGTTTCGGGCAAGATTGAAAGCGCGGTCGATGCCCAGGCGAGCGCACTGGTGCGCAGTTCACCGCGGTATGAAGGGGTGCGCGTTTTGGGTCCGGCTCCGGCTCCGCTGGCCTTGTTGCGCGGTCGGCATCGGCGGCGATTTTTGATGAAAGTGAAGCCAGGACTGCCCCCTCAGGCCATCGTGCGCGAATGGCTGGAACGCACGCAGAAGGAAAAGGGCGTGCGAATCCAAGTGGATGTGGACCCGCAGAGCTTTTTGTAAAGGGGTGGATGAGGGGTGTTATATTCTAATTGACTAATATTATTTTTGCGCGCGGCCTAATATATTGAAAAATGCATATAGGGCGATGTGGCATTGAATACCCAACCCCCTGGAATAGTGGGGAAAAAAATATCCAAAGAGCAGTCTTGCAACCCCCATACCCGTGTGTTAGAAAACCGCGCGTTTCACTTAAACGGCGTCAAGAAATTGCGTCGGCGAGTGGACGCTCTGAGAGGGGTTCCACGAGGTCCAGGATTTGGGCTAAAACGGGGCTTCACAACACTAACTCAGGCAGGGGTTTTCCCAGGTGTCATCCGAGACCAAAGGTGCGACCGGCCTCACGGGCCGCTATGCCATCGCTTTGTATGGACTGGCGGAGTCTGCGAATAAGCTGGATAAAGTCGCCGAAGACCTCAAGACCATGAGGCAGATGATTCAAGAGAGCGCCGAATTGCGCCGAGTGATCGCATCACCGGTACTTTCCCGCGGCGATCAGGTAAAAGCCATGGGCGCGCTTTGCGCCAAGGCTGGTATGGACGAACTCACCGGCAACTTTGTCGGCACCGTCGCCCAGAACCGTCGCTTGTTCGCGTTGGAAGGCATGATTAAGGCGTTTCTCGAAGTACTTTCGCGCAGCCGCGGTGAAGCCACGGCGCAGGTGATTTCGGCCAAGGAACTGAGCAGCGCTCAGATCAGCGCCGTTTCCGATGTTTTGAAAAAGGCCGTGGGGACGAAAGTTTCCATCGAACCGCTCGTTGACGAGACCCTGCTGGGCGGGATGATCGTCAAAGTCGGCTCGCGTATGGTCGATTCGTCACTTAAAACCAAGTTGCAGCAGCTACACCTCTCCATGAAGGGGATTGGATAATGGATATCCGTGCCGCGGAAATTTCCGCAATTTTAAAAGATCAAATCGCTAACTTCGGAACCGAGGCGGAAGTCGCCGAGGTCGGTCAGGTTCTTTCCGTCGGTGACGGTATCGCCCGCGTCTATGGCTTGGACAACGTCCAATCCGGTGAAATGGTCGAGTTCCCTGGCGGTGTTAAGGGCATGGCCCTGAACCTCGAAGAGGACAACGTCGGTATCGTTATTTTCGGCGACGACCGGGGTATCAGCGAAGGCGACACCGTCAAGCGCACCGGCTCGATCGTGGACGTACCTACGGGTCGTGGCCTTCTGGGTCGCGTTGTTGACGGTCTCGGCAATCCCATCGATGGCAAGGGTCCGATTAAAGACGCCAAGCGTTCGCGCGTGGAAGTCAAGGCACCGGGCATTATCCCGCGTAAATCGGTTCACGAACCGATGCAGACCGGCTTGAAGGCCGTCGACAGCCTGATCCCCATTGGCCGTGGCCAGCGTGAATTGATCATCGGCGACCGTCAGACCGGCAAGACCGCCGTGATCTTGGACACCATCATCAATCAGAAGGTCACCAACGACGCCGCCAAAGAGGACAGCGGCAAGCTGTTTTGCGTGTACGTCGCGATTGGCCAGAAACGTTCCACCGTCGCCCAGTTGGTGAAAACCCTGGAAGACAACGGCGCGCTGGAATATTCCGTCGTTGTCGCCGCTACGGCTTCCGACCCGGCTCCGATGCAGTTCTTGGCGCCCTACACCGGCGCCACCATTGGTGAGTTCTTCCGCGACAATGGCCAGCATGCGGTCATTTTCTATGACGATCTGACCAAACAGGCCGTTGCGTATCGTCAGATGTCGCTGTTGCTGCGCCGCCCACCGGGCCGCGAAGCATATCCCGGCGACGTGTTCTACCTGCACTCCCGTCTGTTGGAGCGCGCCTGTAAGTTGGGCGACGCCGCTGGTAACGGTTCGCTGACCGCTTTGCCGGTTATCGAAACCCAGGCCGGTGACGTGTCGGCATATATCCCGACGAACGTGATTTCCATTACCGACGGCCAGATTTTCTTGGAATCGGAACTGTTCTACAAAGGCATCCGCCCGGCCGTGAACGTCGGTCTGTCGGTTTCCCGCGTGGGTTCCGCAGCCCAGATTAAAGCCATGAAGCAGGTTGCCGGTTCGATTAAGTTGGAATTGGCCCAATACCGTGAAATGGCGGCGTTTGCGCAGTTCGCGTCCGATCTGGACCCGGCGACGCAAAAACTGCTGGCTCGTGGCGCGCGCCTGACTGAGCTGCTCAAGCAGCCGCAGTACAGCCCGCTCACCATTGAAGAGCAGGTTGCGGTGCTTTATTCCGGCGTGAAGGGCTACTTGGATAAAATTGGCGTGAAGGATGTCACCCGCTATGAGCACGCGTTGCTCGGCGAGTTGCGGTCCAAGGGCGCAGATATCCTGTCGGCCATTCGTACCGAAAAAGCCTTGTCTAAGGATACCGAAGACAAGTTGGCGAAGTTGATTGATGGCTTCACGAAGTCTTTTGCGTGAAGCTAGACCTCAAGGAGCGGAGCGGGACAACGTCTCATGCCTAACCTCAAGGACCTAAAGAACCGGATCAATAGCGTCAAATCGACGCGAAAGATCACATCGGCCATGAAAATGGTCGCGGCGGCCAAGCTCCGTCGCGCCCAGGATGCCGCCGAATCTGCACGTGCGTATTCTGCCCGTATGGAGCGGATGCTGCGTTCGTTGGCGGGTTCGTTTGCCAACGTTGAAGGCGGACCGAAGCTTTTGGCCGGGAACGGCGCCAACCAGAATCATCTGGTGGTGGTGTTCACCTCCGACCGCGGGCTGTGCGGCGGTTTCAACGGCTCCATCATTCGCGAGACCCGCGCCGTCGTGCGTGGGCTCAAGGCTGAGGGAAAAACCGTCAAACTGCTGTGTGTCGGTCGCAAGGGCGCGGACGTCCTGAAAGCGGATTTTCGTGGCGACATCATTGAAACGATTATCGGCATTGGCGGCAAAAAAGGCGTTCAGTTTGCCGAGGCCGTCGGTGTCGCTCACAAAATTACGGCATTGTTTGAAGCGGGCCAATTCGACGTTTGCTCGATCGTCTTCAACAAATTCCAATCGGCCATGACGCAGATCGTCACGCGTCAGCAGCTGATCCCGTTCAGTGCGGGTAACGCCAAAGACGAAGAAATAACTGCGAAGGATCAAGGGGCGAAAGCTTCTTATGAATTCGAACCTGAAGAGGGTGAAATCCTCGAAGTGCTGCTGCCCAAGAATTTAGGCGTGCAAATCTTCCAAGCCATGCTGGAAAGCTCGGCTTCGGAAAATGGCGCGCGTATGACGGCTATGGACAGCGCATCCCGCAATGCTGGTGATATGATCGAAAGGCTGACGTTGAAATACAACCGTACGCGTCAGGCGGCTATTACCAGTGAACTGATTGAAATCATCTCCGGCGCGGAAGCGCTGTAGAGAAAACGCTGAATACCCTTAAGGAGCTCCGGCGATGGCGAAGAATACTATCGGACACATCACGCAGATTATGGGCGCCGTTATCGACGTGCGGTTCCCAGCGGGCGAGTTGCCCAACATTCTGACTTCCCTGGAATTGAAGAACGATGGCAAGCGCCTCGTTCTGGAAGTCGCTCAGCACTTAGGTGAAAACGTGGTGCGTACCATCGCCATGGACTCCACCGAAGGTCTGCAGCGCGGCCAGGAAGTCACCGCGACCGGCCATCCCATCTCGGTGCCGGTTGGTCCCGAAACGCTGGGTCGCATCCTCAACGTGATTGGCGAGCCGATTGACGAGCGTGGTCCGATCAATACCAAAACCACCGCGCCGATCCATGCCGATGCGCCGAAGTTCGAAGATCAGTCCACCGAAACCGAAATCTTGTCCACTGGCATTAAGGTCGTCGATCTGATCGCGCCGTATGCCAAGGGCGGCAAGATCGGCCTGTTCGGCGGCGCCGGCGTGGGCAAGACCGTGTTGATCATGGAACTCATCAACAACATCGCAAAGGGCCACGGCGGTTATTCCGTGTTCGCCGGTGTTGGCGAACGTACCCGTGAAGGCAACGATCTGTACCACGAAATGATCGAATCCGGCGTTATCGACCTGGAAGGCAAAGAATCCAAAGCCGCCCTCGTTTACGGTCAGATGAACGAGCCCCCGGGGGCCCGTGCTCGCGTGGCGCTGACTGGCTTGACGCTGGCTGAATACTTCCGCGATCAGGAAGGCCAGGACGTGCTGTTCTTCGTGGATAACATCTTCCGCTTCACCCAGGCCGGCGCTGAAGTGTCCGCATTGCTGGGGCGCATCCCGTCCGCCGTGGGTTACCAGCCGACGCTGGCGACCGACATGGGCGCGCTGCAAGAGCGCATCACCTCGACCAAGAAGGGCTCCATCACGTCCGTGCAGGCCGTGTACGTCCCTGCTGACGATTTGACCGACCCGGCGCCTGCGACTTCGTTCGCTCACTTGGACGCCACCACGGTTCTGAACCGTCAAATCGCCGAATTGGGCATCTATCCGGCCGTGGATCCGCTGGACTCGACGTCTCGCGTTTTGGATCCGCGTATCGTTGGCGAAGAGCACTATGCGGTTGCGACCGGCGTGCAGCAGATTTTGCAGACCTACAAAGGCCTGCAGGACATCATCGCCATCTTGGGCATGGATGAATTGTCGGAAGACGACAAGTTGGTTGTGGCCCGCGCTCGTAAAATTCAGCGTTTCCTCAGCCAGCCGTTCCATGTGGCCGAAGTGTTCACCGGTTCGCCGGGCAAGCTGGTCAGCCTCGAAGATACCGTTAAAGGCTTTAAGGGCATCATCAACGGCGACTACGATCACCTGCCGGAAGCCGCCTTCTACATGGTTGGCAATATCGATGAAGCGATCGAAAAAGCCAAGAAGATGGCCGCCGAAGCCGCTTAAGGTAATCGAGTTACGGAGTTACGCACCATGACCGATAAGGTCGAATTCGAACTGGTCTCGCCGCAGCGTCTCGTAAAGTCGTTGCCCGTCGGTATGGTCGTTGTGCCGTGCGCCGAAGGCGATATCGGTGTGTTGCCCGGCCATACGCCGTTGATTGGCACCGTGCGCGCCGGGGTGGTGGATATCCACAACGGTGGCAAGGTGACGGAACGCATTTTTGTGTCCGGGGGCTTTGTTGAAGTTACGCCGGATCGTTGCACGTTACTGGCCGAAGAAGCGGCCATGGTTGCCGATTTGAAAGCCGACGTGGTCGAAGCGCGTTTGAGCGCCGCTAAGGCCGCTACGGAAAAAGCATCTTCCGATGTTGAAAAAGCCCATGCTGCAGCCGAGTTGGCCATCGCCGAGGCCATGGTGGTGGCCATTGCTTCCAACGCGGTGCATCACTAAGCTTCGCCAACTCTCGCACAATGATAAAACGGACCCTTCGGGGTCCGTTTTTTTTGTGCGACAGGGTGACATCATGGATCGGGTTATTTTAGATATTCGACGTAACCGATGTCGGCCTTCATGATGTGGTTGGTGAGCCACTTCTTGAGGAACTCCAGCACTTCGTTGATGTTGATGGCGCCGGGGTTGGTTTGATAGACGTGGGCGATATCCCGCACCGTTTTGGTGATGTCTTCGTGCATGGCCAGATGTTTGTCGGTATCCGGGTATTCGGAATTCTTGAACAATTCTTCTTCCCGCTCGAAATGTTTTTCCACATAATCGATCAGGCACTTGATGGTCTGGGCGATTTCTTCGTCGGAAAAACCTTGATTCACGCGGTGAAATAATTCGTTAGTGATGTTGACCAGAGTCATGTGGTCGAAGTCCACCAGTTTGTGGCCGACCAAATAACTGCTGTTCCATTGAATAAACATGATAGAGCACTAGTCCTATTTCATTAGGTTGGTTCACTTTTATCCATTCCATAAAGATGGTCAATGGCTCATTTCAATGGATCGAAAAATGCAGGATAATGACCCTAAAATCGGTGTTTTCTGAAGGGTTGGAGGAAAATATGCGGCTGTATCTGGTGCGTCACGGCAAGGCCGAGTTTGGCCCTGAAGAAGCCGATCGCAAACTGAGCGCCCGAGGCGTTGCCGATGTGCAGGCCATGGCGCAGTATTTGGCGGCGCAGGAAATCCGCGTTCAGCGCGTGGTGCACAGCGGATTGGTGCGGGCGCGGGAAACGGCGGAAATTTTAGCCGCTCACCTGGCGCCCGACTTGCCGTTGGAGCAGGTGGTGGGCTTGGCGCCATGGGGCGACGTTGAAAAATTCTCCAAGGTTGTGGAAAAATGGCATGTCGATACCCTGGTCTGCGGCCATGAACCGTTTTTGGGTTTAGCCGCGTCGGCACTGCTGTGCGGCGATGAGCACGCCAATTTGGTGATGGTCAAGACCGGCACGGTGATGGCGCTGGAACCTTCGCCCTATGGCCCGAAGTGGCAACTGCGGTGGATGCTGACGCCGCGCATCGTTCGTGGCCCTAAAGAGGACGAAGAACAATGAGGCTGTATCTGGTGCAGCACGCGGACGCGGTTTCCAAAGACACGCACCCGCTGCGTCCCTTAAGCGACAAGGGCCTGAAAGATGCGATTAAGATGGCGGCGTTTCTGCACGGCGCGGCGGTGTTGGTCGATCAGGTCGTGCATTCGGGAAAACTGCGCGCCGAAGAAACCGCCAACGTGCTTTCAAAAACCGTATGGCTGGGGCAAACGCCAGAAGTCTTTGACGGTATCGAGCCCAAAGATTCCACCGATCATCTTTACAACGCAGCCCTCACGGCGGGCGGCGATTTGATGGTGGTGGGCCATATGCCGTTTATGGGGCGTATGGCGGCGCGCTGTCTCACCGGGCGCGAAGACGGCGCAGCGGTGCGTTTCGAGCCGGGCAGTGTGCTATGCCTGGAACGGCAAGAAGAGGCTTGGGCATTGGATTGGTTCGCCAAACCCAGCATGATGCCGGACGCACTCTAGCGTTTCTTTTTGCCCCTGCGCCCGGCTCCCGCCTGGGCGGCGGCGGCTTTGGATACGCCCGCGCCGTCGAGACCCAGTTCGTGGGCTTCCAAGCGGCGCAGTTCATCGCGCAGGCGCGCCGCTTCCTCGAATTCCAAATCGGCGGCGGCTTGTTTCATGCGTTTGTCCAAATCCGCCATGTGGTCTTTGAGGCTTTTGCCCACCAAGTGCGCATCGCCGGACGCACCCGTATCCACGGTGACGTAGTCTTGCTCATAGACCGAACCCATCACATCGGAGATGTGCTTTTTGACGCTGGCGGGCGTGATGCCGTGTTCTACGTTATAGGCTTCCTGTTTGGCGCGGCGGCGGTTGGTCTCGCCAATGGCGTATTGCAAACTGTCGGTCATGCGGTCGGCGTATAAAATCACGCGGCCATCCAAGTTGCGCGCGGCGCGGCCGATGGTCTGCACCAGCGAAGTCTTGGAACGCAAAAAGCCTTCTTTGTCGGCGTCCAAAATCGCCACCAGCGCGCATTCGGGGATGTCCAAGCCTTCGCGCAGCAGGTTGATGCCGATCAACACATCGAACGCGCCCAAGCGTAAATCGCGGATGATTTCAATGCGTTCCAGCGTTTCGATATCGGAATGCATATAGCGCACACGCACCCCGTGTTCGTGCAGGTATTCGGTCAGTTCTTCGGCCATCTTTTTGGTCAGCACCGTGACCAGTACGCGCTGCGCCTTGGCCGCCGCTGTTTTGCATTCGCCCAGCAAATCGTCGACCTGAGTTTCCACCGGGCGGATGAAACATTCCGGATCGATCAGGCCGGTGGGGCGCACCACCTGTTCGGTGAACACGCCGCCGGTGCGTTCCATCTCCCACGGGCCGGGCGTGGCGGAAACGAAGATCGATTGCGGGCGCATGGCGTCCCACTCGTCGAACTTCAACGGGCGGTTATCGATGCAACTGGGCAGGCGAAAGCCGAATTGGGCCAGGGTCGATTTGCGATTGTAGTCGCCCTTGTACATGCCGCCGATCTGCGGCACCGAAACGTGGCTTTCATCGACGATCATCAGCGCATCATCGGGCAGGTATTCAAACAGCGTTGGTGGCGGTTCGCCCGGTTCGCGCCCGGTCAGGTAACGCGAATAGTTTTCGATGCCCGAGCAATGCCCAGTGGTTTCCAGCATTTCCAAATCGAAGGTGGTGCGTTCTTCGATGCGCTGCGCTTCGATCAGTTTGCCTTCGGCACGGAATCTTTCCACCTGGGCCTTCATTTCCGCTTTGATCTGCGGCATGGCCTGCAGCAGCGTCGGGCGCGGCGTGACATAGTGGCTGTTGGGGTAGATGGTGACGCTTTCCAGCTCGGCATTTTTTTCGCCGGTCAGGCTATCGACCTCGTAAATCGCTTCCAGTTCATCACCGAAAAACGATAGCCGCCAGGCGCGGTCTTCATAGTGGCTGGGGAAAATTTCCACCACGTCGCCGCGCACCCGAAAACAGCCGCGACCGAACGCGGTGTCGTTGCGTTTGTATTGCAGGGTGACCAGCGATTTCAGCACGTCGTCTTGGGTGTATTCCTGGCCGACATCCAGCTTGACCACCATGTCGGCATAAGTTTCCGCCGAACCGATGCCATAAATGCAACTGACCGAGGCGACGATGATGACGTCGCGCCGTTCGAACAGCGCGCGGGTGGCGGAATGGCGCATGCGGTCGATCTGTTCGTTGATGGAGGCATCTTTTTCGATGTAGGTGTCGGTGCGCGCCACATAGGCTTCGGGCTGGTAATAGTCATAGTACGAGACGAAGTATTCCACCGCGTTGTGGGGGAAAAACGACTTCATCTCGGCATAAAGCTGCGCCGCCAGGGTCTTGTTGGGGGCCAAAACGATGGTCGGGCGCTCGATCGTGGCGATGACGTGGGCCACGGTGAAGGTCTTGCCCGAACCGGTAACGCCCAGCAGCACCTGATCGCGCTCATTTTGGGCAATGCCGCGCAATAGGTCTTCGATGGCCTGGGGCTGGTCGCCCGCGGGCTGGAAGTCGGAAACCAGCGCAAACGGCTGCCCGACCGAGGGGCCGGGCCGTGCATCGGCCAGATATCCAGGTTCAATTAAATCGCTCATGACCTTGATTTATAGGGACTTAAAGGCCCAGTGCAAGATGCATCATCGACTCGCCAGGGTTAGAGAATCGGGTTATATATTAAAAAAATGCAGCAATCTGGGGAGGTTGGCTTGAATATGAACAAAGGATCGAACGTCGCTGGCGACAAGTTTCCGGCCAGCGCCATGCCCGATGGCGATTGGTGGCGGGCGCTGTGGCCCGACCCGGAAGGCGTGCTGCGCTGCTTGGGCGTCGATTTTGGCCTCACGATCTTGGATTTATGTTGCGGCGACGGGCATTTTACCGCGCCGATGGCGCATATCGTCGGTGGCATCGGGCGTGTGATGGCGCTGGATCTGGACTCAGACTTGCTGGAACGGGCCAAGGACCGCGCCGAAGCGGCGGGCATTCCTTCTACCGCCATCCGCTGGCTGCAGTGCGACGCTTGTTCACTGATCAATTCGGTGCCGAGCCATCCCGATTATGTGTTTATCGCCAATACCTTTCATGGTGTGCCGGACAAACAACAATTGGCGCGCGAAGTGTTCAACGTCTTAAAACCCGGCGGGCAGTTCGCCATCGTCAACTGGCACCATCGTTCCAAGGATGAAACCACGGTGCTGGGCCAGCCGCGTGGGCCGGAAACCAAGATGCGCATGACACCCGAAGCGGTGATGGACGAAGTGCTGCCGGTGGGCTTTCGCCTGCATGGCATCGTCGAATTGCCGCCCTATCACTACGGCATCGTGTTCGATAAACCGAAAGTGAGCTAGGCCCTAAATGGGCGGATTTTCCCCGTTGCCTCAGGCGTTACGGGGCGCTAGCTTGCAACTCCTTAAAACCTGAGCGCAGCTTGAACCTGCGCCCCCCAAACGAGAGTTTTTGGCCATGCCTTTCATCGCCGACCGCCTAAGCCGCATCAAACCGTCCCCCACCTTGGCCGTGACCAGCAAAGCCGCCGAACTGAAGGCCGCCGGCCGCGACGTCATCGGGCTGGGCGCGGGTGAACCCGATTTCGACACCCCCGATCACATCAAGGCCGCCGCCAAGGCCGCCATCGATGCGGGCGAAACGAAATATACCGCCGTGGCGGGCACCCCGGCGCTGCGCAAAGCGATCTGCGCCAAGTTCAAACGTGAAAATGGGCTGGACTATACGCCGGACCAAATTCAGGTCGCGTGCGGCGGCAAGCAGAGCATCTACAACGCCCTGATGGCGACGCTCAATCCGGGCGATGAAGTGATCATTCCGGCACCCTATTGGGTGTCGTATCCCGACATTACCCTGCTCGCCGAAGGCACGCCGGTGTTTGTCGATTGCCCGGCCAAGGACGGTTTTAAATTGAAACCCGAAGCCCTGGAAAAGGCCATCACGCCCAAGACCAAGTGGCTGATCTTGAACTCGCCGTCCAACCCCACCGGCGCCGCCTATTCGCATGCCGAGATGAAGGCGCTGACCGATGTGTTGCTTAAACATCCCCACGTGTGGGTGATGAGCGACGATATTTACGAACGCATCGTTTATGACGATTTCAAATTCGTCACCCCGGTTGAGGTGGAACCCAAACTTTATGATCGCACCCTGACGCTCAACGGCGTATCCAAGGCCTATTGCATGACCGGCTGGCGGGTCGGTTACGCGGCGGGTCCGGTGGCGGTGATCAACGCCATGAACAAGGTGCAGTCGCAATCCACCACCCACACTTCATCGATCAGCCAGGCCGCCGCGGTGGCGGCGCTCAACGGCGATCATAGCTTTATCGCCAAAAACAATGCCGCATTTAAGGAACGCCGCGATCTGGTGGTGAAGATGCTCAACGAAGCCAAGGGTCTGGAATGCCCGACACCCGAAGGCGCGTTTTATGTGTATCCCAGCTGCGCGGGTGTGATCGGCAAAAGCACGCCGGACGGCAAGGTGCTCAAAACCGATGAAGACTTCGTCACCTATTTGTTGGAAACGGAAGGCGTCGCCGCCGTGCAGGGCGAAGCGTTCGGCTTAAGCCCGTTTTTCCGCATTTCCTACGCCACGTCGAACCAAGCGCTGATCGAAGCCTGCACCCGCATCCAACGCGCCTGCGCTGCGCTTAAATAAGCGCGCGGGTTATATTTGTGAAGAAAGGCGGCTCCGATGGGGCCGCCTTTTTTTATTGGAGCGCACAACAATTCGAATGCGCGGCCACGCCAAACAGGACGTATAGGCACCCCGTCTGATCTTAATTGCGAGTTCGCTCAGGCAGTCCAAGCTCCGGTCGCAGCGACTTTGTGGGCGTATTCGCTGAAGTCCTTCGGTGCCCGACCCAAGGCGCGTTGAACGCCGTCGCAAAGGTTTTCGTTGCGTCCGTCCATCACGGTCGTGAAAAGGTACATAATCAGCCAAATCATGTCATCAGGAACCTGGTGCTGTTTCAACATCGCTTTGTATTCGGCAGCGGGCATAGAGACGAATTGAATTTCACGGCCACAGGCAGCGGCGATTTCGCTAACCGCTTCGCCAAAGCTCAACAGACGGGGACCCGTGACCTCGTAAATCTGGCCAATGTCTGCCGAATCCAGAAGGGCTTTCACGACGACGTCGGCGATATCGTTGGCGTCGATGAAAGGCTCTTTTCTGCCGCCGATCGGAAGCGCCACCTGCCCTGCGAGAATGCCGTCTAAGAGGAAGTTTTCGCTGAAGTTTTGCGCGAACCAAGACGCCCGGACGATGGTCCATTCGGCTCCGCTGGCTTGCAGGACGTGTTCGGCGCGCTGCGCTTCCTCTTCACCGCGTCCCGACAGCAACACAATCCGACGCACGCCATGCCCCAGCGCCATTTGGGTGAATTGGCGCACCGCATCCACCGCGCCCGGCACCGCAAGATCAGGCTGGTAGGTGATATAGACCGCCGCCACGCCCATAAGCACATCGGACCACGTGGTGGCATCATGCCAATCAAAACGCGGCGTTGTCGAACGGGATGCGACCAAAACGGTTTTTCCAAGGTTGATAAGTTGCTCAGCCACGCGGCGACCGGTTTTGCCTTTGCCGCCCAAAATGAGAATCGGTTTTGTGTTATCCAAAGTGTTCATGGGTTCCTCCAATCGGGTATCTCTCGGGTTGGCTGCTCAAGTCAATTAACTTGACACCGTGTCAATTGACAGGAAGATAAATACGATCTACTTTACAGCATGTCAAGTGAAATAATGAAAACGCGCACGCGCATTCTGCAAGCCACCTTGAATCTGCTGGAAGCCAGCCAGGGCGTGGGGGGCAAGGGCGTGCGCATGTCGGACATCGCCACGCAAGCGGGGATCTCCCGCCAAGCGGTTTATCTGCACTTTGCAAACCGGGCGGAATTGTTGATCGAGACGACCTACTATCTTGATCGCTTGAAAGACACCGAAGCCCGCCTTGCCGCGAGCCGTAGCGCGGAGACGGGGGTGAAGCGCCTCAATGCATTTATCGAGGCGTGGGGCAGCTACATCCCGGAAATATACGGAACCCTGAAAGCGCTTATGGCGATGAAGGACACAGACCCAGAAGCCGCCGAAGCGTGGAACAAGCGCATGCAAGATATGCGCGAAGGATGCGAGGCCGCGATCAAAGCCCTTCATCGGGACAAAACCCTATCGCCCGACTACAAGCCCGATTTGGCGACGGATATTCTGTGGACGATGTTGTCGGTGCGAACTTGGGAACACCTGACCACTGAATGCGGTTGGCCACAAACGGCGTATATCAAACACATGAAAGCCCTGGCACAAAAAGTTTTTGTTGCGTCCGCGTAGGGGGGCTAAATTCTCAAACGAAGTGCAACATCCAAGGTGTTCATTACTTGATTATCGATCGGTAATGCTCGTGAAAATTGTTCAGATTATATTATTCTTCACAACCCTCCCCTCCCAACGTCTATATCATGACGAGGGTGTGTCCCTTGGCCGTATCGGGTTCGCTGGATTATTTGATCAGCGTGGCGCCGCAGAAAAACACCCCCGCCCCCAAAACACCCGCCGCTTAGGCCTGATGGGAACATGTTATGAGCTTCAACATCGTCGACATCAAAGTCGTCACCGACTGCACGGATTTTTCCAGCACCGTGCAGTTTCAGCTGAACGTGCCGGTATCGGCAATGGACGCGGCGGCGATTTACAAATCGCTGTCATCGGGCCCATGGCCATGGATGTCGTGAGCGTTCAGTATTCCAGCGATTGTGCGACGCGGGCGGCCCGGGCCGTTGCCCTTTGAATCTCCGCGCACGCCCCACGCACACAGGAGACTTGCTTTTTGGTGCGAATTTTGGTATATTTTCCTAATCCCTGAACGGTGTTCCGGTAGGGGGTCTGGCGATGTTTCGCGGTTGTCAAAAATCGCCGATTTTGTGCAAAAAACGGTGGTTTTTATGCCAAAAACGCCCCTGGTTTTGTACGGTTTAAAAAGTTAGTTCTTTGAAAACAAAAGAGAAAAGTGGTTTCGTTTCGTCACTTTTTTTTTACGTCTCTCGCCTTTGGGCGGCGGACGGGTAAAAAGAGGAAATGAGGACCAAATAGACTCCCCAATAGACTCGGGGCTTCCCGTTTACCGCCGGGCTGGCCAAAGCCGAACCCGGTGGCTTGGGGGTGACGGTTGAGGGTTCACACTTTTATTTTCCCCGCGTCTTATTCCTGACGGGCATGCCCCGGCCAACAAAAAAGCGGGAGGTGGCCCATGGCCATGGATGTCATCAGCGTTCAGTATTCCAGCGATTGCGCGACGCGGGCGGCGCGCATTCGTTTTGCCTTGGACATCCCGGTGCCGCCGGCTAAGGCCGAGGCGTTGAAGGCCCTGATGGATGCGGGCGATTGGAACGGCTTCAAGGCCCAGGCCAAGGCGTTTGCGCCGCTGGCCATTTCCGGCGCGCTCGATTTTTTGGTCAGCGCCGCGCCGCAAAAGGCTGCCGCCAAAACGCCTTCCCCCGCGCCTGCCCCGGCACCCAAACCATCCGGTCAATGAGGTCTAGCCCATGAGCTTCAACATCGTCGACATCAAGGTGGTTACCGACTACACGGATTTTTCCAGCACCGTGCAGTTTCAACTGAACGTGCCGGTATCGGCAACGGACGCGGCGGCGATTTATAAATCGCTGTCGTCTGGCCCGTGGTCGGACGTGGAGGCGGGCATCAGCAAAGCGGTGCAAGCCAGCGCGCCCACGCCGGTGCAAACGCTGGTGACGGCCTTGCTTCAGGCGTATAGCGGGGCTGCGTCCGCACCCACTCCCGCACCCACTCCCCCTGTGCCGGGCCCACAAAACGAATAGGCGCCCCGGCTTTTCCTTGGAAAAGGGGCTCAACAGCAGTACGCTTAACCCATCCGCTAAATCATAAAAGGCCGTTGCGGCCAAGGTTGCGCCGCCCGGCCCGTCAGGGATAGGGAGGCGTTTGATGAGCAAAACCAATACACCGCGTTGCGTGGCCTTGGTGGGGCCTTACCTAAGCGGCAAAACCACCCTGTTGGAAAGTTTGTTGGCGAGCGCGGGCGCGTTGCACCGCAAGGGCAGCGTGCGTGAACACAACACGGTAGGCGATCATACGCCGGAGGCGCGCGCCCTGGAGATGTCGACCGAGGTCAACATCGCCCATTGCGCTTATCTGGAAGATCAATGGACGGTGCTGGATTGTCCGGGCTCGGTCGAGCTGTTGCAAGAAACGCTGGGCGCGCTGATGGTGTGCGATGTGGCCTTGGTGGTGTGCGAGGCCGATCCGAACAAAGCGCTGACCGTCGGCCCGGTGCTGCGCCTGCTCGATGAATACGACGTGCCACATGTGGTGTTCATCAATAAAATGGATCAGCCGGGCGGCAGCGTGAAAGCGACACTAGAAGCGTTGCAGGAACATTCCCGCCATCCGTTGGTGCTGCGCGAAATCCCCATTCGCGAAGGCGGCCGCCCCGGCGGGCAGGTGATCGGTCACGTCGATTTGGTGTCGGAACGCGCATTCAAATGGCGCGATCATGCACAATCGGAACTGATTGAAATTCCCGATGCCCTGCGTGGCGTGGAACAAGGCGCGCGCGAAGGCATGCTCGAAACCCTGGCCGATTTTGACGACGCCTTGCTGACGGAATTGTTGGAAGACGTCAAACCCTCGGCGGCAGAAGTTTACGACAATCTCAAACGCGATCTGGTGACGGATTCCATCGTGCCGGTGTTTTTCGGTTCCGCCGAACACGATAACGGCATTCGCCGCCTGTGGAAGGCGCTGCGTCATGAAAGCCCCGACAGTTCCGTCACCGCCAAGCGCCGGGGGGTCAACAAAGCCGCTGCCCAGGTGTTTAAAACCCTGCACGTCGAGCACATCGGCAAGCTGTCGCTGGTGCGGGTGTGGAACGGCGTTTTAAAAGACGGCATGGAGTTGCCCCAAGGCCGGGTCTCCGGCCTTTATTATGTGCAGGGCGCAAAATTTGAAAAACTCCCCACCGCCAGCGTTGGCGCGATCGTCGCGTTGGGCCGCTTGGATAACGTGACTTCGGGCCAGGTGCTGGGTGCTGGCGCAAAAGCTGCGCCGTGGCCTGAACCGTTGGCGCCGCTTTATGGCCAGTGCATCCTCATGAACGGTCGTGCGGACGAGGTGAAGCTGAGCGCGGCGCTCGCCAAACTCAGCGATGAAGATCCGTCGCTGAAGGTCGAACACGAAACAGGCACGGGCGAGTTGGTATTGTGGGGGCAGGGCGAGATGCATCTGCGCATCGCCATGAGCAAACTCACCGGGCGTTTTGCGTTGGACGTCACGGCCAGGCCGCCGCAAATCCCGTATAAAGAAACCATTCAAAAGGGCGTCACCCATCGGGCGCGCCATAAAAAACAATCGGGCGGGCATGGTGAATTTGGCGATGTGGAAATCGCTATCAAACCCCTGCCGCGCGGAACGGGCATTCAGTTCGATGAAGCCGTTCACGGCGGCGCGGTGCCGCGTCAGTATATTTCTGCGGTTGAGGCCGGGGTTCGGGAATATCTGGTGCGTGGTCCCTTGGGTTTTCCGGTGGTGGACGTCGCCGTCACCCTGACCGATGGTCAGTATCACAACGTCGACAGTTCCGACTTTTCGTTCAAAAAGGCAGCACATCTGGCCATGCGCGAAGCCATGCCCGGGTGTCAGCCGGTATTGCTGGAACCCATTTGTGAGGTGCGCGTGGCGGTGCCCAATGTCTTTACCTCCAACGCGCAGCGCATCGTATCGGGCCACCGCGGCCAGATCATGGGCTTTCAGCCGCGTGACGGCTGGCAGGGTTGGGATGAAGTCCTTGCCCATATCCCTATGGCGGAAATGCGCGATTTGATCATTGATCTGCGTTCCCAGACCTTAGGGGTGGGGACGTTCGACTTTCGCTTCGATCACCTGCAGCCCGTTACTGGCAAACAGGCCGATCAGGTTGTGGCCGGGCGGGTGGATTGAATGGGATTTAGGGCGGAAAAAGACCGGGTTCCTGGAGGGGGCTAGGAACCCGGTCAGTTCAGAGAGGAAGTCTCGCGCTCTGGGGGGAGCGGAGAGTCCATGTGAAGAGCGCAGGGCATCAGGGGGGGAGGGGGAGGTGTCCCTGCGATCTCCCGATGGTTTTGGGCATTGCCCGCAAACATCGTATGTCCCTTATATAAGGAATATCTAATGCAGTGTCTAGTAGAAAAAAACACGTAAAAAATTTATGGATATTTTGACGATTAGAGCAAAAGAAGACCTTAATGCGCTGATTTTTCAGAAGAATTTATACTCCAATACCTTGGGGCGATCCTAAACGGAGAAAATAAATTTTATAGGAAATTGGTTTTTTTGACCAGGATCCGGGCGTGAAACTCAAAAAAAAGCCCCCGGATCAAAAGATCCAGGGGCAAGTCTAACAGGGAGGCTTCACGTCAGAGAGACGTGTGGACTCAATCAATCCCATGAGGGGGAGGGGGGCGGGATTGAGAGCCCAACCCAGGTCAGGGACCCGGGAGTGATGCTACAGATGCAGCATCGAACTGTTATTAATGTACGACCCAGGGCCTAAAACCACCACCGCCCGTTCGGAAGTGTTGGTATGCGCTTTACGCATGGCTGAACACAAACCGGCCTTATTTCGTTTTGAGTAGGTCTTGGCGGATGCGATTGACCAAAAAGTCCCGGAAAACGCCGATTCGTTTGGAATTTCGCAGTTCTTCGGGATAAACGAAATAGGTGTTGAAGCCCGGCCCTTCCAAGCCCGGCATGACTTCGACCAAGTCTTCGGCGTGGCCGGTCATGTAATCCGGTAGGGCGCCGATGCCGATTCCCGACCGTACCGCGCGGTAAATGCCGTAGATGTTGTTGACCTTAAGTACCGGACGGCGGGGTTTTTCCCCCGCGCCGATTTCCAAAAGCCAGTTGAGGTTGGATACCGGCGGTGCGGCGTCGTCGCCATAAATGACCAGTTTGTGTTGATCCAATTCCTCGACCGTGCGCGGTAGGCCGTGTTCCTTGATGTATTGGGGCGAGGCGTAGATGCGGTAATGCACCTCCATCAATTGGCGCTGGATCAGGTCCGGCTGGGTCGGCGGGCGCACCCGGATGGCCACGTCGGCTTGACGCATGGAAATATCCAGCTCGTCGTCGGAAAGCACTAATGAGACGTCGATGTCGGGGAATTCTTCGATGAATTCCTTGAGCCGACGGGTGAGCCAGATGGAACCGAACGCCACCGTGGTGGTGATGCGAAGCGGCCCCCACGGGCGTTCGCGGGTATCCATGATGCGCGCGGTGGTGAAGGCCAGCTTGGAAAACATTTCACGCGTGGTACGGTCCAGCAATTCGCCTTGCTCGGTCAAGATCAAGCCGCGAGCATGGCGGTGGAACAGGGAAATGCCCAAGCTTTCTTCCAGTGCGCTGATTTGGCGCGACACCGCCGATTGGCTAAGGTTCAGCGCTTCGCCCGCGTGGGTAAAGCTGCCTGCCTCGGCCACGGCGTGAAAGACGCGCAGTTTGTCCCAATCCAATATGCCGCCGATTTCGCTTTCGCGTGCGCGATCCATCGCTTGTATCCCTATGCTCTAACGGCCGTTAGTCGTTTTGCGCCGCGATGTACTGTTCGACTTCCAGCGCCGCCATGCACCCGGTGCCTGCCGCCGTGACGGCCTGTTGGTAGATGTGATCTTGCACGTCGCCTGCCGCAAACACGCCTTCAATCGACGTCTGTGTGGTGCCGGGTTTGGTGAGGATATAGCCGTTGTCGTCCAAGTCCAACTGGCCTTTAAACAGGCCGGTGTTGGGAGTGTGGCCGATGGCGACGAATACGCCGTCGATGCCGAGCTGTGAAATCTCGCCGGTTTTGATGTTCTTGAGCTTAAGCCCCGTCACGCCTGCGGGCGTCATGGAGCCGCCCAACGCCAGCGCGCCGCCGCCCGTATTGCCGAGGATGTCCTCGACCACGGTATCCCACAGCACGCTGACCTTGGGGTTTTTAAACAGGCGGTCTTGCAAGATTTTTTCCGAGCGCAATTCGCCGCGGCGGTGAATGAGCGTCACCTTGGTGGCGTGGTTGGTCAGATACAGGGCTTCTTCGACCGCCGTATTGCCGCCGCCGACGACGGCGACTTCCTTGCCACGATAAAAGAACCCGTCGCAGGTGGCGCAGGCGGAAACGCCCATGCCTTGGAACGTTTGTTCCGATTTCAGGCCCAGCCAGCGCGCGCTGGCCCCGGTGCAGATGATCAGCGCATCACAGGTGTAGGTGTCGCCCGAATCGCCCTTGAGCGTGAACGGGCGTTTGGATAAATCCGCCGTCTCGATGGTGTCGTCGATGATCACGGCGCCGACATGTTTGGCTTGCGCTTCCATCTGTTCCATCAGCCACGGGCCTTGGATCACTTCGGCAAAGCCCGGATAGTTTTCCACGTCGGTGGTGATGGTCAACTGTCCGCCCGGTTGCAGGCCGCGCACCATGATGGGCTCTAGGTTTGCGCGGGCGGCATAGATGGCCGCCGTGCAGCCCGCAGGGCCGGAACCGACGATAAGGGCCTTGGTGTGGTGGGTGGTGGGCATGAGCGAGGATCTCCGTCGAGGTGGGCTAAGAAAAAGCTAACCTAAAATAAGGCGGCAAGGCGGGCGGAGCAAGCGAAGGTCGCAGCGGTTTGGGGTTATTTGCAGCGTTTCACAAAACTGCTCAACTTGCGGTCTTTCAAGAGCGCCGCGATGCCTAAGCTCTTGGCCCGATTACAAGCATTAAGCCAAGCCGACGACTGATCAGGGATTTGGTCCGTGTATTCCACGGCAAAAACGGCTTTGCCGGCCTGCACCATGGGTGTCAGGGCTTGGCACCAGTTCTGATTGAGACAATCTTCGGCCAATGCCCAGTCGAAGCTATCGATCAACTGGGGCAAAAGATCGGGGGTATTTTTGAGAGCGATGCTCAGCCCCCTGTCGTGGGCCATTTGCGCCAGCCAGCGGTTAAAGCGTACTTGATCAACGGCAGTAAGGGGAAAACCGGTGTTGTTGTCATAACCGTCGATATTATCCGGCTCTACGGCATCAAATCCTTTATCGCGGCATAAATCGAATCGGGCTTCAAGGATGGGTTTGAGACTATTGATGGCGCGTATATCCAACCACCGTTCACCCTCCCAGCCTTCATAAGATTTGCCCAGAATTTGGGGTGGAAAATCCTTGGCGTCTTCGCGCCAATCCTCCCACGCTCCAGCATTGATGTAACAGACCAGGCGTACGCCTTGGGCTTTTAATTGGGCAATATCTTGGGGTATTGCTTCGAACAGGTCCAAGTCCAAGACATCGACGGGGTGTTTTAGGTCGAACGGCTCGCTCAGCTGCCAATCGAAGCGGGCAAGGGGAGCGGGAATCCATAGGGTCTCAGCGGGTTGGGCCGACGCGGTGGTGCCCGCCCAAAACAGGGCAAGGCAATACCCGACAAGCGGGTGGGCAGCCCGAATGAGGCGTTGTAAAGTTGCGTCAAGGCGCACGGAAAATCTCATGCAATACTTCTTGCCCTGGTGTAATGAGTAATATAATTACACATTTGCAGTAGGAGCCCAAGCCATCATGAGCGCAACTCGCGTTAAATTAGACAAAATCGACCGCCATATCTTGCGGGATTTGCAAGACGATGGACGCATCACCAACGTGGAACTGGCGCGGCGCGCCGGAATTTCCGCGCCGCCGTGTCTGCGTCGGGTGCGGGCGTTGGAAGAATCGGGCTTCATTTTAGGCTATCACGCCGATTTGGACCCGCGCGCGCTGGGTTACAACGTCACGGTGTTTGCTCACGTGGGGCTGAAAAGTCAGGCTGAAACCGATTTGGATGCGTTCGAAGCCTTAGTCAATTCCTGGCCGGAAGTGCGCGAATGCCACATGCTGGCGGGCGAAACGGACTTTTTGCTGAAGGTCGTGGCCCCCGATTGGGAACAATACCAGAGCTTCCTCACCACCAAATTGACGGCGGCGGCCAACGTCAGCCACGTCAAATCCGCGCTGAGCGTGCGCACCTCCAAACAATTGCCGGGCGTGCCGATCGAGGTTTGAGGCTTGGCCTCAACCCAATTGTCGGATTTTGCCGTACATCATGATCGTACGTAGGTTCATATCGGCATAAAAGCTGATGTGACCATGCCGATTGATGCAGCCCCGCCATACATCCACTTTTCATTATTTGGTAGAAATGGGTGTGAATTTTCGTAAACGCGGACAAGCGGTTTTATAATGAAAATGACGACGGCAATGTAAAAACCGATGAGAAGGATAACGCTAAATATTCCAAGGAAAAGGGCCTTGGTTAGGGGTTGGCCATCGATAAAACTGAGGAAGGTGGTAAACGTATTTAATAAATGCTGAGCCCAAGTTGACGCCATTGACGTGCCGGGGGTGAATCCAAATAAAATGATATAATTCAAAATAAACGAAATAAAACCAATGAGCGCTGCCCGCAAAATTTTATGTTGAGGAAACGGTATGCGGAATTTGTGGGTTTGAGCTGAATCGTTGGATGTATCAGTTTTTTCTGCGGATCGGCCAAACCGTTCAAAGGCTTTGTTGATGATGATTTTTAAGGCCAAGATTGTAAAGATGCTGAGCAGAAGAATGGTTATGGTATCGCCGCTCATTTCTGCATCGCCCTTACCCTGAAACCCTTATCGCATTGACCAGGTCGTCATTGGTGTTCATGTGGCGGTGTTTAGATGTAGTCCACCTTCACGATTTCATACGATTTTGAGCCGCCGGGGTTCGGGGTATCCCCGGAAATAGAACCGGCGGCGCTCAGATGTAATCGACTTTCACGATTTCATACGATTTTGAGCCGCCGGGCGTTTTGACTTCGACGCGTTCACCTAAGCTTTTGCCGATCAGGCCGCGCGCCAAGGGCGAGCCGACGGACAGCTTGCCTTTTTCGATGCTGCTTTCGTGCTGGCCGACGATTTGATAGGTCGATTCTTCGTCGGTGTCTTCATCGGCCAAGATGATGGTGGCGCCAAAACGCACGATGTCGCCCGACAGTTTGGTCGGGTCAATCACTTCGGCGTGGCTGATGATCGCTTCGAGTTCCTTGATGCGGCCCTCGATGAAGCTCTGGCGTTCACGCGCGGCGTGGTATTCGGCGTTTTCCGACAGATCGCCGTGTTCGCGCGCTTCTGAAATGGCGCGGATGACGGCGTTGCGTTCCACGTCTTTCAACTGGCGCAGTTCGATTTCCAACTGCTTGAGACCGCCGGCGGTCATCGGAATTTTTTCCATCAAGATTCTCTTTGTTAGCTTTGGCGAACGGCGGGGAATAAAAAGACGGCGGCCTCGCCGACTGTTTCAAGCCAGGGGCCGCACGCCGGGATCATAACCCGCCAGCGTTTATTATAACGCCCGGTAAGGATAATCCTGCAAGGGTTTTACATCAAGTGCCCCGGTTTTAAGGGCCCGGATGGCGCGCGCCGCCGCCCAAGCGCCTGCTACGGTGGTGTAGTGGGGCACGTTGTTGGTGAGTGCGGAACGGCGGATGGAGAAGCTGTCGGCGATGGCCTGCGCGCCTTCGGTGGTGTTGACCACCAATTGCACTTCGCCCGAAAGAATGGCGTCCACACAATGCGGGCGGCCTTCCAGCACCTTGTTGACCAGCTTCACGGCGATGCCGTGTTCGGCCAGATGTTCGGCGGTGCCGCCAGTGGCGATCAGTTTGAAGCCCTGTTCCACCAGATTTTGCGCCACTTCGAGAATTTCACCCTTGTCGGCGTGTTTGACCGAAATGAACACCGTGCCGGTGGTGGGCAGTTTCACGCCCGCGCCCAATTGCGATTTGGCGAAGGCTTTTTCAAACGTATCGTCGATGCCCATGACCTCGCCGGTGGATTTCATTTCCGGGCCTAAGATGATGTCGACGCCGGGGAAGCGCGCAAACGGGAACACCGCTTCTTTGACCGCGACGTGTTTGATCTGCGGCGTGTCGCCTAAGTTGAAGCTGGCCAGCTTTTCGCCCGCCATCACGCGTGCGGCGACCTTGGCGACCGGCACGCCGGTGGCCTTGGCCACGAACGGCACGGTGCGTGATGCCCGCGGGTTCACTTCCAACAAGTAAACCGTGCTGCCTTGAACCGCGAACTGAATGTTCATCAAGCCCACCACGTTTAGCGCAATGGCCAGCGCCTTGGTTTGCACCCGAATGTCGGCGATGACTTCCGGGGTGAGCGAATAGGGCGGCAGCGAACACGCGCTATCGCCCGAGTGAATGCCCGCTTCTTCGATGTGCTGCATGATGCCCGCGATGTACACGTCGCCGCTGCCGTCGGCGATGGCGTCCACGTCCACTTCTTCGGCGTTTTGCAGATAACTGTCGAGCAGCACCGGGCTGTCGCCGGAAACTTTGACGGCGGTGGTCATGTAACGCATCAGGTTGGCGTGATCATGCACGATTTCCATCGCCCGACCGCCCAGCACATAAGACGGGCGCACTACCAGCGGATAGCCGATTTTTTTGGCGACCTCTTCCGCTTCGGGAATGGAACGCGCGACGCCGTTGGCGGGCTGTTTTAAGTTCAGCGTGTGCAGCAGTTCTTGGAAACGCTCGCGGTCTTCGGCCAGATCGATGGCGTCGGGCGAGGTGCCGAGAATGGGAATGTTTGCATCTTCCAAAGCCTGCGCCAGTTTAAGCGGCGTCTGGCCGCCAAACTGTACGATGACACCCAAAAACTCGCCTCGGCTTTGTTCACGGCGGATCAGTTCGATCACCGTTTCGCCCGTCAGCGGTTCGAAGTACAAACGATCAGACGTGTCGTAATCGGTGGATACGGTTTCCGGGTTGCAGTTGACCATGATCGCTTCGACACCGATGTCTTTAAGCGCATAGGCAGCATGCACGCAGCAATAATCGAACTCGATGCCCTGGCCGATGCGGTTCGGTCCGCCGCCCAAGATGACGACCTTTTTGCGGTCCGACACATCGGCTTCGCATTCGGGCGGGTTGATGCCGTCGCCTTCGTAACATGAATACATGTACGGCGTTTTGGACGGGAATTCTGCGGCGCAGGTATCGACGCGCTTAAACACCGGGCGCACGCCCAGCGCGATGCGGCGGCTGAGTACCTTAGATACCGGTTGCCCGGTCAGTTCGGCCAACCGTTCGTCACCGAAGCCCATTTTCTTAAAGCGCAGCAGTTCCACCGCATCCGTGGGCAGGCCATTTTTGATCAGTTCGGCTTCCGCCTCGACGATACCCTTCACCTGGCGCAGGAACCACGGTTCGTACTTGCACGCATGGCGCACGCGTTCGACCGAAAGGCCGTGGCGGAATGCCTGGGCGATGACCAACAAACGATCCGGGGTGGCCTTGGCCAGCGCCGCAATGATGGTGTCCACATCGGGTTTTTCCGGGTCCACGCCGGGAATCTCGACCTCGTTCAATCCGGTCAAGCCGGTTTCCATGGAACGCAGGCCCTTTTGCAACGATTCCTGGAACGTGCGCCCGATGGACATGGCCTCGCCCACCGACTTCATGGCGGTGGTCAGGTAGGGGTCAGCGCCGGGGAACTTTTCAAACGTGAAACGCGGAATCTTGGTCACCACATAATCGATGGTGGGTTCAAACGACGCCGGGGTAAGGCCGCCGGTGATGTCGTTTTTCAGTTCGTCCAAGGTATAACCGACCGCCAGCTTGGCGGCGATTTTGGCGATGGGGAAGCCGGTCGCTTTTGACGCCAGTGCGGACGAGCGCGAGACACGCGGGTTCATTTCAATAACGATCAGTTCGCCGTTTTCTGGGTTCACCGCGAACTGCACGTTGGAGCCGCCGGTATCCACGCCGATTTCGCGCAACACGGCGATCGAGGCGTTGCGCATGATCTGGTATTCTTTATCCGTCAGCGTTAGCGCCGGGGCGACGGTGATGCTGTCGCCGGTATGCACGCCCATGGGGTCGACGTTTTCAATCGAACACACGATGATGCAGTTGTCGGCTTTGTCGCGCACCACTTCCATCTCAAATTCTTTCCAGCCGAGCACCGATTGTTCGATCAGCACTTCGTGCATCGGGCTTGCCGCCAAACCGCCGGAAACGATCTCGTCGAATTCCTGCACGTTGTAGGCGATGCCGCCGCCGATGCCGCCCATGGTGAAGCTGGGGCGGATGATCGTCGGCAGGCCGATGCGGTCGATTTCCTTGCGCGCCTGTTCCAGCGAATTGACCACCGCACTGATGGGCGTCTTTAGGCCGATCTTGGTCATCGCGTCGCGAAACAGTTCGCGGTCTTCGGCCTTGGCAATGGAATGCGCATTCGCGCCGATCAGTTCGACGTTGTGGCGTTTGAGCGCGCCGTTTTCCGATAGTGCCATGGCGGCGTTGAGCGCCGTCTGTCCGCCCATGGTGGGCAAGATGGCGTCGGGTTTTTCTTTGGCGATGACCATTTCCAAAAATTCGGGCGTGATCGGCTCGATGTAGGTGGCGTCGGCCATGTTGGGGTCGGTCATGATGGTGGCGGGGTTGGAGTTCACCAAGATCACCCGGTACCCTTCTTCGCGCAGCGCCTTGCACGCCTGCGCGCCCGAATAATCGAATTCACACGCCTGCCCGATCACGATCGGCCCCGCGCCGACGATAAGGATGCTTTTGATGTCTGTGCGTTTGGGCATTAGCTCATTATCCAGTCAAAGAGGGCTTTGACAGCAGCCTTGGCTGCTTCGCCCATCGCTGCGCCAGTAAACTTTTCGGAGATGTATTTAAGGGGCTTCACCAGACCGGCCATGACTTGGTCCTTGGTAGGGAGCCCTTCTTTGATCTGCTTTAGTGTTTCGCCAATTGACCAAACGATAAGGCTGCGCTCTTCCGGTTCTGACTCTGCATATCCATTGTTCCCCTTAATCACGTCGAAAGCTGTTTCTGTTGTTTCAACAGCTGATTCGTATGCTCGCCCAGATCGCTCGAGCGGAAGGGGGGACCAGCTATCTGCTTCATCATCAGTTGATCTTGCTTCGGGAACATGGTTGTTTTGCTCATCCTCATCGAGCCACTCATCGCCATACTGCTTCAGGGCTGACACAGTCGAGTGAGGTACGTCTAACTGACTTTGCACATAATCAATTCCCATGCCCGTAATCTCATAGCGATTAGCCTGTTCAAGCGGATATTGAATGTGAACCAATTCTGCATCCTCAAGGCGCTTGATTGCAGATTTAAAAAAGGTTGTGGTGATTTTCACTGAGAACAAATTGGTGATTTCAACTTCGATCAAACGACCGCCATGCTCCGCAGCATGTAGATACATTTTATAAAGGATTGCGTCAGATAGGATGGATAACTTGAGTTTTCTCATCACCCCTCCATCAACTTGACGAAGCGGTCGAACAGGTAGTGGCTGTCCGCAGGGCCGGGGCTGGCTTCGGGGTGGTACTGGACCGAGTAGACCGGTTTGCCCTCAATCTTGATGCCTTCGACGCTGCCGTCGAACAGCGACGTGTGGGTTTCGATCACGCTTTTGGGCAGTGTTTCGCGCACCACTTCAAAACCGTGGTTCTGGCTGGTGATTTCGACCTTGCCCGTTTCAATATCTTTGACCGGGTGGTTGGCGCCGCGATGGCCCAAGTGCATTTTGCGCGTTTTGGCACCCATTGCGAGGGCGAGCAATTGATGGCCCAAACAAATGCCGAATAAGGGTTTTCCGGAAGCGATCACGCCTTGGATCATCGGCACCGCGTATACGCCCGTCGCCGCCGGGTCGCCGGGGCCGTTCGATAAAAATACGCCGTCGGGGTTCAGTTTTAAGATGGCTTCGGCGGTGGTATTGCCCGGCACCACGGTGACGCGGCAGCCCACATTGGCCAAGCAGCGCAGGATGTTTTTCTTGGCCCCGAAATCGACCGCCACCACATGGTGTTTGGGTGCGGTTTGGGTGCCGTAACCGCCCGCGATGGCCCATTCGGTTTCCTGCCACTCGTAACGTTCGGTGCAGCTGACTTCTTTGGCCAGGTCCATGCCTTCGAGCGACGGCCAGTTGGCGGCCATGGTGACCAAGGCCTCGGTATCGATGCCGCTGTCGTCGGCTTCGGCCGCGTTCAAATGCAAGATCACGCCATTGGGCGCGCCGCCATCGCGGATACGCCGCGTGAGGCGTCGTGTATCCACACCCGCGATGGCAACCAGTTGGTTTGCTTTGAGCCAGGCGTCGAAGTGGCTCAACGCGCGCCAGTTGGCCGGGTCGGTGATGTCGGCGCGCAGCACGCAGCCGCGCACGGCGGGTTTGTTCGATTCCACGTCTTCGAAATTGGTGCCGACGTTGCCGATGTGGGGAAAGGTAAAGGTGATGATCTGCCCGGCGTAGGACGGGTCGGACAAGGTTTCTTGATAACCCGTCAGGCTGGTGTTGAAACACACTTCGCCCAGCGCTACGCCTTCGGCGCCTGCGCCCCGGCCCCAAAATACCGAACCGTCGCTGAGCACCAAAGCGGCGTTGCAGCCCTTGGGCCGGGTGGTGTTGAGGTGGTCTTCAGAAATGGCCTGAGACGCCTGGTGCGCGGAAAGATTCGTCCCCTCCGGCGTGGCGGGGGCGTTCGGCAGGGTCTCGGCCATGGTGGCGATCCTCAATCAGGAGCTGTCAAACCGTTGAGCAAGGCGGGGGAGGCCGGCGCGTTTGCGCCAAACGCATGCCACTCAGCGGCGATTTGGGAGTGTTTACGGGAATCTAGGCCCGGCGTCAAGACTCAGATGAATAAAAATAGTCTTTAATTTCAAATAGTTACAAACTTTTTCACATTTGCCTTCGGGTTCGTTTTCGGCTAATCTCTCGCCTTTCTTAAAAATAGCCCCGAAGCGGGCCCAATGGGGGCTTAAACGGGCGGTGTGCTCCCAGGGAGGATTCTATGCTGCGCAGTCGAATTTCCGAGGCTCTTAAGGCCGCCATGAAGGCAAAAGAAGCCATCGCCCTGTCCACGGTGCGCCTGATTCAGGCCGCGTTGAAAGACCGTGACATCGCCGCGCGTTCCAAGGGCAACATGAACGGCATCGGCGACGAAGAAATCTTGTCCATGCTGCAATCGATGATCAAACAGCGCCGCGACAGCATCGAATTGTACGAAAAAGGCGGGCGTCCCGAACTGGCCGACCGCGAGGCTCAGGAAATCGACATCATCGAAGGGTTTCTGCCCGCGCAGATGGACGATGCCGCCGTCGACGCCGCTCTTAAAGCCGTCATCCACGAGCTGGAGGCCGCTTCCATGAAGGACATGGGGCGGGTTATGGCGGCGTTGAAGGAACGTTATGCGGGCTCGATGGATTTCACCAAGGCGAGCGCTTTGGTCAAGGCGAAACTGAGCGGTAACTGAGCCGCTGCGATTCGCGCTTCCGCTCGATTTTCGTCAATCCCAGCGGGTGTTCTATAACCGTTTGATTTTAATGAAAAATATAGCTTTACCCCTGTGAATAAGGCTGTGGATAACTATGTATCCCTTATAATAAGTATTCGTTGGCGGCAAAACGCGGGCGGATATCATGAGCGGGCTTTTGGGGCGACCGTTTATGGAAAAAGCGCCTCGAAGCATTTGAAAGGGTTACATGGCTTTTCCGGCTCGATTCTTAGATGAATTGCGCGACCGCACCGCGTTGTCGGATGTGGTGGGCCGCCGTGTGCGCTTGGTGAAAAAGGGCCGCGAACATTCCGGTCTATGCCCGTTCCACAAAGAAAAAACGCCGTCGTTCACGGTCAACGACGATAAAGGTTTTTATCACTGTTTCGGCTGCGGGGCGCATGGTTCGGCGTTCGATTTCGTGATGGAAACCGAGGGCCTGAGTTTTCGGGAAACGGTGGAAAAACTGGCCGCCGATGTGGGTATGCAGGTGCCCGAAGACAGCCCCGAAGAGCGCCAACGGGCCGAGCGCAAAAAGACCCTCTACGATGTGGTCGAGGCGGCGTGCCAGTATTTCGAACAGCAATTATCCCTTCCCGGCGGCCAGCAGGCCTTGAAGTATTTGCGGGATCGTGGGCTGTCGGATCAAACGATCGGCAAATTCCGTTTGGGTTTTTCGCCGGACCGCCGCGACGCTCTGGCGGGTGCGCTTGGCACTCAGGGTCATAACAAAGATGAACTGGTGGCGGCGGGTTTGATCATCAAACGGGACGATGGCTCCACCTATGACCGCTTCCACGGCCGGGTGATGTTTCCGATCCTGGACCGGCGCGGGCGGGTGGTGGCGTTCGGCGGGCGTGTTTTGGGTTCCGACAAGGATGTCGCCAAATACTTAAACAGCCCCGAAACCGATTTGTTTCACAAAGGCCACCTGTTGTACGCCTTGGATACGGCTCAGGTCGCGGCGCGCGCGGGTCAGGCCTTGGTGGTGACCGAAGGTTATATGGACGTGATCGCGCTGTATCAGGCCGGATTTGAAGGCGCGGTGGCGCCATTGGGTACCGCTTTGACCGAAGAACAGATTTTGGAACTGTGGAAAATCATGCCCGAGCCGGTGTTGTGTTTCGATGGCGACAACGCCGGTGCCCGCGCCGCCACCCGCGCCGCCGTGCGCGCCTTGCCGTTGTTGCGCGCGGGTGTGGGTTTGCGTTTTGCCGCCCTGCCCAGTGGCGAAGACCCCGACAGTTTGGTGCAAAAACAAGGCTCTCAAGCCTTTCAGGCGCTATTGGATGCGGCCAAACCCTTAAGCCAGGTGTTGTGGGAGATGGAGCAGGCCCAAGGCCCCACCGACACACCCGAAGGCCGGGCCGGGCTGCAAAAGCGCCTAGACGACCATGTGCGCCGCATCGAAGACGCCACCGTGCGCAACCATTTTCAGTCTACGTTCAAGGACCGGGTGTGGAAATTGGGCCGCGCCGAAGGCCCGCAACGGGCTCAGGGCGGCTGGAAAACCCAAGGCGGGCGCGGATTTAAGCCATCAAAACCTCAGGTATTCGGCGCGGAAGACGGGCGCAAAGCGGCCCAATCGTCGCGCCTGGATTTGAGTGCCGTGCGCGAGGAGATCCTTTTAGCGGCGCTGATCACCCACCCCGAGCTGTTCGATGAGGTGGGGGAAAAGCTGGGAAGCCTAGCTTTTTCAACGGTTGCGCTTGACAAGCTGCGTCAGGAAGCCCTAAAGACACTGGCTAAAGACGCAAGTCTTGACAGTGAAGCCTTTCAACGCCACCTCAGGGGATGTGGGTACGCCGAAATTCTGGACTCTCTTTTGAGCCCCCGGGTTTTCGGACATGCCTTCTTTGCTCGTTTGACGGAACCGTTTAATACGGCGTTGGCAGGGTGGAACGAGACGTATGAATTGTATTGCAGGCGTGACCTGGAAGCCGAACTCCGAGAAGCCGAGCGGCGCTTAGCCGCAGATATGACAGCGGAAAACTTTGAACGGTTTAAGGCGCTGAAAATTCAGGAGCAGACGGCACAACAGAGGAACGTCAAATAAGCCCCCAAACAATTGCCTGCGAGCAATTGGTGGAGGGGCTTTTAGCGCTGGCAAAGCGCTTCGCATGGGATTGTAATTTCCCTTAAAGCTTGGCGGTCACGCCGGGCCGGGGACATGGAAAAGAACGAACGCGTCATATGGCTGTAAACAAGAATGCGCAGAAGGACAAAGCGTCCGAAAGCGAAACTCCGGACGGTCCGCTGCTCGATACCTTGGGCGCCAACGTCAAGAAAATGATTGCCAAGGGCAAGGAGCGCGGCTTCGTCACCTATGACGAGCTGAACGAAGCGCTGCCGCCCGATCAGGTGTCGTCCGAGCAGATCGAAGACACCATGAGCAGCCTCTCGGAAATGGGCATCAACGTCATTGAATCCGATGACGCCGATGATCAGGCCGCGGAAGACGAACCCGCCAGCGTCGACGTCGATAGCGTCGACGACGAAGAAAAACCCTCCGCGGGCAACGTATCCGAAAGCGACGTGGGCCGCACCGATGATCCGGTGCGCATGTATCTGCGCGAAATGGGTTCGGTCGAGTTGCTGTCGCGCGAAGGCGAAATCGCCATTGCCAAACGCATCGAAGCCGGCCGCGAAATGATGATCGGCGGCATCTGCGAAAGCCCGCTGACCATCCGCGCCATTGTTTCCTGGCACGACGCGTTGATCGCCGGGCAGATTTTACTGCGCGACATCATCGATCTGGACGCCACCTACGGTGGTGGTCCGGGTGCTGCCAGCGCCGGGGAAGCCGTCGAAGGCGAAGAAGGCGAAGCCGCCCCCCTGATCGTCGTCGAGAAGGCGCTTGAAGAAAAAGCAGAAAAACCCGCCGCTAAAAAAGGCCGGGCGGATGACGCCGACGCGGAAAAATCCGCCGACGGTGAAGGAGCCGAAGGCGAAGAAGGCGAAAAGAACGGCGACGCCGACGACGAAGACGATCCCGAAAACAATCTGTCGCTGGCGGCGATGGAGGCCAAGCTCCTGCCGGTGGTGGTTGAAACCTTCGAAGAAATCGCCAAGACCTACAAAAAGATGCACCGTTTGCAGGTGAAGCGTCTCGACGCCATGCAAGGCGGCGAAGAATTCAAAGACACTCAGGAAAAGCGCTTCGGCGGTTTGCGCCGCGAATTGGTCCAATTGATGGAAATCGTGCATCTCAACAATGCGCGTATCGAACAGTTGGTCGATCAGCTTTATGGCCTCAACCGCGCCATGATGGGCCTGGAAGGCAAGTTGCTGCGCATCGCGGTGAAGTGCCGCATCAAACGCGAAGATTTCATCGAGCATTATCAGGGTCACGAGCTCGACCCGCGCTGGATGGCCAAGATCAAAAAGCTGCCCGGCAAGGGTTGGGAAAAGTTCTCGACCAAACATGTCGACGAAATTAAAGATATCCGCACCGCCATCGCCGAATTGGTGGAAGAATCCGGCCTGCCGGTCGGTGAATTCAAGCGCATCGTCAACACGGTGCAAAAGGGCGAACGCGAAGCCGCCAAGGCGAAAAAAGAAATGATCGAGGCCAACCTGCGCCTGGTTATTTCCATCGCCAAAAAATACACCAATCGCGGCCTGCAGTTTCTCGACCTGATCCAAGAAGGCAACATCGGCCTGATGAAGGCGGTGGATAAATTCGAATACCGCCGCGGTTATAAGTTCTCGACCTACGCCACGTGGTGGATCAGGCAGGCGATTACGCGGTCCATCGCCGATCAGGCCCGCACCATCCGTATTCCCGTGCACATGATCGAAACGATCAACAAACTGGTGCGCACCTCGCGCCAGATGCTGCACGAAATCGGTCGCGAGCCGACGCCGGAAGAATTGGCGGTGCGCCTTTCCATGCCGCTGGAAAAAGTGCGCAAGGTGCTCAAGATCGCCAAGGAACCGATCAGTCTCGAAACCCCCATCGGCGACGAAGAAGATTCACACCTTGGCGATTTCATCGAAGATAAAAACGCAGTGCAGCCGCTGGATGCCGCCATCAACGGCAACCTGCGCGAAACCACCACCCGCGTTTTGGCCAGCCT
>JANLGW010000058.1 GCA_024653965.1 Rhodospirillales bacterium
ACTCCAATCTTTCATAGCGGTTGCCGTTGTTCAATGGAGTCAAATGTACTCATTTTGTTCTCATTGGCAAGCATTTTTTTAAGTATTTGAAAAAAATAAGTTTTTACGGCCATGTTCCGTAGGCGTTCGCAAATTTTTAAACCCGCAGCAGCGTCGGCCCACGCCGCCCACCCGCACCCGCCGTTCAAGAATCGCGGCAAAAACGCCCGGCCCCCCGCCGATTATTGATCCATAACCTGCGACTGGTTTAAGGTGCAGGTATGGGTTGTGAAACTCGATGAACCGATAAAATACCGGCTGTGCCGAAATAAGTGCGGATGCAGACGGCACCTTGCAAAACTACGGGAATCCCGTATAATGAAGTTTGAATGGGATGACGACAACCGACCATGAGCGACGCTATTACGACAAAAACCGTAGCCAATTTTGACAAACCGCCGCGTTTGTCAAAAGCGGAAAAGGCGCGCCTGGACGGCCTGACGGACGAGGCCATCGCGCGCGCCGCCGCAGACGATGCGGACAACCCGATCCTGACCCAAGCGGAGTTGGCGCAATTCGAGCCCGTAACGGACGCCAGGCGCATCCGCCACACCCTGAACCTGACCCAGGAAGCCTTCGCGCGGGCGTTTCACATCCCCATCGGCACGCTGCGCGATTGGGAACAACACCGCGCTAAACCCGACCAGGCCGCCCGTAATCTCCTGAAAGTCATCGCCGCCGCGCCGGAGACGGTGAAGGATGCGCTGGCGGGGGTTGGGGAGCGAGTGGAGGGGTAGGCGTGGATCGAAAAAGGTGGCGCAATTCAAAAAGTGAACTGTCACCGTAATTCTAAGCTGAGAGACGCTGATGAATACTGGCGTTATGGGGCATAGATTGTTTTTGGATAATATGCTGCACACTGCCGTAGCGCTTGTGTTGACAGCAGTTGCTCTTGCTCTGTCATTTGGTCCGATCGAGTGGTTGTTGGCATATCTTGGCGCGTCCGTGGTGCTCGGTCCTGTCCTTGAGTATGCAGTGCCCCATGTGCGTGGCGAATTGTCACCCCCTGAACGCCCTCTGATTCTTCCGCCGTCTACGAATGTTGGGTTTAGTCCCCCCATATGGATTGGGTTTGCGGTCCTTTGGTCCTGCTTACTCGTGTACACGTATCTGTACCCGAACGAAGCGGTGGCTGTGATCAGCAATCAACACGATGCATTGCTGGCGCGCTTTTCTAATCCCACCAATACCGGCTTGATTCCTATAATTGCAAAAACTCGTCTAGCTTATGAGCAAGATGGTGGCGTCATACAGCACTTCGTCGTTCTGGCTTTGGTAGTCTCATGTCTAATGGCTACATATTTTACATACTTTTTTTCTATATTTTTTGGTTCGGAAATACGTGACAGTATTCGTTACCTATATTTCAGGAAAACAATATTTGGAGAAAATATAAAAAATTACTTTTCTCTTTTTAAGTTCTTATTTGGCGTATATTTGGTGTCGTCGATGTTGTTATATGGAGTTATTATTGTAGATTCTGCAGTTTATGACTTAAGTATGGGATTTATATTTATTTATATTTTATATGTTGGAGTTTTTATATTTTTCTTTTGGTTTTTTCCATTTGTTCTTGTTTTTGTGGAAAATTACATAAGGGTAATTTTTTTCCGCAAATATTGTGAAAAAAGTAAACTGTCACCGAATTAACCTCGGGCAATTCCCTGGTGATTGCGCGGCAACTTTCCGGGCGGGTGAACAGTTTCAATAAGGCGGCTTTAGACCTGCTTCGCCATGGGAAAAAGGCGTTTGAAAAAAGTAACCTGTCACCGAATTAACCTCATCCCTGTTAAATACGGTTTTGCTTGCTTTTTGCGGCAAATTCTGGTATATTTTCCTATTCCCTTGAACGGGGTCGTTAAGGGGGCTGTGGCTGCGGTAAGGCCCCCTTTTGAGGCCGTCAAATTTCGTCAATTTTGCGCAAAAAACGGTGGTTTTAATGACAAAAATGCCCCTGGTTTTGTACGGTTTAAAAAGTTAGTTCTTTGAAAATAAAAGATAAAAGTGGTTTCGTTTCGTCACTTTTTTTATGGTTGCGCCTTTTGCAGGCAATGGGCGGGCAAAAAAAGAGAAATGAGGGCCATGGATTCCCGTTGGAGCCTGTCTTCGGACCGGCCTTTGGCCGGATCCGTGGACGGGAATGACGATGGGAAGGTGCGGGAATGACGGCCCGGTTAACAAAAATTCACCAGACTTTTGCAACAGGTCTATTTAAATTTCAGGTTTATCTAAATTTATAGAATGCCAATAAAAAATAAGGTTAACTACATAATGCTCACGGTTAGTGACCATATATTTTTTTATCATCAGATTCCATGCCAATTGCTTGTAGGACAATAGCCATTTATGAATTTTGATAACGTTGAAGACAGCGAAAAAAAAATCAGCGAAATATTTGATCGCCTATTTCCTCTATTCAGGAGCATAACAGGAAAGGGGACCTTGGACAGTTATCGTATTCTCCAAGAGTACATGCCCCTTGAAATCAGTCGTGTCACAAGTGGCACCAAGGTGTTTGATTGGACCGTGCCGCAAGAATGGCATTGTGAGGAAGCCTATCTACTGGGGCCCGGCGGTGAGACCGTGGTCGACATGAAGGACAGTAATCTACATGTTGTGAATTACGCGGCGCCCATCGACGTCAAGCTGGGCTTAAATGACTTGCAGGATCATATATACTCGATACCGGAGAAGCCGGACGCCATCCCCTATGTGACGAGCTATTACAAGAAGCATTGGGGCTTTTGTATGTCTGACCGGCAGAGACAGTCGCTGCGCGAAGGCGAGTATCGCGCCGTTATCAAAAGCGAATTTCTCGACGGTGGTATCGACATCGCACAGACGAAACTGGCAGGACGCCTGAACAAAAAAATCCTGATATCAAGCTACCTGTGCCACCCGTCCCTAGCCAACAATGAACTGAGCGGGCCTCTGACTCTGTTGGGGCTGTATCATCGTATCCGTAAATGGCCGAGCCGGAACTACACGTTCCTTTTTTCTATCCAGCCCGAGACCATCGGCACGTTGTGCATGCTTCACTTGCACCTGGATGAAATCAAGAACAGTGTTGTTGGCGGGATGATACTGAATATGCTTGGTGGGGATACTGACCGGCTGACATACAAATATAGCTTGTTTAAGGACGGCCTTATCGACAAAGCGGTAACGCATGCCGTGAAAAACGGTGGTGTGTTGAATACGGTCGATTTCAATCCGAACCATGGCGCAGATGAACGCCATTATGCGACACCCGGTGTGCGGGTTCCCGTTTGCAACGTCAGTCGGGATTTTTATAGCCCTGAATATATCGGCTATCACAACTCCCTGGACACCAAGGACTACATGCAGGTCCGTCAGATTCTCAACAGCATCGACGATATCGAGCATATTTTGAAGATTGCGGACAGCTGCGTGACTTATGAAAACCTTGAGAGCGTCGGTGAGCCGCAATTGGGGCCGCGCGGTTTGTATCCAACATTGAATTTTGTCTACGGAAAAATTGAAGATGACGAACAGAGCGCCGCTGAAGAACTCCGTCGGATCAAATGGCTTTTAACATTATCGGACGGGCGTCACGATCTTTTTGATATCAGCACAATTTCAGGATACGCCCCCGTCAAGTTACAAGAGACAGCGCTAAAATTGGAAAGCCACGGGTTAATTAAATTTTTGGAAATTTAATTAACGGGACCTACTCCGATCCCCGAAAACTGGATCGTTTTTAATTGGAGTTTTCCCCTTTAATTTACTGATCTGTTTATGCGGGAGGTAGAGATGGGTGATGATTCAGATATTATTAGCCGAATGGCCGCGGATTGGAAATCTTCAGGCCTGAATCTCGGTGATGTGGTTCTTGTTCATAGCAGTCTAAAAAGGACATTTAGGCGCTACTTAAAGAATGGATATAGGATATCAGCTGAAGACATCTTGTCCTTGTTGCTAGAAGCTGTTGGCCCGAATGGTGCCATTATATTGCCCGCTATTTAGGGTCCGGACCCTAGGCAGGATGGATCTACTGAGCAAAAAACATACAGCCTATTTGTACGAAAATTGGAAAAGCATATCCGCACATTTGTGTATCCTATGGAAAAAATACTTTGGGACAAAGGTACTGTACTCTGGATGCAGGCAGGGTGAAGGCAACGGGATGCGTGTTATTATGTTTGATGCTGTGAGTGACGTGATTATGAATGGTAACGCAGAAGGGCCTCTCTACAGGATGTCTGAGAAAAAAATAACAGGATAAATTGTACGGAGGTGATAATCGCCTGACACTTGCCGCTCCGGGGCTCGGATAGTTTATGCGGCTTTTTTGGATTTTTTCTCCTTTGATTTTGGCGTTGCAATTTCCGGCAAATTCTGGTATATTTTCCTATTCCCTTGAACGGGGTCGTTAAAGGGTCTGTGGGTGTTTCGCGGTTGTCAAATATCGTCGATTTTGTGCAAAAAACAGGGGTTTTAATGACAAAAAGGGCCCTGGTTTTGTACGGTTTAAAAAGTTAGTTCTTTGAAAATAAAAGATAAAAATGGTTTCGTTTCGTCACTTTTTTTTTACGGTTGCGCCTTTGGCGGCAATGGGCGGGTAAAAAAAGGGGAAATGAGGGCCTAATAGACCGTGGATTCCCGCTTGCGCGGGAATGACGATGGTAGGGGCGCGAGAATGACGGTGAGAAGGAATCACCCGGCCAACACATCCTTGACCTTCGCCGCCAGATCTTTGAGCGAGAACGGTTTGGGCAAGAAAGCGAAACCCGAGCCGGGCTGGATGCCGCCGGGGATGACGTTTTCGGAAAAACCCGAAATGAAGATCACTTTGACGTCGGGCATTTCCTGGCGCACGAACTGCACCAGGGTATGGCCGTCCATGCCGGGCATGACCACGTCGGTGACGATCAGGTCAATGTGTTCGTCGGTGGAATTGATCACCTCCAGCGCTTCTTCGCCGTTGGCGGCTTCAAGCACGGTGTAACCTTTGTTCCTGAGCGCGCGTGAGCCGAACATGCGCACCGCGTCTTCGTCTTCGACCAGCAAGATGGTGCCGACCCCGGTCAAGTCGCCCTCGACCGCAGAACTGGAAGCGGGGCCCGGCGCGGGGGCTGCTTCGGAACTGGATACAGGCGGCGCAACAGGATGCCCGCCAACACCAACCACCCCCTCGCCTAAAGCCACCACGGCGGAGGCAAACGCCACCGCATCGGCCTGGGTCTGAAAACGCGGCAGGCACACGGTGAACGCCGCGCCCTCGCCGGGCGCGCTGTCGACCAAGATATGCCCGCCGGTCTGATGCACGATGCCGTAAACGGTGGAAAGCCCCAACCCGGTGCCGTCGCCGACTTCCTTGGTGGAGAAAAACGGCTCGAAGATGCGGCCAATGTCTTCCTTGCGGATGCCTTCGCCGGTATCGATGACGTCAATGACCACGTATTCCCCCGCAGGCACCAGTTCCATGCCGCGCTGGGTGGGTTCTTCGAGCGTTAAGTTAGAGGTGCGCACGGTCAACGTGCCGCCGCCCGGCATGGCGTCACGCGCGTTCACCGACAAGTTGATGATCACTTGGTCGAACTGCACCGGATCCACCCGCACCGGCCACAGATCGCGCGAATGTTCGATGTTGAGCTCGATGGTTACGCCGAGCAGACGGTTCAAAACTTCCGACAAATCGGATAGTTTTTCCTTCACGTTCACTTCCTGCGGGGCCAGGGTCTGCTTGCGCGAGAAGGCCAGCAGCTGGCGCACCAAGCCGGTCGCGCGCATGGCGTTCTGGCGGATTTGATCGATATCGCTGAACGACGGATCGCCCGGCCCATGGCGCGCCAACAGCAAATCCGAGAAGCCGATCATGGCGGTGAGCAGGTTGTTGAAATCGTGCGCGATGCCGCCCGCCAGTTGGCCGATGGACTGCATCTTCTGGCTTTGCGCGAACTGCACTTCCAAGTGTTTTTGTTCGGTGGTGTCGATGAAATGCAACACCAGCCCAGTGACTTCGCCAAACGCGTCTTCGACACGCGAGGCATAAAGCGAGGCGGCGATTTCCCGCCCCGCCGGAGCGGGCAGGCGCACATCCAGGTGAGCGGCGCGCATGATGCCCATCACCACCTTGGACAGCTGGGCGTTGACGTCGCCGCGGTCTTCCTTGGCCAGACGCTCGGAGAACGGATGACCGATAACGTCGTCTTTGTGCAAGCCCAGCATTTTGAGGAACGCACCGTTGCAATCGGCGATGTTGGCTTTCAAATCGAGCAGCGCGATCGCCACCGGGGCTTCGTCGAACAGCCAATAGAGCCGGCGCGCCAAGGCTTGCGCGTCGATGCCGCCGGCATCGGCGGCCACGTCCAGCGCCGGGGCTTTGCGCAGCATGTCACGCACCACGATGGAGCGCGTATAGAGCAGCTCGCCGCCGTCGCCCATGCGCCCGCTTTGCATCAACAGCGCGCGGAAGACTTCGCCACTGCGCGACTGCAACGTCACTTGGCCGTGCAGGCCGTCTTCATCGTCTTCGTGCCCGCCACTATCGACGACGAAGTCGGCGAAACTCAAGCCCCGTTCGCGGATATC
>JANLGW010000059.1 GCA_024653965.1 Rhodospirillales bacterium
CATCGCCCAAGCCGTGGAAAAATCCACCACGCCATCATGGGTTAGCTTAAATGCCGCCTGCAGCAGGGAAGGATAATAATAATCTGAGGTTAGCACCGAACTGAGGCTCGCGCGTGCCGCTTCCGTGGCGCACAAGCGGTCGCAATGGCTGCCACCCCGCAAAACATTGGGTGCACCCATCACCACGGGATCATCAATGGCAACGGCGGAGCGCGCGGTTTTTGTATCTACGGGGAATTCGCAAATGCGCACACCCAAGTCGTGATACATCCGCCGCATCTCGGGCGTTTCATCGTCATGCGAAGCGCAGGGGATATCGAAACGTCCCGCCAGTGCGGCCAGATGCTCGATGTTGCGCTGAACTTCCGGGGCGTGACTTTGGGTTTTTTCGACAAGCTTGATGAAGGCTTCGTTCGATAGTCCGGAGCGGTCGGCATATTTGGCGACCTTGTTGGGGTTGGAAAGGTTGTCCGTGATCATCGGCATATGGTCGTTGAAGGCCAACAGGTCCACATCGCCGGTATTCATCCAATTGATGACATCGTCGAATCCTTCGATGTTGAAGGTTTCATAGCGCAAATGGACGCGGGTATCGCAGGATAGGCCTTCCCGATACGTCGTCAGCGCTTTAAGCAGTTCAACTACGGTATCGCGCCCCCGTAAACCGGGTTCCCACGAATAGGTGATGCCGTGATAAGCGGTGGCGATGCCGTTGGCGGCCATCTGCCGATCCGTTTCGGTGAGCGCCAAGCCTAAGGGGAAATGAACGCCTGGGCGCGGCATAATTTGACGCTCAAAAGCGTCGCCGTGCAGATCGATGATCGCCGGCAGCACCAAGTGATCGTGCATGTTCCAGGTGCCTTTGGCGCGTACGGCAGTTTCGCCGAGCGCCCCGATCAAGCCACCTTCTACACGAAGGTTGGTTTTTTCAATGGTGCCGTCGGCGAGCATGACCCGTCCGCCGGTGAGAGAGAGCATCATGGTGTTCGTCCACTTCTTGGGGCACTTCTTTGGGCGTTTGTTTTCAATTTTATGTGCGGGTTGTGAGTGGTGCGTGACGAATTGGTAACGGTTTAATGACAATTTGAAAAAAGAGGATGATTTTTGCCCTGGTTTTGGTCGTCGAGCGGTTTAATTCTGTGATGCGCGCACGTTTGATTGACGGTCGTTAATTTTAAAGCGGGTTAATCAAATCTATGCGCTAATGAAGGCCGCAAAATCGTGGAGCATGAAGCTTCCTGCTGCGGTTAAGATGACGACGATCCAGGACGGTACCTTCCAAAACACGAGCAGGATGAAGGCCGCCAGGGACAGCGCGAAATCGCTGGGGCTTAAAATTCCAGTTGTCCAAACGGGATTGTAAAAGGCTGCAAGCAACAGACCGACCACGGCGGCGTTGACGCCTAATAGCGCCCTTTGGATCATGGGGTGACGCTGCAAGGCATTCCAAGAGGGCAGTACGCCAACGACCAGCAAGAATGAGGGAACGAAGATGGCGATGAGGCAGATGGCTGCTCCCAGCCAACCGTTTGGCTCGACCGTCGACACGGTACCGAGGAAGGCAGCGAACGTAAACAGCGGTCCCGGCATCGCTTGTGCTGCGCCATAACCCGCCAAAAAGGCATCTTTTGAGACCCAGCCGGGAAGCACGACTTCAGCCTGCAATAGCGGTAAGACAACGTGTCCGCCACCGAACACCAAAGAGCCTGAACGATAGAAGCTATCGATCAATGCCAGTATTTGAGAGGGATAGGCGGCTTTTATAAGTGGCAACCCCGCTAAAAGAGCAAAAAATATCAATAGGGCAAAGAACGCCATTTTTTTACTGATGGGAATGGCGAGGGAGATTGGGTGCGGGGCATCATCGGGGCGCAGAAAAATCAGCCCCCACAGTCCGCCGAAGACGATAACGGACAATTGCATCAGGGGTGCTGGCGAGGCAAGCACGATGGTCGCCGCGAGTCCCGCCAGGGTCGCGCGCGGGGTGTCGGGGCAGAGTGTGCGCGCCATGCCCCATATCGCCTGTGCGACGACGGCAACGGTTACAACCTTGAGCCCGTGCAACAACCCGTAAGGGATCGAATCTTGGAACGTGACGATGCCATAACCGAAGATCGAAAGGATCAGCGCTGAAGGCAAGGTAAAGGCGAACCAAGCGGCAAACGCACCCGGCAATTTCGCCTTGGCGAGACCGATGCCGATGCCGACCTGGCTTGATGCCGGGCCGGGAAGGAATTGGCACAACGCCACAAGATCAGCATAAGCTCGCTCATCGATCCAGCGACGGCGGATCACAAAGGCTTCGCGAAAATAGGCCAAGTGCGCGATTGGTCCACCAAAAGAGGTGAGGCCGAGTTTCAAGAAAACTAAAAATACTTCACGCAAGCCCGGTTGGGCGCTTTGTTGTTCATCCGCCTTAGTCGTCATGATGTTACCTATCGGATCAAGGCGTTGAACGGGGCGATGAATGATTTAATCGCGCTGGATGAAAAGTCTCAGTCGGGATAAATGCCGACAAGACAGCCCGTTCGTCAATCTACTTTAAGCTCGGGCTACTTTAAGCTCGGTCCACTTCAAACTCGGATGGTGGCGCCCGGAATCGTCATCATCCGGTCATGTCCCCGTTACAGGGGTGCATTATGAACACGGGCATGTCTGAAATCTCCATCGCCACATTCAACACGTGGAATTGCCAGGGGCGTTTTCCTCGCCGTCTGCCGTTAATGGTCGCCGGACTTGAAAGCCTGCAGGCAGATGTGATCTTGCTTCAAGAGGTGTTTGCCCAGGCCCCCACGGGCATGCACGCGGGGGAACGTCTTGCCGATGCCCTGGGCATGTCATTGAGTTATGTTCCGGCGCGCAAGAAATTACGGAAGCTCAATGGCTCACCTATTTTGAGCCACTCTGGTTTAGGTATACTGAGCAAATCGCCGATCTTAAAAAGCCGTTCCGTTCGATTGCCTCAAGATGATCGTGATGGGGAACGTTTGGGGCAATGTGTCACGTTGAATGTGCGGGGCGTCAACCTGCACATTGGCAATATTCAT
>JANLGW010000061.1 GCA_024653965.1 Rhodospirillales bacterium
CGCGTCGCTTGGCGGCGATACCGGAAACAACACTCAAAATGGCAGTGATCGCTCACGGCAAAAAACCTACACGGATGCCCAGCTTGCCGGGGCGGCCAAGGCCAATGAAGAAGCGGCGCGCACCCGCGACAAGGTGCGCAGCTACCTGGGCCGAAACGGCGCATCGGGAACCGACAATGGGATCGCCCGCGTCGATGCGCGCGCCCCACAACAGGCCGATGCGCGACAAACCGCCGAACCCACCCGCCGAAGCGAGCAAGATGCACCCGCCGCCGCCACCCTGGCCCGCAGTTATGCCGCGGCGAAGCTCAACGAAAACCCGAGCGCCGGGCCGCTGACGCAAAAATCAACGCCCGCACCGTCGGCAGATCGATACGCCGCCACGCCCACAACCACATCGCCCAAGCCCGCGCTAGCGTCGTCGATGCGCCGGGCGCAAAACGCCGCGGCGGCGGCGGTAACGGCTGAGACTGCGGCAACGGCGACGACCCCCATGGCCCCCGGCGCCGACCCGCGCCTGAGCCCTGCCGCCACCCCGGCCCAACAGGCGCGCAACATCGCCCAGGCGCGCCAGTTCACCGAACAACAACGCGCCGCCGAGGCGAACGCCAACAAAGTTGCCGAGACCTCGCGCCTTAGGGTACGAGATTATTTAGGCATCATGAGCCAAGCCCCAAAAACGCCCGGACAATCCCCCGCCGCCACCCGTAAGGCCGCGTGGCATGCCGTAACTAAGGCTCCCCCCATTCCGGCCGATAAGGCAGATTGGTACAATAGCCAACCCAATTCCAAAACAAAGCGAATACAATTTTTTGCGGCCCTGCACAATGCAGGCCTCAGCGCTGAAAACATCAAGACCTATGTTGAGCTTCTCGATCGCGAAGGCGGTTTGGTCAAGAACCCAAACGGCTCCGCTTACGGAGGGATATTGAACAAGACACTTGATTCACTTATTCGTCAGGGTAGGATAGCGGGAATTCCAAAAGGAACGAAGCCAAAAGACCTCACTCCGTCCCAGGTCGCTGACGTATACAAAAGTTATTTCGATGGAACCTTTTACGCTCAGAATGGCGCGGCAACGCTAGACAAAATCAAAGATTTAAAAGCTAAATCCATGCTGGCCGATACCCTATTTACACGGGGCTCTGAAAATGCGGCATCTATCGTGCAGGGCGGCATCAATGCCGCGCTGGGCACGAACAAGCATACCGATAATATTCTTGGATCGAACACTCTGCAAGACTACGATGCGCTAACGTCCAACTCCAAAACCCGGGATCGATTGCTCAATGCGATTGCGGATCACTATTGGAGCGAAATCGAAAAAGATCCCGATATCCCTGACCGTGAGAAACGCGGTTGGAAGATTCGTATCGACAGCCTCAGACCATAAGTGACCCTTGAAAATCAGTCTGAACAAGTCCGATAACCAAAATCACATGTGTCGGTTATGTCGTACCGGTACGCACCTGCGGGAGCAATATACCAACCGTATTCTCCCTTACGGAGAAGGTAGTTTTCGTCCGAATTGAGCGCACCCTCTGTGCATGGGCCATAAGTGCAGACGTTTGTCTCCACACTCATCGCCACGTCTCCAGCCTGAATGTTGAACCGGTTTCGCGCTGAAACTGGAATTATGTAGGGCAGAAAGAGCCTCACGCTGATCACCCGATAACCATGAATCCCAGAATTATAAGCGCTAGCATCCTTGAATGTTTCCGGCGGGCCGGGCCGTTCACCCAGGGCGATAGCCCGCAAAACTTCATCCTTGCGCAAATCCGAAGCCATATACGTTTCCACCGCACACATGGGCGTGATGGGATAACCGATGCATTTGCTGGAACTGGTGTCATTAAAATTGGTGACGATGCGGAAATATTGACCGTAATCCAGCTCAGGGCTCGGCACGACGCCCTCAGGCAAAGGATCACCCGGCAAAACAGCGTTTGGCCACATAGTTTTGGGCGAGACGGCTTTGGGCTGCGCCTCCTCGGCCACAGCACCCGCCGCCGCCAAGCTTACGCCCAACGCCAACGCCACCCCAATCGCAATACCACGCAACACCCGTTTCATCCTCAAATCTAAGCATACAACCATCGGGCGTTCAACGCCCTTCCACACACCGCAGGGCTCGCCCACATCACGCCCGCCGAGGCCCGCGCCGCGTCGCTTGGCGGCGATACCGGAAACAACACTCAAAATGGCAGTGATCGCTCACGGCAAAAAACCTACACGGATGCCCAGCTT
>JANLGW010000065.1 GCA_024653965.1 Rhodospirillales bacterium
TCTCAATGGTAATCGACGATTTCAACGTTGTCCGCGCCACCGTCGCGCCAAACAAAACACACGCGGTATTGGCCGTTCACACGAATGGAATGCTGCCCCGCCCGGTTACCCTTCAACGCTTCCAGCCGATTTCCCGGTGGACAGTTGAGGTCTTCAAGCACCTTGGCCGCATGCACCATGGTCAGCTTGCGCAACGCAACCCGCGCAAAACCCTGCCACTTGGGATGGCATCGCACGCCCGCAAACAGGGCCTCGGTATCCTTGTCGCGAAAGCTGCGGATCATAAGTTAAGGTAACATTTGTTACGTTATACGTAAATAGTAAAATCGTGGATGGCCGGATCGTGAGGTTTACCGCCGGGCCAGCAAAGCTGGGCCCGATGGTCCGACCATGACGCAACGGGGACACGATGCGGACATTAAGGCGCACCATGCGCACACAAAGGTTCCTTTTAGGTCCTTTTAGGTCTATAATGGGCTACTAATCAGAGGAGACCGCCTATGTCTGTGAACGTCAAACTGTCCGAAGAGCTGGTGGCGCTGGCCAAGCGCCACGGCGGGGTGAGCCATCGTTCGCTGCCCAAGCAGATCGAGCACTGGTCGCTCATGGGCAAGATCGCCGAGGAAAACCCCGACCTGCCCTACGCCCTGATCAAAGATATCCTGATCGCGCGCGGCGAAGAAGCCGACGAAGCGTACGTTTTCGACTGATGGTCTCCCTCGTCCAGACGCCGACCTTCAAACGCGCGGTGAAACGACTGGCGAAACCGCACAAGGCGGAACTCGACGCCGCCGTGCGCGCCGTCGCCCACAACCCTGCCATCGGTGACGGCAAGATCGGCGACCTAGCGGGGGTGCGGGTTTATAAATTCAAAATGAACCGCCAGACGGTCCTGCTGGCTTATGAGGTTTTCGAAGCAGAGGGCGTCATAAAACTGTTGGCGCTGGGCGGCCACGAAAACTTCTACCGCGATCTCAAGCGGTAATCGTTGACGCAACACAAGCCACACCCGAATCCGAGCGCTTCACCAACGCGGTAAAAGCGGCACGCTCAAGACTTAGTGATGGCGATTTTTTTGCCCGCCTTGCCCAAGGCTTTTTTGGGGATGGCGATGCTCAGCACGCCGTCCTTGAAGGTGGCTTTGACGCGGTCTTCATCCGCATCTTCCGGCAATCTGAACGAACGCTGAAACTTGCCGTAGGAAAATTCGGAGAAGAAAAAGTCGCGGCCTTCCTCCTGGCGCTCGAAGCGCTTTTCGCCCGATACCGTAAGCATACTGTGCGTGATGTTGATCGCGATGTTGTCTTCGGGCACGCCCGGCAGTTCCACGCAGATTTCGTAAGCATCCTTGGTGTGCGAAGCTTCAACGGCGGGGGCAAAAAAATCTGCAATCTTGGCGGCGATTTGACGCAGAGGATCAGCGACCGTGCCCCACCAATTATCGCTCAAATGCATCGGAGTCCGTCCAGAGTTTTCAACCATTTCGACCTCCATGATCCAAAACACCCAACAACAACCCGCCCGCCTCATCGAGAGGCGATGGGCTATTTTACCACAATTTTTTGGGGTATTAAAAACCGTCTAAATCCTTGCATTTCCCATTCGAGTATGGTATATTTTCCTATTCCCCCGTGCAGTTTTTCCGGCGGGGGTTGTTGTCGTTTAAGAATCGCGAAAGCCGTTGGCTTTGCGAAACAAAAAAATACCGTTCTTTGAAAACAAAAGAAAATTTGGCTTCGTTTCGTCACTTTTTTATGTGCGCCACATCGGCGGGGTAAAAAAGCGGATGAAACGGATAGGCATGACGCGCAGCGAAAACGAGCTTAATAGAGGCCGCCGGTACCCGTCGCCGGGCTTTCCCCGTCGCCGTTGCCCGCTTCGCCATCCTGGCCGCCGCCCAGCACCCGCGATTGGGCGGTGGGTACCGTGCCGGGTTTGAAGGCTTCCAAGATCACGTCCTTATCGCCAGCGACGGCAGGCAGGCCTGTAGCAGCGTTGATGCGCACCAGATGAATGCCGGGCGGAATACGGAACGGAACGGGCGGCTGGTTTTCAAGCGCGTCCTTCATAAAGTCGCGAAACACCGGAGCCGCCACCGAGGCGCCCTGCTCTTTATCGCCCAGCGAACGCGGCTCATCAAAGCCGATAAACACCCCCACCGCCAAGTCGGGCGAAAAACCGATGAACCAAGCATCTTGGGAATCGTTGGTGGTGCCGGTTTTGCCCGCCAGAGGTTTGCCCACCACGCGGATGCTCGCCCCCGTGCCGCGCTGCACGACGCCTTCGAGCATCGAGACCATCTGATACGCGCTGGCGGGGTCGGTGAGCTGCTGGCGCAGATCGGGAATTTCCGGCACCATCAAATCGTCGGTCCACGCCACCGCCGCGCAGCCCGCACACGGGCGCTGATCGTGGCGATAAACGGTGTGGCCGTTGCGATCTTGAATGCGGTCGATAAAGGTCGGTTTGATCTCTTTGCCGCCGTTGACCAACATGGCGTAGGCCGAGGTCAAATCGAGCAGCGTGGTCTCGCCCGCGCCCAGCGCCATGGACAGCTGTTCGGGCAGGCCTTTGATGATGCCGAAGCGTTCGGCGTATTCGGAAATGCGCTCCATGCCGACATTTTCGGCCAACCGCACGGTCATCAGATTGCGTGACTTTTCAATGCCCAAGCGCATGGTCGAAGGGCCGTAAAATTCGTTGGTGTAGTTGGCGGGGCGCCATTTGGGCAGACCCGGACCCTGGTCGATCACGAACGGCGCGTCCAAGATCAGCGTCGACGGCGTGAACCCGGAATCCAGCGCCGCCAGATAGACGAACGGCTTGAACGCCGAACCGGGCTGGCGTTTGGCTTGGGTGACGCGGTTGAACTGGCTTTGCTGGAACGAGAACCCGCCCGACATGGCCAATACGCGCCCGGTGTGCGGGTCCAACGCCACGATGCCGCCCTGAATCGCCGGAATCTGGCGCAGCGCATAGGTGTTTTGCGGATAAGCCGAGGTTTTGGCTTCCTTGCCGCTGCCGGTGGTGTATTCGGCGACGGTCTCGACCGCCACCACATCGCCGACTTTCAACACTTCAGCAGGGGCCTGCACCGCCGGACCGAGCTTTTCCTCCTTCGCCCACTGGCGCGCCCACTTCATTTCGCGCAACGGAATTAGGCCTGGGCCAACGCCTTGCACGGTCACCTGGGCCTGCTCTTTTTCCAGCCCCGTCACCACGGCCAACCGCCACGTTTCCATGCCTGCAGGCGGGGCCAGCCTTTCCAGTTGCTGCGTCAAACTCGGCGCGCCGCTAGGGGCCACTGTAGGCTCGGCGGCGGCACCAGTAACGGCATTGATGACGGCATCGATGACGGTAGGCGCAACGGTGGTGGTCGCGACAGCATCGGCGGTAAGATGAGTGATGGGGCCGCGCCAGCCGTGGCGGCGGTCATAACTAACCAGTCCATTGCGCAGCACCCGCTTGGCGATGACCTGCAGGCGCGGCTCCAGCGTCGCATGAACATTGAGACCGCCGGTATAAAGCTGCGTTTCGCCGTAACGCTGGGCCAAATCGCGGCGCACTTCCTCGGCGAAATAATCGGCATTCACAAATTCGGCGTCGGCGCGATTATGCACCTCAAGCGGCTCTTGCAACGCCAGTGCGGCTTGTTCCGGGGTGATGTGGCCATCTTCGGCCAAGCGCCCGATGACCCAATTGCGCCGCTCCAGCGCCGCCGCTTTTTTGTGTACCGGATGGTAGTTGGCCGGAGCCTTGAGCAACGCCGCCAAATATGCCGCTTCGGCGATGGTGAGTTCATCGAGCGATTTGTTGAAATAATTCAGCGCCGCCGCCGCCACGCCATAAGAGCCTGCGCCCAAGTACACTTCGTTCAGATAGAGCTCCAAAATACGCTCTTTGGTGAAAGCCCGTTCGATGCGAAACGCCAAGATCGCTTCCTTGGCCTTGCGTTCAATCGATACCTCGTTGGTCAGCAAAAAGTTCTTCGCCACCTGTTGGGTCAGGGTGCTGGCCCCCACCGGACGGCGACCCGAACCGTAATTTTTGACGTTGGTCAGCACCGCGCGCACCAGCGACAAAAAATCGACGCCTTGATGGGTATAGAAGTTCTTATCTTCCGCAGACAGCACCGCATTGATCACTTGGCGCGGCATCGCGCGGATGGGCACAAACACGCGTTTTTCGGTGGCATATTCCGCCAACAGACGCCCATCGCCCGCGTGAATGCGCGTCATCACCGGCGGTTCATAGACTGCCAGCTGTTGGAAATCGGGCAAATCCCGGCCAAAATGCCAAAAAGCATACAGCACCGCACCCGCAGCCAGCCCCCCGCCCAAAACGGTGAGACCTAACAGCACCAATACGGTTTTCAGCAGACGACGCATCTAACGGGGAACTTCCAATTCATTGTGCCAAATTCATCATGCCCAGGGGCGGGCTAGGCCCGGGTCATATCATAATTTAGCGGGAAAATATGGCCCTTACGCGGCAAGGGCAAGGACAAAACCTAGAGTGCGATCGTAATAGATGAAGCATTCTTGCTTCAACCTATTGCGTGAATCGCCCTCTAACACATGGATAGGGGCGGATTCACGCTTTAGCTGGGATCGCATAAGCGATTCCCCCTAAAGCGATCCGACCCTAGAGAAGTCACCGCAAGCGGGCTTCTTCGGTGCCGGTAAAATGGCGGTCCACGCCTTTGGCGACGGCGCCTGCCAGCTTGGAACGGTAAGCATTATCCAGCAAATTGCGCTCGTCTTGGCGATTGGACAGAAAACCCGCTTCAAGCAGTACCGACGGCATATCGGGCGCTTTCAATACGGCAAAGCCCGCAAAACGGTGCGTATTGCGCAGCAGCTTTGTTTCGCGTTCCAGTTCGTTCACCACTTCTTTGGCGAACAGGGCGGACTGGTTCATGGTTTCGCGCTGGGCCAGATCGAGCAAGATATTGGTCACATCGGCGCTTTCCGTCGAAAGATCGATGCCCGCGATTAAGTCAGCCTTGTTTTCCTTGGTCGCCAATGATGCGGCTTCTTGGTCCGATGCCGTTTCGGACAGGGTATACACCGAAAGCCCGCGCGTTTTGGGGTTTGCCACGGAATCGGCATGGATGGAAATGAACAATTCTGCGCCCGCATCGCGCGCCACCTGCACCCGATCGCGCAACCGCAGGAAGATGTCGCGATCGCGCGTCATCACCACCTTGTAGCGCCCGGTGGCCTCCAACGCCCGTTTGACATCGCGCCCCAGCGCCAAAGTGACATTTTTCTCGTACGTTTTATTCGCCCCGATGGTACCCGGATCGACACCGCCATGACCGGGATCGATCGCAACGATGCGTTTGCCCGGCACGGTTGGCTTTCTGGGCGGAATCATAGCCAAAACCTGCTCGTTCGGTGTGGGCGCGGCAGCCCCCTTCAAAGAGGCGTCTTGCGTCGCCGCCGCCACCAAAGTATCGAGTTTTTTACGGTCGTGATCGCGTTTCTGGGCCAAGGCCTCCAGAAATTCGGTTTCCGAGGTTGGGGCAAAATCCAACACCAACCGCCAACGCTGCCCGTCGACGGGTTTGATCAAAAAACTTTTTTCCACCAAAATCGGGGCTTTGACGTCGAACACCATGCGCGACGTGCCCGGCGAAAACAGGCCATAGCGCAGACGTGTCAGAGCGCCTTTGTTTTCCGGCAGGCTCACCGGATCAAGGCCCCACGTCACTTCGGGCAGGTTCAACACCACACGATAAGGCTCAGGCAGGGTAAAAACATCAAATTCGACGGCGCGGTCCAAATCCAACACGATTCGGGTGCGCCCCCCATCTAAACCCACCCGAACATCAATGACCTGAGCCTGAGCATTCCCCTGCCCGCCCTCCTGGGCGACGGCCAGCCCCCCGGCGCCGAGCGCCAATAGCAGCGCCACGAACGCAAAAAATGCCCGAATTGCGGCATTTGTGCATTTGTTTAGGTCACCGTTCATGGCCTCAGGCAAGCTCCGTTAAAATCGCACCATCACCGCGATATATACCCTTTATGACCCAAACCGGTCACCACGCGCGCAAGTCCTCGCGGGAAATGTGGCAATTTTACGCCCCCGCAAGGTGAAGATAAATCAATTAGATGATTGTGAAACTTAATTACTACCGTTATCTTAACGACGCTCAAAGGTTTGTTCGCGGTTCATCGTGATCGACTTTGGGCCCGACACAGTTTTCCGCAAGCCGCGGGAAGCGGAAGGCGAAAGTCCGGCACTGAACCGAGGCTACGCCCTAAGAGGTTCCTTCCGGGACGAAACCCATTCGGGAAACGTCTCATCAGGAATACCCCCGCCGCCCACCCCTTGCGATTAAAGAAGAAGGTTCCAACCCATGCTTGCCAACCGCGCGCAAGCCATTCGTACATTCCATCCGGTCGCCCTTGGGGCGGGCCGGGTGAACGTGCGCGCGCATGGCGGCACATCAAACAATGCGTCCCCCGCCCTGGACTTCGGTCCCGGCACGGCTGGGCGCGTCTGGAGTTCCAAGTCCTATGATCAAACGCATGCTTATCGATGCCGCGCACCCGGAGGAAACTCGGGTCGTGTTGCTGGACGGCAATCAAATTGAAGATTTCGATGTAGAAGTCTCTTCACGCAGGCAACTCAAGGGTAACATTTATCTCGCTAAGGTCGTTCGTGTGGAGCCATCGCTCCAGGCGGCTTTCGTCGATTACGGCGGCAACCGCCATGGTTTCTTGGCGTTTAGCGAAATCCACCCTGATTATTACCAAATTCCGGTTTCCGACCGCGAACACTCGGGCGAACATGACGAACATGACGCCGGGGCCGAAGTCGTGGACGCTACTCCCGCTCATCCCGAAGGCGATTCATCCGAAGATCATCATGACCACGATCACAATGGCGGCGACAATGGCGACCACAACGGTGACCACAATGGCCATGGCGACGAGCGTGAAGACGCCATTGCCGCCAACGGCAGCCACCCGGTGGAAACCGTCGGCGGCGACGACGAGGCCGACGAAATCGAAGAACGCCACCCCCGCCGCACGCACAACGCCAAGCAGTACAAAATCCAAGAAGTCATCAAACGCCGTCAGGTTCTGCTGATCCAAGTGGTGAAAGAGGAACGGGGCAACAAAGGCGCCGCGCTGACCACCTATATGTCGCTGGCCGGCCGCTATTGCGTGCTGATGCCCAATACCGCGCGCGGCGGCGGCATTTCGCGCAAGATCACCAATTCCGCCGACCGCAAGTCGCTTAAAACCATCATGTCGAGCCTCGAAGTGCCGGAAGGCATGGCGGTCATCCTGCGTACCGCAGGCATTGGCCGCACCAAGGTCGAAATCAAACGCGATTTTGAATACCTGACCCGTCTGTGGACCACGGTCCGCGACACCACGCTGCAATCGACCGCGCCGGCGCTGGTGCATGAAGAAGGCGACATCGTGCGCCGCTCCATCCGCGATCTGTATTCCCGCGACATCGAAGAAGTGCAGGTTGAAGGCGATGAAGCCTACAAAGCGGCCAAGGAATTCATGAAGCTGCTGATGCCCAGCCATGCGCGCCGGGTAAAGCAGTACAAAGAAACCGATGCCCCGCTGCTCCGCCACTTTGGCGTCGAGGGGCAACTGGACGCCATCCACAACCCCATCGTACATCTGCCGTCGGGCGGCTACCTGGTCATCAACCCGACCGAAGCGCTGGTATCGGTGGACGTCAACTCCGGCAAATCCACCAAAGAACGCAACATCGAAGAAACGGCGCTCAAAACCAACCTGGAAGCCGCAAGCGAGCTTGCGCGCCAACTGCGTCTGCGCGATCTGGCGGGCCTGATCGTCATCGACTTCATCGATATGGAAGTCAACCGCAACAACGCTCAGGTCGAACGGCGCATGAAAGATGCGCTCAAACATGATCGCGCCCGCATCCAAGTGGGCCGCATCAGCCCATTCGGCCTGTTGGAAATGTCGCGCCAACGCCTGCGCCCGAGCCTCATCGAAACCTCGTCGGAACCGTGTCCCTATTGCAGCGGCACCGGCATCCGCCGCTCGACCGAGTCCACGGCGCTGGTGGTGCTGCGCGCCATCGACGAAGAAGGCGCCAACCGTCGCGCGATGGAATTGACCGTGCACATGCCGACCGCCGTTGCGCTTTATATCCTCAACCATAAGCGTAGCGCCCTGGCCGAATTGGAAGCCAAGCACGCCATGCATGTATTGCTGACCAACGATGATTCGCTAATTCCGCCGGACTTGCGCCTGGAGCGCACCAAAAACCGCGACGGCGAAACCATTTCCGAAATGGTCGCCAACGTGCACATGGACGCTCAAGACGAAGCCAGCCGCAAACGCCGCAAACGCCGCCGGGGGCGCAAGCGTGATGATGAGGATGGCGTCGAGTATCAAGGCTCCCACGAGACCTATGACGAAGACGAAGGCGAAAGCGAACCCGCACAAGCTGCCGCACCCAGCGCGCCGAGCGCCGAGGGTGGCGAAGAAGACGAAGAAAAGAAGGGCAAACGCCGTCGCCGTTCACGCCGGGGCGGTCGCCGTCGGCGCAGATCTATTGAAGCCGGGGGCGCCGCCGAAAACGCTACCCCGTCTATGGATAACGGCAATGCATCCGAAGGTGATGCAGATGAACCCGCTGGAGACGCGACAACTCCTGATGCCGCGCCGAACGCTATCGAAGGCGAAAGCCATACCGGTGAAGCTAAGCCTAAGCGTCGCCGCTCGCGTCGCCGCAGAAAACCTATTGGTGAGAATGCCGGAGCTCCCGCGATGAACGAAGCTGTCGGCGCTGAAGAACCCAGCGAAGGCGAACAACCCAGCATCGGCGCGCACGAAGGCGAAGCGGAGCCCACGAGTCAGCCCCGTCGTCAGCGCTCGGCCAAAAAGACCGGGGATGCCGAAGCTGAGGGTGATGCGGTAGCCAAACCCAGACGTACCCGCAGCCGCAAAAAACCGGATGATGCTGGCGAAAAACACGCACCGGAATCCCGCGCTGACGCCAAGGCCGAAGAAAGCGTTTTTGAACCCGTGCCGCAACACCGCACCGAAACGCCAGCCGCAGCCGCACCCATCGTTGCGCATGAGCAGCCCGAACAGCCTAAGAAAAAAGGCTGGTGGAACATCGGCGGCTAAGGTCATTGATGCTAAAACAAAAGAAGGGCCGGACATTCGACGTCCGGCCCTTTTGTTTTCTTAAAGCGTTTTCTTAAAGCGTTTGCCTAAAGACTTTCAACCGTCTGGCGGCTTCGGCCATGTCGGCGGTCGCGCCCGCAAATGAAAACCGCACGTAACGATGTCCGCGTCCGGGGTCAAAATCGACACCGGGGGTAATGGCAACGCCGGTTTGTGCCAAAATGCGTTTACAAAAAGCGAGACTATCGTCCGTCAAATGGCCCACATCGGCGTAAATATAAAAAGCACCCTGCGCATGGGACAGTTTATCAAACCCCGCCTTAGGCAGCTCTTCAAGCAGCAAGTCACGATTGATCTTGTATCGCGCCACGTTGGCATCCAGCTCATCAAAAGCTTCAAACGCAGACACCGCCGCAATCTGCGACAACGTGGGCGGTGAGATAAATAGATTTTGCGCCAAACATTCGATGGGTCGGGCTAGGCTTTGAGGAAAAATCAACCAGCCCAAGCGCCATCCCGTCATGGCGTAGTATTTGGAAAAGCTGTTCACCACAAAGGCTTCCGACTCAAACTGAGCCATGGTGTGAGCGGGCTCCTCGTAGGTGATGCCGTGATAAATCTCATCCGACACCAGACGAATGCCCTCGGCCCGGCAATATTCAGCCAAGGCGCTCAGCCCAACGGCATCGATCATCGTTCCGGTGGGATTGGATGGGCTGGCGATAATCAAACCATCCAACTTCCCGTCCACCTTTGCCAACAACTCTGGCGTCGGTTGGTAATCGGTTTGTGGGCCGGCTTCGAGGTTCACCACCTCGATATCCAAGGCGGCAAGAATATTGCGATAAGCCGGATATCCCGGGCTGACCAGCGCCACCCGGTCGCCCGCATCGAACGCCGACAAGAATGCCAGCACAAAAGCTCCGCTGGAACCCGTGGTCACCGCAATGCGCGCCGGATCCACAGCCACGCCATAGGTTTTTTGATAATGCGCCGCGATGGCATCTTTCAACTGCGGTACGCCAAAAGCGTCGGTATAACCCAGCAGTTCGCGATCCAAGGCGTCGCGCGCCGCTCTCAACACCCTTTTAGGTGCGGGCGTGGAAGGCTGTCCCACTTCCAGGTGCAAAACGTCTGCGCCCTGGGCCTGACGTTCGTTGGCGGCGCGCATCACATCCATAACGATAAACGGTTGGATGGCGCTACGCTTAGCGGCTTTCAGCGTCATGTGGGCTCTTCCCAAAAATCAACGCATGGACCCGGCGGCCAAGCCCTGGCCACGCGGATCCGCCGCCATACTGCAACTTTCGGGGGCGACAGGCAGGCCACCCGAGCACGAAATCGCGTTGACCTGCCCGATCACCGGCGTCGCCTGGGTTCGATGCCCCGCGCTCAGCAACGCCGCCACCGCACCCGCGTTCAATCCTGGTTCATGATAGGTCACATCAGGGTCGCCGCTAAGGTGTACCCGCGGTGCGGCCACGGCGGCTTCCAATCCCTGTTCGTCCAACAGGACCCGCGCCGCCACACCGGCAAGGGCCGTGGGCGCAACCTCGCCACCACTGGCCCCGGCGGCGAAATGAAATTCCTTTGAATTTTCGTTCACCACCAACATCACCGATAACCCAATGGGGCCGCGCCCGCCGCTATCCGGGGCCGCAGCCAACAACATTCCGGTACCCGGCGCAACGAGTCCGGCGCCAAATCCGGCATTCATGGTGACTGCGCAAGTTACCGCATTGCCTAAGGGGTCAACGGCGGAAAAGGTCGTGGCGGACGGGCTTTCATGACGATTCCTGGGTTTAACGGATAAGCTTGCAACTGGCGTATGCTGATCCGGGCGCATCCCACTCAGCACAGCCTCGATCCGCGATGACATCGTCAAGTCTTTTGTGGCTTGAGCGCCCTTAGCGCCAACGCCTAACCACGTTTCCCGATCCGCAAAAGAACGCTGCGCCACTTCGGCCAATAGGCGTGCCTGCCCCTCCTGATCCGCACCGTCAAATCCGCCATTTTCCATGAGCATCGCAAACATCACTCCCGCCTGCGTCGAAGCGGCGGCGGGCGGCGGGGCGAAGTGAGCGACGTCGTCGCCGATCTCGACACGCACCGTGTCCCGCCACACCGGCGTAAAGCTGCGTAAATCTTCAATGGTGAGCGTTCCGCCGACCTTTTGCACGGCTTCGACTAGGCTGTTGGCATACGGCCCAAAATACAATGGCCCAACGCCCCGCGCACGAATAAGGCCTAACGTAGCGGCCAAATCGATCGCTTTAATGGTTTCGCCTTCCTGGACCAATGCGCCGGACGCAGAACCATACATGGCGCGCGTGCCATCATCGGCCAACAACGCCGGTCCGATCGCCGCCAAATCCCCGGCGAATGCCCGCGACACCGGGTGGCCGAACCGAGCCAATTGCTCGGCGGGGGCCACCACTTCGGCCCACTGCAAGCGTCCAAGATGGGCCTGAAGGGCAAAAAATCCGCGCGGATTGGCCGGAATAGCGGTCGGTCGGCCCATGGTGGGCGAAGCGCCCGCCGAGGCAGTGGCGGTAAAATCCAAGGCCTGCACCTTGCCATCCAGCGCATCGAACACCAGGCACACCCCGCCCCCGCCCAATCCCGCCCGCGACGGCAACGTCACCGCCATGGTCATATACATGGCCGTGGCGGCATCGGCGGCGGTTCCCCCGGCGGACAGAATGTCGCGCCCCACCAGCGCGGCACGAGGCTCATCCGCCACAACCCCCCCCAAAAAACCTTCGACAAAACCCATCGTCCCCGGCGGCAAAGCCGGTTCGCTCGAACACGCCCCCAAAACAAGGCCCGCCACCAAAGCACTAACCGCCATCCGGCGGGGCGCCATCAACCGACACGCGGCCAATTGACGTTCCCCGTGGTGGGTTCTACCCTGTTGATCAATAGGAAATATGGCTTTTAACGTGTTGAAGCGACTTTGCACCGCTACCCCCTGTTTATGGTTTGCCCGGCCACGGCGATTTATTTCGTGCTGGGCATTGTTGGCGTTTGTTGCTCTGGCTACCACTCTTGCGCCTTGGCCAAGCCAAGCGCAAGGCGCACGCATCACGATTCGCGACGCCGAAATAGAAAATATCATCCGCTCGCTCGCGGTGCCAGTCTTCCAAGCCGCAGCCCTTAACCCTGAATTTATCCGCATCCGCTTGATCCAAGACCGAACTCTAAACGCCTTTGTCGCGGGCGGGCAGAACATTTTTATCCATACCGGCCTCATTTTAAGCGCCGAAAGCTCCGATGCATTAACGGGCGTCATCGCCCACGAAACCGGCCACATCGAAGGCGGGCACTTGGTGCGCTCCCGTGACGTCATCGAAAATGCCAACACCATTCAGATGATCGGCACCATTTTGGGTACGGCGGCCGGAGTAGCAACAAAGAACGGCGCCGTCGGTCAGGCCGTCGTCATGGGCGCCATGGGCGCGGGAGCGCGAACTTTCTTCCAATATTCCCGCACCCAGGAATCCGCCGCTGACCAGGCCGCCATGCGTCTGCTGGACGCGACCGGCCGTTCCGCCAAGGGATTGGAGAAATTCCTCGGCAGTTTGGAAGGGCAGATGCTTCTTTCCGATCGTTTTCGCGATCCGTACCTGATGAGCCACCCGTTAAGCCGCGAGCGCGTTGAGGCCCTCACCAAACACAATCAAGAATCCCCTTACGCCGACGCGGCTGTGCCTGAAGCGGAACAATTACGCTTTGATCGCATGGTGGCAAAACTGTATGGATTTATCGAACCGCTGCGCAACGTCCTGCGCCGTTATCCCGAAACGGACCATTCTTTCGCCGCGCGTTATGCCCGGGCCATCGCCTACTATCGCGCGCCCGAACTGGAACGCGCGTTGACGATCATCAATGAACTGATCAAAGAAACGCCCCTTGATCCTTACCTCCACGAATTAAAGGGGCAAATGTTGTTTGAAAACGGACGGGCCCGTGAAGCCTATGAGGCTTACCGCGAAGCGTTCCGCTTGGCCCCTAAAGAACCCTTAATCGCAACAGAATTCGCGCGCGCGGAATTGGAACTGGACGACCCGGCCCTGCTGGACGATGCCATTGAGCATTTCCGCCTCACCACGCAATTGGGCGAGGGTTCCAGCTTCGTCTGGCTGCAACTAAGCATCGCGTATGCGCGAAAAGGCGACACCGGCATGAGTTCCTTGGCGCGGGCCGAATCCGACCTCAGCGCCGGTCAACTGGGCAATGCGGAAATGCACGCCACCCGCGCCAGCGAAACGTTGGAAAAAGGCACCAGCGCACATCTGCAAGCGCTCGACATCCTAGAAGCGATCAAAGTCGCCCGCGCCCAAAGAGACCAACAATGAACCGCATATATGCCGCCCCCGGCGCTTTTATCTTTGCGCTCGCGATGTTCGGTATTGCGGCCTGCGACAATTCATTTTCGGCCAACCGCCCAGCGCCGGAAGGTCAGCTGGCGGTCATGGGACCGAACCCAGACTTCAACTTCAATGCCGCGCCCAAAGATTGGATCATTTCCACCGACAACTCGAGCGGTCGCGAAGCACTTTCCACCGTTACGCTGCAAGGTATCCCCGCATTACAAATAGAAAGCACCAACGCCGTAACCATCGCGGTGCGTCAGGTGAACGCCATGCTGCTGGCGACGCCCTATCTCAGTTGGTCGTGGAACCTATCCGACCACGGCTTAGGGATCCATCCGACACGCGTCGTTGTGGGCTTTCAGGGCGGTGCCGGGAAAGACGGCATAGCGGACCCGTTGGGCGGCGGCCTGCCTGCCCATGACCGCGCCATCGCACTGGTGTGGGGCGATACCCTGTTGCGCCGCGGCACGCTTAACCTGCCCCCAGCAGAGCGCCCCAGCGAAGCGCCGCTTTATACGGTACGCGGCGGACGCGAAAACACCCGCCGCTGGTGGCTGGAAACGGTGGATTTGGTGCAACTCTACACCAAGGCTTGGCCGAATGATGACTTCAGGCACACACGCATCACCTTTATCGGCGTCGCCGCCGCACCCAAAATGCCCCCCGTTCAGGGGCGCGTTGCGGGCATATTGTTGTCACATTGATCCTCTAGGGTCGGATCGCTTTAGTGTGTGAACCCGCCCCGATCGCACTCTAAAACCCCAAAACAGCTTGAGGGCGTCGCGCAAGTCCCGCAATATGCCGCACCCGAACACCCCTGCCACCAACCCATTGGAGCCGCCTATGCCATCGTTCAAGACCCTCGCCGCCACCCTGGCCATCCTCACCACCTTGCCGCTAACGGCTTGTGCGGAAGAAACCCAGCCGCTTGATCCCGCGCAAAAACAGCAGATGGAACAGGTGGTGCGCGAATACCTCGTCAACAATCCGGAAGTCATCATCGAAGCGTTGGAATCCTATCAAAAGCGCGAACGCGAAGCCGCCCAGGTCCGTCAACGCGACACCATGGGCGCCTTGCAGGCCGATTTGAAAAATAACCTCAACGACCCCATCATCGGCAATCCCGACGGCGACGTCACGGTGGTGGAATTTTTCGATTACCGTTGCGGCTATTGCAAACGGGTATTCAACGATGTGCAAACGCTGATCAAAGAAGACGGCAACATTCGTTTCGTTTTAAAGGAATTCCCGATTTTAGGGCCCGATTCCGTCAATGCATCGCGCGCCGCCCAGGCCGTATGGCTGCATCAGAAGGATAAATACCTGCCCTTCCACACCGCCATGCTCACCAGCAAGGGTGAACTCAGCGAAGCCAAAATCATGGAACTGGCCAAGGACGCCGGTGTGGATACGGCTCAGCTGAAAGAGCAAATGAACGATCCGCTGGTGGAAACCGCCTTGAGCGACACGGCCCGCTTGGCGTCGGCCTTAGATATCACCGGCACGCCAGCGTTTATTTTCGGCTCGCAGATCCAGCCGGGCGCCATTTCGCTGGACATGATGAAAGAATTGGTCGGCGCACTGCGCGCGCATCCTTAAACAATGTCGTCCGCAAAATGCAAACGGCGCGGCTGAAATGCTGCGCCGTTTTTTTGTGGCGTGAACTCACCTTAAAGTCAGCAATCCGGCTTAACCAAACGCTCAACTTTGTTGAGTTTGATTTCCACCGCATAAACCCCGTAATCCAAAATCCAGCGCAACGTCACGCCGTTATCCAAAAGATCGGCCTCGACCTCATACAATGGCTCGCCGGTCTGGTTCTTCGGATCGAAATACGCCAAGCGGAAATTCCATCCCGAACGGGTCAGCAGTTCCCCACCCAACTGTTCTTGCACCGCCTTCGCTTCTTTCGACAAGGGGCTGATGAAGGCGATCAACAGTTTGGCGCCTTCAACTTCGGTTCCTTCAAAAATATAAGTCTCGGACTGTGTTTTGCCTGCACGCGCGGCCTCGATCACCGAAGCGGTATGCGACACGGGAAACACCGTGCCCCGCGGCAAGACAAACTGCTTCGGTTCCGGTCGGGTGAAGTTGGCGACACCTTCGGCGCCAGAGCCGATTTGAGCCGTGCCTAAAATAACCTCATCGCCGTTGCCTTCAACCTTTACGGAAAAGCGGTACTGGTTGCCCCCATCCGCTTCCCAGGAAGAATAATGCAGCGTCTGCGGCATCACTTCGCCCGAGGTCAATTGAAGATTCATGGTGCCGCTTTGCGCCGACAACCAGCCCCCGCACACCTTTTCCACGCCATACGCAATCTGACCGTTAGCGGCGGTGACCGCCGCGGTATCGCTGGAAACCGCCAGGGTGACGTCGTAAGCCGCGCGGTGCGAGGCAAGCTCGACGGCCCAGGCCCCGGGGGTAGAGGCCGCGACCAATACACATGCAATAAGAATGGGTTTTAAGGGGTTCAGCATCTTTGCGCCTTTTGTTTGATTTGCCTCCACCATACGCCGCCCGGCGCATAAAAAAAAGCGGATGTCCGCAATTTCCCTGCTTTTGAGGGTATTTATTTGAACGACTTAGGAGCTAAACGCATCCGTGGCGCCATATGGGCCACCGTGATATGATCTTGGCATGATAAACGTCGATACCACGCAACAGCTCGGGCAAATGCCCACCCCTGCAAAAGGGCGTGTCACCGAGACTGTTAAGGAGGCTTGGGAGAGGAGCGGCGTGCTCGCGCCCAAGGCCGCCGCCAGCCCTGCCGATACCCTTAAAGACACCGTTACACTGTCTGAAGGTGGTCAGAAAATCGTCAACTTGGGCCGTGGCCAGGAACTCGCAGATCAGGTCCGCACCGCCCCTGCCGACGAAACCTTCGGCGCCACCTTGCGCAAAGCTAGCGAAGACATCTTTCGCATTGCCCGCCTGTTCGGCGAAACGCTGCGCGCCAGCTTCAATTCCTGGCGCTGAGTCAAGATCGCCCACACACCGTTAAAAAGGCCCCCCGACGGGAGGCCCTTTGGGGAGGGATTGCTCGGGGCTTCACCCCTCGTCCCTTCGGGACCGTTGCTTCGCAACGTCGTTCGCCCGCCTTCGCGGGCTCACCAAACCCACGGTCCGTTCACCACTCCCATGCGCCATAAAAAAAGAGCCCCACGCGGGGGCCCTTTTTTTAATGGCGGACAGGGAGGGATTCGAACCCTCGGTACGGGTTGACCCCGTACGACGGATTAGCAATCCGTTGGTTTCAGCCACTCACCCACCTGTCCACAAGTGTTTTGGCGGCTTTGAACGCCCCCTTCATAGACGGGCTTGGGGTCTTGATCAAGAACGTTTTAAGCCTTGGGTTTTGCCGCATCCCCACCCATGCCCCCTGGCGCGCCCCCAGGCGCACCCTCTGTCGGCTGGGCCACGGCGTAAGAAACCAGACCGCCGGTAAGGGTTTTAAGCTCGGCAATCGAGGTCTTAAACACACAATGGCTATGGCCTGCAGAGACATAAACCTTGTCAAAGCGCTTCAAACTCGCATCGATGGTCACCGGTAGTTTGGCGATCAAGCCCACCGGGGCCACGCCGCCACACACTCCGGCGGGGGTAAAGCCCGTCACCGCGCGCACCAAATCGGCGGGCGGGCGCACCACTTGGCCTTGCAAGTTAAAAATACGCGGCAATTGAGCTTCGCTGCATTCCCGGTCGCCCGCAACCAACGCCAGCACATAACGGTTGCCCACGGTAAACACCACCGATCTGACGATCGCGCCTTGCTCAACGCCCAAGGCCTTGGCGGCATCGGCGACGCTGCGCACGGTCTCTGCAAGCTCAACGACCGTATCGCCCACGCCGGCATCCACCAATGCGTGGCGCACCCGTTTGACAGTGTCTTTGTCCAGATTAGCCATTTGGTACGTCCATTCCCCTTTTGACGGCTTCGCGCTCACTCAACCTATCATACCAACGTTTAACGCAGATATAATCGTTAATATCACACGGATGCCAGGCAAAACGCGCCACCCACGGATAGGTTGCGATATCGGCGATGGAATATTCATCGCCCGCCAAATATGCCGTTTCGCTCAGGCGTTTGTCCAGCACGCCGTAAAGGCGCAGCATTTCCGCCTTAAAGCGTTCTTTTGCATAAGGAACGTCTTCCTTGGCAAACTGCCAAAAATGGTGAACTTGGCCAAAAATTGGCCCCACGCCGCCCATCTGCAGCATCAGCCATTCAAGCGCCGCATAGCGCCCAGCCCCCGACGCGGGCAACAGGGAACTGCCGGTCTTTTCCGCCAGATAAATCAAGATCGCGCCGGATTCAAACACCGCCAAAGGCGCGCCGCCCGGACCTTCCAGATCAACGATAGCGGGAATCTTGTTGTTGGGATTGATGGCCAAAAACTCGGGCGTGAACTGCTGGTTTTGGGTGATGTTGACGGGGTGGACGGTATACTCCAGCCCCACTTCTTCCAACAGGATGGAAACCTTGCGCCCATTGGGCGTGCCCCAGGTGTATAGATCGATCATTTTGGCCTCCGACTCCAACACCCCCTCAAGGGCAATAGATTAAGGGATTGGGCGGCAGGGGCAAGGGTGTGTTTTTGTGGACCATGACCCACAAAAACACACCGCAAAGGACGGCGCGTTAACGTTGACAGGCCTAATCGTTGCGGACCTAATCGTTGCAGGCTTGGTCATGACAGGCCGGATCATTGCACGGTTGCACTTCAATGCTGATGTGGCTGAGACCCTGCACCGCGATAAGCAAGCCCTTGTAATAGGCCGGAACACGGGGCGTCGCCGTGACCACCGATAGGATAGCCGCCCAATGGCCCGGACCCACCTGCCAAAGATGCAGGTCGGCCAGTCGGTTGTCGGCATCACCTTCGATGGCGGAACGGACCTTGTCTTGCAGTTCATGTTTGTCGTTATAATCGACCAACACGGCCCCGGCGTAGCGCAACAGCCCCCAGGCCCACCAAAAAATCACCGCGGCGCCGACAAAACCCATGGTGGGGTCCATCCACCACCAGCCTTGATATTTGCCCAACAGAAGCGCCACGATGGCCAGAAGCGACGTAAATGCATCCGCGATGACATGAAGATAGGCGGCGCGGAAATTGTGGTCTTCGTGTTTGCCATGATGATCATGATGACCATGATGACCATGCTCAAGAGCGTCGTGATCGTGGTCGTGGCCGTGGTTATGCCCCTCCCCCTGCCCATGATGTCCGCCCAGGACAACGGCGCTGGCAAAATTGACCGCCAATCCGGCAACCGCCACCCACAGGGCCTCGTCGAAGGCGATGATTTGCACCGTCAAAAGACGGTTTGCGGATTCCCCCACCATCAAGACCGCGACCAGCACCAAAATAATCGCGCTGGCGAAGGCGGCCAGCACCCCGACCTTACCGGTGCCAAACGTAAAGTGCTCGTCATCGGCATGTTTGCGGGCAAAGGCATAGGCGAATACCGCAATGCCGAGCGCGCCGGCGTGGGTCGACATGTGCCAGCCATCCGCCAACAACGCCATGGAATTAAACACCGTTCCCGCCGCAATCTCGGCCACCATCATCGTCACGGTCATCGCGACCACGATGCGCGTGCGGCGCTCGGCGGCTTGTTCGCCGCCCGTTACGAAACGATGGGTATGCCGCCACGCCCCCAAGTCATGCTCATGCATCTCAGGCCTCTATAGATATTTGGTGATTTCCTTGAATTCCGCGACCATGGAACGCCCCTCCTTCGAGACCGAGCCCACCGCCTCATCCAGGCAGTTATCGATGTGATCGTGAATCAAAATTTTCTTGGCGTTGCAAACGGCGCTTTCCACCGCCTGAAGCTGCTGGGCGATATCAAGACAGCCCCGGCCATCGGCGATCATCGTAATGATCTTCTTAAGATGGCCTTCGGCGCGGCGCAGGCGCACCGCAACGTCGTCATGGGTTTTGTGCTGGGATGATCCGCTCATTCTTTTATCCTATCCCCCCCGATAGGATATTGGCAAGGGGACTTTTTTGCTCTCCTCGTCATTTCCGCGCCCCCGTCACCCCGCCCCTTCCTCCGTCACTCCCGCGAAAGCGGGAGTCCATAATTCGCAGAGCTGGATTCCCGCTTTCGCGGGAATGACGGTTTTTAATCGGAGCGCTACGGTCATGATGCATCTTGACTTTTTGCACCTGATCTGGTATAAATTCCTACCATTTTTAGCGGGCCGAAACGCCGCCCCTGTTCGGTGGCAAAATGCCCCTCAAAAACACGCTCTTTGAAATCATTGAATAATTTGGCTTCGTTCCGTCACTTTTTTTATGTTAAAGCGATGGCCGAATGAACCTCCGGGGGGGGTATTTTCCCACTCCCCCTTCGTCATTCCCGCGAAAGCGGGAATCCAGAGCCCCGAATGACAAAAGGTTATGGACTCCCGCTTTCGCGGGAGTGACGGTTTCAATCAAAGCGCGACAGGCCTAATTGTCCAACTTGTCCTTGAGCAGTTTATTGACCTGCCCCGGATTGGCCTTGCCGCCGGTCGATTTCATCACCTGGCCGACGAACCAGCCCAAGATTTTTTCGTTGCCGCCCTTGTATTGAGCGACCTGGGTGGGGCCGGCGGCAATCGCCGCATCCACGGCGGCTTCGATCGCGCCGGTATCGGTGATCTGTTTTAGGCCTTTATCTTCGACGATCTTGTCGGGCGCGTCGCCGGTCTCCAACATAACCTCGAACACTTCCTTGGCGATCTTGGTCGAGATCGTATCGTCGGCGATCAAATCGAGCAGTTTGCCCAAATCCGCCGCCGAAATCGGGCTTTCGGTAATACCTACACCCCGGTCGGACAGCACGGCGAACAGGTTGTTGATGACCCAGTTGGCCGCCATCTTGGCATCGCGGCCTAAGGCCACTGCCTCGAAATAGGTCGCGGTATCTTTTTCCTGCACCAACACGCCCGCATCGTAAGGCGACAGGCCGAACTCGCCCACGTAGCGCGCTTTGCGTTCATCGGGCAGTTCCGGCAGGGTCGTTTTAATTTCGGCCACCAGGGCATCGTCAAACACCAGCGGCAACAGGTCGGGGTCGGGGAAGTAGCGATAATCGTGCGCGTGTTCTTTGGAACGCATGGAGCGTGTCACGCCCTTTTGGCTGTCGAACAAGCGCGTTTCCTGCACCACTTCGCCGCCGTTGTCGTAAATTTCGACCTGACGCTGGGCTTCATACTCGATGGCCTGCATGGCGAAGCGCACCGAGTTGACGTTCTTGGTTTCGGCGCGCGTGCGCAGTTCGGTCGAACCCTTGGGGCGCACCGAGACGTTGACGTCGCACCGCATCGAACCTTGATCCATGTTGCCGTCGCAGGTTTCCAGATAGCGCACGATGGAGCGCAACTTGCGCAAATAGGCACCCGCTTCTTCGGGGCTGCGCATGTCGGGCTTGGAAACGATTTCCATCAACGCCACGCCGGTGCGGTTCAAATCGATGAACGTGCGCGTGGGGTCTTGGTCGTGCAGCGATTTGCCCGCGTCCTGTTCCAAGTGCAGGCGCTCAATGCCCACCGCGCGGCTTGAGCCGTCGGGCATGTCCAAGATCACCGTGCCCTCGCCGACGATGGGCTGGTCGGCCTGGCTGATCTGATAACCCTGCGGCAGGTCGGCGTAAAAATAGTTTTTGCGCGCAAACACCGATTTGGTGTTGATCTTCGCTTTGAGCCCCAGTCCAGTTTTGATGGCCTGGCGCACACACTGTTCGTTGATGACCGGCAACATGCCGGGCATGGCCGCATCGACCAGCGATACCTGGGTATTGGGCTCGGACCCGAAATCGGTGGCCGCGCCGGAAAATAGCTTGGCGTTGGAAATCACCTGACAATGGACTTCCAACCCGATGACCACTTCCCAATCGCCCGTTTCGCCTTTGATCACGTAACTCATGGCTCAGACCTCCAACCCGTGATGAAAGGAAAAGGCCGCAGCGCTTTCCATCACCCCGGCGACGCGCAGCAACGTTTCTTCATCAAACGCGCGGCCGATCAATTGCAGACCCAGCGGCAGGCCATCCTTGGAAAGTCCCGCAGGAACCGACATGCCGGGCAGGCCCGCCAGAGAAGTCGGCACCGTGAACACGTCGTTCAAATACATCGCCACCGGGTCTTCTTGTTTTTCGCCCAAGGGGAACGCCGCCGTCGGCGCGGTGGGGGTCAAAATCACGTCCACATCTTTGAACGCGGTTTTGAAATCGTTGGCAATGAGGGAGCGAACGCGTTGCGCTTTGATGTAATAGGCATCGTAATACCCCGAGCTCAGCACATAGGTGCCGATCAGGATGCGGCGCTGCACTTCTTCGCCGAAGCCTTCGCCGCGGGTGTTCATATACATGTCGTCCAGGCTTTCGCCCGGCACCCTGAGGCCGTAGCGCACGCCGTCATAACGCGCCAAGTTGGCCGACGCCTCGGCGGGGGCGACGATGTAATAGGTCGCCAGCGCGTATTTGGTGTGCGGCAGGGAAATCTGTTTGATGTTCGCGCCCGCAGCCTTAAGCCATTCCTGGCCCTTGTCCCACAGCGCCTGGATTTCCGGGTCCATGCCGTCCATCGAGTATTCTTTGGGAATGCCGACGTTAAGGCCACGAATGTCGCCCGTCAGCGCCGCCTCGAAATCCGGCACCGCCATGGCGGCAGAGGTCGAATCCTTGGGGTCATGCCCCGCCATCGCGCCCAGCATGATGGCCGCATCGCGCACGGTCTTGGTCATCGGGCCGGCCTGATCGAGCGAACTGGCAAACGCCACCACGCCCCAGCGCGAACAGCGCCCATAGGTGGGTTTCAGCCCGGTAATGCCGCAAAAGCTGGCGGGCTGGCGGATGGAACCGCCGGTATCGGTGCCGGTCGCAGCCATGGCCAAACCCGCCGCCACCGCCGCCGCCGAGCCGCCGGAACTGCCGCCCGGCACCAAGTCTTTGCCCACATTGGCGCCGCCTTTGGCCTTCCAGGGGTTTTTCACCGGGCCGTAATACGAGGTGATATTGGCCGAACCCATGGCGAATTCGTCCAGGTTCGTTTTGCCCAGCATCACCGCACCCGCGCTGCGCAGGTTGGCCGACACGGTCGATTCATAGGGCGGCACGAAGCCGTCGAGAATATGGCTGGCCGCCGTGGTCAGCACGCCTTCGGTGCAAAACAGATCCTTCATGGCGATGGGCAGGCCATCCATGGCGCCGATGGGTGCGCCCTTGGCGCGGCGGTCGTCGGATTCGCGCGCGCGCTCCAACGCCACTTCCGGCGTTTCGGTGATATAGGCGTTCAGATCGCGCCCCGCCTGAACGGCCTTGATATAGGTCTCGGCCAATTCGGCGGCGGAAAAGTCCTTTTTAGCCAGGGCGTCGCGGGCCTCGGCGAGGGTGAATTGAGTGAGATCGGCCATGATTTACTCCACCACCTTAGGCACGGCGAAAAAGCCGTCTTCGGCGTCCGGCGCGTTTTTCAACACCGCATCACGGCAATTGCCGTCTGTGACCACGTCACGGCGTTGCGGCAGGCTCATGGCGGCGACCGAAGCCATCGGCTCCACGCCGTCGGTGTTCAGTTCCTGCAGTTGCTCGATCCAGCCCATAATGGTGGAGAGCTCGCCCGCAAGCGGCCCCAACTTGTCATCGCCAACGCGAATGCGCGCCAGATAGGCGATGTTCTTCACGGTGTCCTTGTCGAGGGACATAGGCAAGCGTCTCCCATCGGGGGTTAAAGATTAAGAAGAGCGCGGAAAGTACCATCCACGCCCGCGCTTCGCAAGCGGCCAAGTCCAAACGCGACCCATAAAACAACGGCCAAAGTGGCGTCTTATTCCTTCTTGGCGAACAACGTCAACCAGGCCTCCTCCGTCCAACTGGCGATCGAGGTCTCCAGAGCCTTCTTCAGGGCATCCTTAACCGAAACGGTCTGAAACGTTTGCACCTTGGGCGGTAAGGCATAGTTCGGCATCGAGTGGCCGTCGAATTTCATCTTTCCGGTCTTGGGATGATAGAGATAACTGGTGGAAAGATATTCCTCCATGCCATCGCCGATGGAGCGCACATCAAGACCGATCAGGTGCAAGCCCTTCTCTTCATCGACCGGGGCCTCAGTCAAAAACATATGGCCGTAAAACAAAGCAGCACCCTGGGGGCTGGCGCAGCGAAAGCGCACTTCGTAATCCGCCGTTTCAAAAGCGCCGCCTTCCACATCGGCCTTGCGCTCGAAGCGAAAGCGATAGTCGCAGGCAACGCCGCCGGCAACCTTTTCCCCGGTATAAGAGCCAAAGAACTGCTCCGCCAGGGCGCCATCGACCACCGCCACCAAATGCTGGGTCGAAACGAAGCCCAGCGTCACGCCGTCCTTGTTGACCGCCACCCAATCCCCGCCTGCGGATGCGCCGATGGCGCGCACGCGGTCTCCCGCCTTCAACCCCTCAAGCCGCTTGAACTCGGTGCCGGGACCGGCGCGCACATTCAAATCGGTGAGGATTTCAAACAGCCCCTTCTTGGGCACGACCTCATGGTCCATGACCATCACGGTGGCGGGCTGTTCCAAAGGAATCTCCCCGGGCATGGAAACGGGCGGGGCGCCTTCATGGAGGTCCTGTTCCAGGGGCGGTTCTTGTTCTACAGGGGCTTCTTGCGCCCACCCAGGCGTACCCCCCGCGAAGACAGCCGCCGCCATCATCACCGCAAACCCCACCGAAACCCGAGCCATGCCATTTTGCATGCCCAATATGTGCGCCCACATTTCTTCAATGGCAAGAGGCTGGCCTTAAGGTTAAGGTGGGTTATGACCTTCATGGAACTCAAAAATATCCCTTCCCAGCTCACCCGCGGGCAACGCTTGATGGGCCTGGATTTAGGCAGCAAAACCATCGGCCTAGCGCTTTCCGACGTCATGCTTTCGGTGGCGAGCCCGCTGAAAACCATCCACCGCACTAAATTCACCCAAGACGCCCAACACTTGATCGAACTGATCGAAGAACACGACGTCGGCGCGCTGGTGCTGGGCATGCCGTTTGAAATGGACGGCAGCGAAGGCAAACGTTGCCAATCCACCCGGGATTTCGCCATCAACTTCAAAAAACTGCGCGACCTGCCCATTTCATATTGGGATGAACGGCTATCTACCGCGGCGGTCGAACGCATGTTGGTCGACGACGTGGATATGACCCGCAAACGCCGCGGCGAAGTGGTAGACAAACTGGCCGCCGCTTACATCTTACAGGGCGCGTTGGACGCACTGGCGCACTTAAACCGGACCTGAGAACCCCATCATGCTCACCACCATCACCGCCCTGACCCCCGTATTTTTGTTGATCGTGATGGGCTATGCGCTCAAACGACGGGGCTGGGTGACGGATACGTTTTGGGCCCCTGCCGAACGCATAACCTATTACCTGTTTTTTCCCGCCCTGCTGATCAGCGCGGGCATGCGCGCCAACTTAAGCGGCGAACAGGTCTGGCCCATGGCCCTGTCGCTGTTTTGCGCCACCTTCATCGTTGCCCTAGCGGCCATTGCCTTAAAACCGGTGCTGGGCTTGAAAGATGCCGCCTTCACCTCGTTTTTTCAGGGCGCCATCCGCCCCAACACCTACGTCGGTGTATCCGTAGCGTTGCTGATGTACGGCGATGCAGGCGTGGCGCTGCTGTCCATCGCGATTTTAGCCGTGGTGCCGATGGTCAACCTGATCGCGGTGCCCGTCTTGGTGCGCTGGGGCGACGCCCACGCCGAGGCGCGCACGCCGCAAAAAGCGGCGCCGGAAATCGCCCGCAACCCGCTGGTGCTGGCCTGCCTGATCGGATTCGGCCTCAACGCGCTGGGCGTCGGCCTGCCGCCGGTCATCGGGCCGCTGCTCAACATCTTAGGCAGCGCCGCCCTGCCCATCGCCCTGCTGGCGGTGGGCGCGGGGCTGGACCTGCCCGACCTCAAGGCCAACGCCGTTACCGCCGCCCAAGCCTCAGCGCTGAAACTGATCGCCCTGCCCGCCCTGACCTGGATGCTGGCCGCAGCCCAAGGCGTGAGCGGCCTGCCGTTTCAGATGGCGGTGCTCTATGCGTGCCTATCGGGCTCGGCGTCATCTTATGTTTTGGCCCGCGAAATGGGCGGCGACGCGCCGCTGATGGCGGGCATCATCACCGCCACCACGCTCGCCGCCATGGTCACCATGGCGCTGTGGCTGGTCGCGGCGGGATAAACGCCCCATACACGGACGCGCATCGGCGCAGGAGAATCGCGCCATCACACAAAACGCGCCTTCGCGCATAAAAAAAGTGACGGAACGAAGCCAAATTCTTCAATACTTTCAAAGAGCGGTATTTGAATACCGTGTCAGAAGGGGCAGCATTTGACGTTTCCGAACGCCCCGCGCCTGCCCTTCCAGACCTATCCTTCCGGCTGCGCAACAAACTAGGAATATATACCACGATGAGGGCAAAAAGTCAAGGCGCGCGCATGGATACGCTCGCGCATCACAGTTTATCGTGTCTTGGCCTTTTGCAATAACGCCGTGAACCACGGCTCACCCCTGACCGGATCAAGATCGGCATCGCTATTGAGATGACCCAAATCCGGCAGCGTACCGGCCTGCAAACTTTTTTCCAGCCACGTCTGGCAGTCCTTTTCTTTGCCCATCAAGGCGGCAATGCACGCCAAATTATACGCGCCCTTACCCGGGCGTGTCGCTTCCGCCTGAAGACATTTGGTTTCCGCTTCCGCAAACAACCCCTGCCGTTCCACCCCCGTCTTCTGCTGGGCCTGAGCCAATAGCGTACCACCCCAATTGTTGAGCGCTTCGTGCGTGTCTGGCTTAATGTTTAGCGCGGCGGCGTATTTAGAATACGCCTGCTCGAACAGTTCGTCTGCCTGCACCCCCGTCTTTTGTTTGGCCTGAGCACTTAGCGCACCGCCCCAGTTGTAGAGCGCTTCGTGCGTATCGGGCTTGATCTCAAGGGTGGCTTCGTACTTGGCAATTGCCTGCTCGAACAACTTATCCGCCTCCGCCCCCGCCTTTTGTTGGGCCTGCTCATTCAGCACATTACCCCAATTGTTGAGCGCATTATGCGCGTTGGGTTTGATGTTCATCGCGGCGGTGTATTTGGAGTACGCCTGCTCGAACAATTCGTCCGCCTCCGCCCCAGTCTTTTGTTTAGCCTGATCACTCAGCGCATCGCCTAGCCCGATATAAGCCCACGACAACGGAATAGCGAAAGCGGCCTTATCGTCCCGACCCTCAAGATTCGAAATGACGACGTCGTAACGGCCCGCCATCACATCGGTCATAGCATCCTTGATGTCATAAACGGTTTCGCCCAGACCCAATTCATCCCCTACCGCGCCGCCTTCTTTCGCATCAGGCGCTTCAAATTTCTCAATGGCCTCGTTTATTTTTTCCATAGCTTCATCGAGCCAGGGAAGGTCCGTAGTGCTACCGGACATCTTCACATCGGCCACAGTGGAAAAAACGGATTTTAAATGAGTAAACGGAGTGGCGAAAAATTCCGGCGGCATACAGCCCAGTTCTGCAGAGAGCTTGTAAAAAAACGTATCGGCGTCCGACGCATGGATCCAATAAGCGGCTTTACCCCTGCCCCCCAATGCATCTTTCACATGCTGGGCAGGACCATCCTTATCGCGAGTTACCCAGTACAAGCGGCACCCAAAGTCATGTAGCTCCGCCAATTTCTTAAACACCGGGTCATTCTCGCCACTATAACCGGCGACAACCCAGGTTCGCCCGGCGTTGGTATCGGAAAAAAGCGGGCCAAGCACGTTTTCGAGTTTTTTAAATTGATCCGGCAGGTGATACTGCACAAACCCGTCCCGTTGGCCGTGTAAATAAAACACCGCCCTGTCCCTAACCATGCCCGGGGAAAATGTTTGAGACGCCGCCACATCGTAAACGGCGGGAAACAAATGCGTTAATGCCCCGGCGCGTACCACCAACGGATCGAAATTCGTAGTTAGAACACGGTCGACGAAGTTGCGTTTCATCAACTGCGCGATGGCGATATGGGCGCGATTAATTTTTGCCCCATCAATGTATTCAGAAATTAGTTTGTGCCGATCATCTGGGCGCAACGCGCCCATGCAGTGCGCATAAGACGCTTTGTCTTCGGCCTGTTCATAATCATCCGGAAATGCTTTTTTAATCTCCTGAACAAACTCTGAGGCCAGAGGGATGCCTGCTTCCTTCGAGCAGCCTGCGCCAATTAGTAGGGCTGTTGAACGTCCGTCCCGAACGTTTCCCCTCATATCCCGAATCAAGTCGTCGATTTTACGCTGCTGCACAAAAATCCCCCCATGCGTTTCAATCCCCATCATCTTACCCTTATAAGAAGCGGTCAATCTCATATTCCCCACGCCTGTTGCTCGGGACCAACCCACCGCTTGCGCCCATGAAATCAACGGCGTATAGTCCTGCCCATGTCAGAAGCGCCCTTTAATCCGTTAGCGTTTCCTCAGCCTCACTTGCTGGGCATTGAG
>JANLGW010000070.1 GCA_024653965.1 Rhodospirillales bacterium
GCGTTTAAGTATTCGGCCCGGCCCGGCACGCCCGCCGCGCTGATGGACGATCAGGTGCACGAAGCGGTGAAGGCGGAGCGTCTGGCGCGTCTGCAGGCGTTATTGAATGCACAAACGCTGGCCTTCAATAAGGCGTGCATCGGTAAATCCTATACGGTGCTGCTCGATCGTGTCGGCAAACAACCGGGACAATTGATTGGGCGCAGCCCTTATATGCAGCCCGTGGTGGTCAATGCCGGTGGCGCGATGATGCACACCCTGCAAGGCGTCATGATCACGTCGGCCACCTCGACCAGCCTGAAGGGCGAGCTTGTGGCTGATTTTGTTCAAGATGATAAAAGGGCCTGCGCGTGAGCGATCAACATACCGCCAATTTAACTTTTGCCGATAATGCCCAGGCGCAAATTTTGTTTGGGCCGCACAGCGTGCATTTGGCGCAGATCGAAACCGCGCTGGATGTGACCATCACCGCGCGCGGCGCGGATGTGACCATTTCCGGCTCGGCGGATGGCGTGGAAATGGCGGAAAGGGTGCTGATGGCGCTTTATGAACGCCTGCAACGCGGCGCGGTCGTGGGCGTGGATGAAATCGACGCGGCGCTGCGCATGGTCTCGGGACCGACCCGTAGCGCGGGCGATATGAACATCGAAGTGCACACCAAAAAGCGCGTCATTTCGCCACGTACCGCAACGCAGGCCCGCTATCTTAAAGCCATCGACGATTGTGAGCTGGTGTTCGGCTTTGGTCCGGCGGGCACCGGCAAAACTTATTTGGCGGTAGCCAAAGCGGTGGAGCGGCTGGTGCGTGGCGATGTGGATCGCATCATCTTGTCGCGCCCGGCGGTAGAAGCGGGCGAACAGTTGGGCTTTTTGCCCGGCGACATGAAAGAAAAAGTCGATCCCTATTTGCGCCCATTGTATGACGCGCTGCACGACATGATGCCCGGCGATCAGGTGGTCAAACGCATGGAAGCGGGCGATATTGAGGTCGCCCCCCTGGCCTTCATGCGCGGGCGCACCCTGGCCAATGCGTTTGTGATTTTGGATGAAGCGCAAAACACCACCGCCGTACAGATGAAGATGTTTCTCACCCGGCTGGGCGCAAACTCGCGCATGGTGGTGACGGGCGATCTTTCTCAGGTCGATTTGCCGCGCGGCACGCGTTCGGGCCTGCGCGATGCGCGCGAAATTCTCGACGGCGTCGAGGGCGTATATTTCACCGAATTTACCGGCGCCGACGTTGTCCGTCATAAAATCGTGACGCGCATCGTCGAGGCTTACGACAAGGCCGAAGCCAAGCGCAAAGCTTCCGCCCCTTATGAGCATGTGGATGACTGACAGCGGACTTGCCATCGATGTGAACATCGAAGCCGGAAATTGGGCGAAAGATTTGCCCGATGCGGCAGCATTGGCCGAGCGCGCTATCGGGGCCGTCTGCGCGGTGCTTGATGGGGTACCCGTTCATGCCGAAGTCAGCGTGCTGCTCACCGACGATGCGCATCAACGTATCCTCAATCGCGATTGGCGGGGACAGGATAAATCCACCAATGTGCTGTCTTTTCCCGGCGACGATTTTGATGATATGCCGGATGGCGCGCCGGTTTTGCTGGGCGATATTGCGGTGGCGCTGGAAACCACAAGCCGCGAAGCAACCGACCAGCAAAAAAGCCTTGCGGATCATTTTTGCCATTTGGTGGTTCATGGTATGCTGCATTTATTGGGATTCGACCACGAAACGCAGGCCCAGGCGGACGAGATGGAACCGCTGGAAATTGAGATTTTGGCGGGTTTGGGCATTGCCTCGCCTTATGCAGATCGTGCCGATTGAACACAAACTAAGGATTGTTGCACCAAGATGAACGAAGAACCGTCGCCTAGCGAGCCTACCTTGGAAGAAAGTTCTCCGGCCAGTCGGCGCGATAAGTCTTTCATTAAAGTATTGGCGGACTGGCTCGGCGGTCGCAACGGTGAGACCGCGCGCGACGCTTTGGAAGAATTGATCGACGAGTCTGATGGCGGCGAAGGTTCGCTCAACGTCGGCGAACGCCAACTGCTGGGCAACATTTTAGATCTGCACGAACGCACCATTTCCGACGTGATGGTGCCGCGTGTGGATATTACCGCTTTTAAGGCGGATTGCGATCTGGCGAGTCTGATCGCCCTGATCGGCGAAGAAGGCCATTCGCGTATGCCGCTGTATCGTGAAACGCTCGACGATGCGTTCGGCATGGTTCATGTCAAAGACGTCTTGGCGTGGCGCGGGCGAGATGAAGAATTTGACGTCACGCAGATCGTGCGCCCTGTGCTGTTTGTCGCTCCTTCCATGCATGTGTTGGAACTGTTGTTGGAGATGCGTTCCAAGCGCATCCACATGGCGCTGGTGGTGGACGAATTCGGCGGCGTAGACGGTTTGGTCACCATCGAAGATTTGGTCGAAGAAATTGTCGGCGAAATCGAAGACGAATTTGATGAATACGAAAAACCCTCGTTGGAAAAACACGGCGACGGCAGTTGGACGGCGGGCGCGCGCACCCCGCTGGAAGATTTGGAAACGGCCATGGGTCGGGTTTTGTTCAGCGAGGAAGAGCGCGACGAGGTCGATACTCTGGGCGGTTTGGTGTTTACCATCGCCGGGCGGGTGCCGGTGCGTGGCGAACTGTTGCGCCATGAGCGCTCAAAGCTGGAGTTTGAGGTTTTGGAAGTTGATTTGCGCCACATTAAGCGTCTGCGCATTCATTCGTCCGTAGCCCTGCAGGGTGACGAGGCCAATCATCGCGACGCCAACGTGTGGAAGGGTGTCGATTGGGCCGAAAGATTACTTGAAGACACCGATCCACTAAAGAAGCCCGCCACGCCTAAAAAAGACAACGCGGCAAAATAGGGGTGGCTTCAAACATGGTTGCCGTCGGGGCCGTCTTGAACTCTGGCTCGAATGCCATGCGGCGCTTGTACGTGCGGGTGGCGGGTATGGGCCGTTGGTCGGGCCGTGCGCTGGCGTTTGTGCTGGGTTTCGGGGCGGTGTTTTCCATGCCGCCGGTCTATCAGATTTATGTACTGGTTCCGGCCATGGTGGGGCTGTTGTGGCTGAGTGCTACGCAGCCCACGCGGTGGCGGGCGTTTGTCATCGGCTGGTGGTTTGGCGCTGGATTTTTTGCCGCCGGACTTTACTGGACGTCGTTTGCTCTGCTGGTGGATGCCGAAAAATTTGCGTGGCTGGTGCCGTTCGCCATTTTCGGCTTTGCGTTCGGTTTGGGTCTGTTTTGCGCCGTCGCCGCGCTAACGGTGCACATGATGCCGGGCGGTTTAACGGCCAAGGCGCTGAGTTTGGTCGGCGCGTGGACGCTTCTCGAGTGGTTGCGTTCTTGGATATTTACCGGCCTGCCATGGAATCCGCTGGGTTCTGTGTGGATGTTCTCCGATACGCTCTCTCAGGGTGCTGCGGTGGTCGGCGCATTGGGCCTCAGTTTTTTGACCGCGTTTGTCGCCACCGCGCCGGGCGCGTTGGTCGATCGCAACCGGGGCGGCGCGCTGCTCGTCGCTGTTTCAGGGGCGATGATTTTGGCGCTGGCCTTGGGCGGTCAGCATCGTCTGGCCAATGCCGCGCACGGCTCGGTTCCCGACGTGCGTCTGCGTTTGGTGCAACCGCTTATTCCTCAGAACGAAAAATGGCAGGCGGAGCGGCGCGCCGCCAACATGGCGATCCAGTTGGATTTAAGCACACACGCGCCCCTGCCCGGCGAGCCTGCCCCCACCCATGTGATTTGGGCGGAAACGGCGGCGCCATTTTTTATTGCCGACCATGCTCAATGGCGGGCCGTCGTGGGGCGTAGCGCGCCTCCGGGCGGGCTGATGATCATTGGTGCGCCGCGGGTGGTGGCGTCGCCGCTTCCTTTGGGCGCTCAGGACGATCAAGAGCTCAAGGTCGCCAATTCGTTATTGGCCATCGACGGGGCGGGCAACATTCGCGCCACCTTTGACAAATTTCATTTGGTGCCGTTTGGCGAATATGTGCCGTTGAGCGAGTGGTTGCCGCTGGAGCGCATCACCCAGGGTGTAGGCGCGTTCACGGCGGGGCCGGGGCCGCAAACGTTGAATCTTGAAGGCCTGCCCCCGGTGAGCCCGCTGATTTGTTATGAAATCATTTTCCCCAGCACCGTCACCGATGGCACCGGGCGCGCCCAGTGGATGCTGAATCTCACCAATGATGCGTGGTACGGCAAAACCGCCGGACCGCATCAACATTTTGTGAGCGCGCGGTTGCGCGCCATCGAGCAGGGCCTGCCGGTGGTGCGGGTGGCCAGCACCGGTATTTCCGCCATCGTTGATGCCTATGGGCGAGTGCAGGCGAGTCTCGCATTGGGCGAAAAAGGCTTTATCGACGGGGACTTACCCAAACCGGCCACGCGCACATCGGTGTATGCGAGATATGGCGACGGGCCGGCGCTGATGTTGGCACTGGGGGCGTTGCTATTGGGCTTTGTTTTGGGGCGCGTTTGGGGGCGGGGGCAGAACAACTTTAACGCTGATATTGGCCGAACATGAAATGCTGGAGGTTGCACACCATGTTGTGTTATGATGGCCTTGACCGTTACACGCGACGGGAGTAATAAATCGCCCATGCGTCAGCTTATGTGACGTTTAAACACACTCAACAATAACCGGTCAAAATCGACCTCAGTGGTTGCATCGCGCTCTTGGAATGCTCCACACTAAAAATGAAGGACCCGTATCCATGTCCGCCTCCATCGCCACCCGCAAAATTGCGGATCGCCCGCCCCTCGGCACGCCGCGTCCCGTTGACGTGCATGTCGGCCAACGTTTACGTCAGCGCCGCACCCTTCTTGGCATGAGCCAGGAAAAACTCGGCGAAGCCGTGAATTTGACCTTTCAGCAAATTCAGAAATATGAACGTGGCGCCAACCGCATCGGCGCTTCGCGCCTGTTTCAATTGGGCCAGGTTTTAGACGTCTCGGTCAGCTATTTCTTTGAAGATATGCCCGGCGAAGTCACCAAAACCCGTGGCGATTATGCCGCGCCCAGCGCCACCGCCGAATTGGAAGCCGTGCAGACGGCCGATCCGATGGCGCGCCGCGAAACCTTGGAATTGGTGCGCGCCTACTACAAAATCGAAGACCCCAAAGTGCGCAAGCGGGTGTTTGAACTGACCAAGTCCATCGCCAACGCCGCCGAAGGCGTCGAGGACTGAGATATTCTTTAAGGCGCGGTCTTGGGAAAAATATTGACCCGGACCTCAAACCTTGTCACAAGATCGGACGTCGGATCACAAAGATCTGGCGTCCGTTTTTGTTTGAACAAGCGGCCTGTTTTGAACTACGCCTAACCCGTGGATAGATTTGGATCGCTTGCCACCACGTAAAAAAAGGCTAAGTGGGCGCAGTTAAAGCGGTTTTCCGTTCGCACGCCCCGGATCCATAGGATCAACTTTTTTACGGGGATATGTGACCGTGGCAAAATCCAATTATCTGTTTACCTCCGAATCCGTTTCCGAAGGCCATCCGGACAAGGTCTGCGACCGCATTTCCGATGCCGTGGTCGATGCCTTTTTGAGCGTCGATCCGGAAGCGCGCGTGGCTTGCGAAACGCTTGCTACCACCAACCGCATCGTGATGGCCGGCGAAGTGCGCGGCCCGGCCCCGCTGGTGAATGCCGACGGTTCGGTCGACCGTGATCACATCGAACAAGTCGCGCGCGATTGCGTGAAAGACATCGGTTACGAACAAGACGGCTTCCACTGGGAAAAAGCCGCCGTGGAAATTTATTTGCACGCCCAGTCCGCCGACATCGCCCAAGGCGTCGACGCCGCCGGCAACAAGGATGAGGGTGCCGGCGACCAAGGCATTATGTTCGGTTATGCATGTCGCGAAACCGAAATTTTGATGCCCGCGCCGATTTATTTCTCCCATGAAATCCTGCGCTCTATGGCGGACGCCCGGCACAACGATTCGGCTGTTGGTTTAGGCCCCGATTCTAAAAGCCAGGTGACGCTGCAATATGAAAATGGCAAACCGGTACGCGCGACCTCGGTGGTGGTTTCCACCCAGCATGCCGAAGGCTTGAGCCAAGAAGACGTCGCCGCCATCGTCATGCCGCACATCGAACATGTGCTGCCCGAGGGCTGGATGCCGGCGCGCAAGGACATCTACATCAACCCCACCGGTAAGTTCGTCATCGGCGGCCCGGACGGCGACTGCGGCCTGACCGGGCGCAAGATCATCGTCGATACCTACGGCGGCGCGGCTCCTCACGGTGGCGGCGCGTTTTCGGGCAAAGATCCCACCAAGGTGGACCGCTCGGCGGCGTATGTGTCGCGCTATTTGGCGAAAAACGTGGTCGCCGCAGGTTTGGCCGATAAGTGCACCATTCAGCTTTCGTATGCCATTGGTGTGTCGCATCCCTTGTCGGTTTATGTCGATACGCACGGCACCGGCAACGTCGATGAAGACAAACTGTCGGCGGTGTTGCAGGAAATGGTCAATTTGAGCCCGCGCGGCATCCGCACGCACTTAAAGCTCAACCGCCCCATTTATGCGCGCACCGCGGCTTATGGCCATTTTGGCCGTCAGCCGGATGGCGACGGTGGTTTCTCGTGGGAAAAAACCGACATTGCCGACGCGCTTAAGGGTGCGTTTTAAGCGAGGTTTGATGACCTCCGATTCTCAGATTCCGGACGAAATTACCGATCCCGGTTATCTGCGTTCTTACGGCCGGCGGCGCGGCAAAAAGCAGCGCCCCGGCCGCGAACGTTTGCTGGCGGAGCTATTGCCGCAGATTGCCGTCGCTCAAGGCCGCCCTGTGCTGGAGCAGTTTTTCCCGTCCAAACGCGCCTATTGGCTGGAAATCGGCTTTGGCGGGGGGGAGCATCTGGTGGCCCAAGCGCAAGCCCACCCGGATGTCGGCCTGATCGGCTGCGAGCCGTTTATCGATGGTGTGGCCAAGGCGCTGTCGCAAATTGATGAACATGACCTGCACAACGTGCGCCTGCACGCCGACGACGCGCGGTTGATTTTTCCGCAGATTGCCGATGGCACGCTGGAACGGGCATTCGTTTTGTTCCCCGATCCGTGGCCCAAGGCCCGCCACCACAAGCGCCGCCTGATCCAAGGCCCGCTGCTGGACGATATTTCCCGCATGCTAAAGGATGGCGGCGAGTTTCGTTTTGCTTCGGACCATATGGATTATGTGCGCTGGGTGTTGATCCACGTTTCGCGCCATGCGGATTTTGAATGGCTCGCCCAAGGCCCCGAAGACTGGCGCAGCCCGCCCGCCGACTGGATTCGCACCCGTTATGAGCAAAAGGCGCTGGCGCGCGGGGAAAAGTGCGTTTATTTGTGTTTTCGCCGCCGCCCGCGCTAACCTTAAGCCCGCAAGAATCGCTTGCGCGGGCTGGGGCTTGGGTGTAAAACGCCCCTCAAGTTGATAGTCTCGCTGTCTGACAGGATCGGACAATGAGGTGGGTCCCAGCCGGACCCGCCTTTTTTGTTACCTGGGTTTTGTTACCCGGATTTGCTCGGATGGCGGACGCGAAAGATTAAAGGACCCGTTCAGGTATGGACCTGGCGAAACGCATCGAAGGCATGATTGCCCCCACGATTAAAGACTTAGGTTTTGAAATCGTGCGGGTCATGGTGGTTGGCTCTCACAGCCCGCGACTGCAGATCATGGCCGAACGCCGGGATGGCACCGGCATTGATGTGGAAGACTGCGCCACCATCAGCCGCGCGATCTCTGCGGTGATGGACGTGGAAGACCCGATCAAGGACGCCTTCACTTTGGAAGTGAGCTCGCCCGGGATCGACCGCCCGCTGACGCGGGTAAAGGATTTTGCCACCTGGGCCGGGTTTGATGCTCGGGTGGAAATGGCCGTCGCTGTCGAAGGCCGCAGACGGTTCACTGGGCGCCTGTTGGGCGTTGGTGAGAACGAGCAGATTTTGATTGAGGATGAGGAAGGGCAAAAATTCGCCCTGCCTTTTGCAGATTTACAACGTGCGAAACTGTTGCTGACCGACGAGTTGATCGCGGCGGCCACCCCGGAGCAGACCCAATGAGCAAATCCATTCAGACCCCTGGCCAAACCACCGGTGTGCATGTGCGCCCCGAACTTTTGACCGTTGCCGACACGGTTGCCCGCGACAAGGGCATCGATCGCAACGAAGTGCTGGAAGCCATGGAGCAGGCCATTCAACGCGCTGGGCGTTCTAAGTACGGTCATGAACACGACATTCGCGCGCACATCGACCGTTCGACTGGCGAAATCACGCTGGCGCGTTACATCGAAGTGGTGAGCCCGGAAAATCTGGAAAATGAATTCACCCAGATGACGCCGGATAAAGCCCAACGCAAAAAGGCCAACGTCGAGGTGGGCGAGTTCATCGTCGATCCGCTGCCGCCGATCGATTTCGGGCGCATTGCCGCACAGACCGCCAAGCAGGTGATCGTGCAGAAAGTGCGCGATGCCGAACGTAAACGTCAGTACAGCGAATACAAAGATCGCATCGGCGAAGTCGTCAACGGCACCGTCAAACGCATCGAATTTGGCAATGTGATCGTTGATTTGGGCCGCGGCGAAGCGTTGATGCGGCGCGACGAAACCATTCCGCGCGAACATTTTAACAATGGCGACCGCGTGCGCGCGATCATTATGGATGTGCGTGAAGAACCGCGCGGGCCGCAGATTTTCCTGTCGCGCACGCACCCGGAATTCATGTCCAAGCTGTTTGCCCAGGAAGTGCCGGAAATCTATGACGGCATTATCGAAATCAAAGCCGCCGCCCGTGATCCCGGGTCGCGCGCCAAAATCGCGGTGCTGTCCAACGACAGCTCCATCGACCCGGTCGGTCCGTGTATCGGTATGCGCGGTTCGCGCGTGCAGGCCGTGGTCGGCGAATTGCAGGGTGAAAAGATCGACATCATCCAGTGGTCTCAAGACCCGGCGACCTTCATCGTCAACGCGCTCGCTCCGGCCGAAGTGGTCAAGGTGGTGCTGGACGAAGAAAAGAACACCATCGAAGTGGTGGTGCCCGACGATCAGCTTTCGCTGGCCATTGGCCGTCGCGGTCAGAACGTGCGTTTGGCTTCGCAGCTTTCGGGGTGGAATATCGACATCCTCACCGAAGCCGAAGAATCCGAACGCCGTCAGCAGGAATTCAATTCCCGCACCAAGATGATCATCGACGCCTTGGACGTGGACGACGTGATCGCGCACCTGTTGGTCACCGAAGGTTTTACCTCGATCGAAGAAGTGGCGTTCGTGCCGCTTGAAGAACTGGCCGACATCGAAGGCTTCGATGAAGACGTGGCCGAAGAATTGCGCGAACGGGCGCGCAACTATCTGGAACGCCGCGAAGAAGAGCTGAACGAAAAGCGGCGCTCGCTGGGTGTTGCCGACGATCTGTTTGAAGTCGAAGGCGTCAACGCCGAATTGGCCGTGATGTTGGGTGAGCAGGGCGTAAAAACGCGTGACGACTTGGCCGATCTCGCCGCCGATGAATTGATGGAAATGGCCCCTTCGGCCAAGCTCAACCTCGATCAGGCGAACGACATCATCATGGCGGCGCGTGCGCACTGGTTCGCCAGCGAAGAAGGCGGCGAAGGCGCGGGTGAAGCGTAAGGGTTTGAACCATGAAGGCTGACCCGGAGCGCAAATGCATCGTCACGGGTGAAGTTGGACCCGCCGCCGAATTGTTGCGGTTTGTGGTCGGGCCGGATGGTCAAGTGGTGTTCGACGCCGCCGGCAAATTGCCGGGCCGGGGTTTATGGTTGAGCGCCCGGTTGGATGTGTTAAAAACTGCCCTGAAGAAGGGGCAGTTTTCCAAGGCCGCCAAGGCGCGGGTTATCGTGCCGGAGGACTTGGAGGCGCGGGTTGCGGAGCAGCTGCGCGCACGGTGCTTGAGCCGTTTAGGGCTTGCGCGCGGTGCGGGCCAGTTGATCCAGGGCTTTGAAAAAGTCCGCGCCGCCTTAAAGGCGGGTCCGTCAGGCAAGTCGGCAGGGGTCCTGCTGCAGGCCAGCGACGCGGCTCCCGACGGGCGGGAAAAGATGATGCGCCTAGCCGCCGGGCTGCCGGTGGTGGCGCTGTTTTTGGCCGAGGAAATCGGCCATGCCATTGGCCGCGATAATGCGGTGCACGCGGTGCTCGCGCCGGGTAAAATGGCTGAAGCGTTTTTAAGTGATGCCGCCAAGTTGGCGGGAGTGATGAATAAATCCCTTGATGGGGCGGCTGATGGCAAAGCCGATACCGAAGCCGAAGATTGAGCGCAGCTCAAAAACGGAGTGATATGAGCGATACGAGCGATACCAAAGACACCGACAAAAAGCCGCTACGCTTGAAGCGTCCCGGCATGCTCGAGTTAAAGAAGACTGTTGACGCCGGATCGGTGAAGCAGAGCTTCAGCCATGGCCGCTCCAAAATGGTGACGGTCGAAGTCAAAAAGAAACGCTCGTTCGCCCAGGATGCCAGCGGCAAGATGGCTCAGGTTCGCGATGCTCAGTCCGCCGAGTTGTTTGAGGCTCCGGCACCTGTCGCGCCGGCTGTCGTTAACCGGGAAGAAAATCTCACCAATCTTACCGACGAAGAACGCTCGGCGCGCATTAAGGCGCTTGAGGGTTCCAAGGTGCGCGCCGTTGAAGAAGAACAGCGCAAAGCCGAAGCGGCAAAACGTGAGGCTATCGAAGCCGAGCGCCGCGCCATCGAGGAAGCCGAGCGTGCGAAGCATGAAGCTGCCGAAGCAGCTCGCCGCCTTGCGGCGGGTGAACCCGAGCCTGAGCCTGAGCTTGAAAATATTCCCGCACCCGTTGCCCCTAGGCCCGCTGCGGCCAAGCCCGCCCTGCGCCCAGCGGCAGCACCGCGTGATACGGATGAAGACGACCGTAAGAACAACAAAAAAGCTAAAAAAGCCAAGGGCGACAGCAAAGATGAGGCTGCCGCCGCCGCTCGTCCGCGTGGCGAGCCGCGTCGTCGTTCCGGCAAGCTGACCATTACCACGGCGTTGGCGGGCACGGATGAGCGTCAGCGCTCGTTGGCCTCGGTCAAGCGCAAGCGCGAAAAAGAAAAACAACGTCAGCAACAGGCGCGTGCCGCCGGTGCGAAAATCGTGCGCGATGTGGTGGTTCCCGAAACCATCAGCGTGCAGGAACTCGCCAACCGTATGGCGGAACGCGGCGTCGACGTGATCCGCGCATTGATGAAAATGGGCGTCTTGGCGACCATCAATCAGATCATTGATGCCGATACCGCCGAACTGATTGTTGCGGAATTCGGCCATAACATTCAGCGCGTATCCGATTCCGACGTAGAAACGGGTCTCGGCGGCGGCGAAGATCGTGATGAAGACCTGGTATCGCGTGCGCCGGTGGTGACCGTGATGGGCCACGTCGATCATGGTAAAACCTCGTTGCTCGACGCCTTGCGCACCACCGACGTGGCGGGCGGCGAAGCGGGTGGCATTACCCAGCACATCGGCGCCTATCAGGTGACGTTGGATTCAGGGGCGAAGATCACCTTCCTCGATACCCCTGGTCACGCGGCATTTACCGATATGCGTGCGCGTGGCGCCAAGGCGACCGACATCGTGGTCTTGGTGGTTGCCGCCGACGATAGCGTCATGCCGCAAACCATCGAAGCCATTCACCATGCCAAGGCCGCTGAAGTGCCGATTATTATTGCGATCAACAAATGCGACAAACCCGGCGCCGATCCGCAAAAGGTTCGTATGCAACTGTTGCAGCATGAAATCGTGGTTGAAGAAATGGGCGGCGACGTGCTGACCGTGGAAGTTTCGGCCAAGGCGCGCACCGGCTTGGATAAGCTGGAAGAAGCGATCTTGCTGCAGGCGGAAATTCTCGATCTCAAAGCCAACCCCAACGTTCCGGGCGAAGGCGTGATCATCGAAGCCAAGATGGAACAGGGCCGTGGCTCGGTCGCCACCGTGCTGATGCAGCGCGGCACCTTGCGTAAGGGCGACATCTTCGTCGCCGGTTCCGAGTGGGGCCGCGTGCGCGCCCTTGTCGACGATCACGGTACGCAGATTGATGAAGCGACTCCCGGCATGCCGGTGGAAATTCTTGGCCTGCAAGGTACGCCTGAAGCGGGTGACGAAGTGATTGCGGTGGGTGACGAAGCGCGTGCGCGTGAAATTACCGAATACCGTCAGCGCAAAAAACGCGATCTGCGTTCCGCCGCCGCCAACCGTGGCACGCTGGAACAGATGTTCGAAAAAATCAAAGAGGGCGTTGCCGAAGAATTGCCCGTGGTTATCAAGGCCGACGTGCACGGTTCATTGGAAGCGATTGTCGGTACCCTCAACAAAATGGGCACCGATGAAGTTCGTGTTCGGGTGTTGCATGGCGCGGTCGGCGGCATCAACGAATCCGACGTGATTTTGGCGCGCGCCTCGGGCGGCTTCATCATCGGCTTTAACGTTCGCGCCAACGCTCAGGCTCGTGATTTGGCCAAACGTGACGGCGTAGATATTCGTTATTATTCGATCATCTATGACGTCACCGACGATATGCGCAAAGCGCTGTCGGGCATGTTGGCGCCGACGCTCAAGGAAGAGTTCTTAGGCTACGCCAGAATTCGCGAAGTGTTCAACATCACCAAGGTGGGCAAGATCGCGGGTTGTATCGTTACCGACGGCATGGTCAAACGCGGCGCCAAGGTGCGCCTGCTGCGCGACGATGTGGTCATTCACGAAGGCGAGTTGAACCAGCTCAAGCGCTTCAAGGACGACGCCAAGGAAGTCAAGGAAGGCATGGAATGCGGCATGTCGTTCTCCAACTATGACGACCTTAAAGAAGGCGACGTTATCGAATGCTTCGACGTGATCGAGGTGGCGCGCCAGCTCGAATAAGAGCCCGCGCCATCTGGACCATCGTTTGCAGTTTTGCTTAAGGCACGATCATGACTCGTCACGGCAACTCCCATCCGGTCAAAGGACCGAGCCAGCGCCAGCTGCGCGTGGGCGAAGAAGTGCGCCATGCGCTGGCGATCATTTTGGAACGCGGCGACCTGCGTGATCCGGCGTTGGTGAAAACGCCGATCACCGTGACCGAGGTGCGCTTAAGCCCCGATCTGAAAAATGCGACCTGTTTTGTGACGCCCTTGGGCGGCGGTGAGCCGGAAGCAGTGAAAGAGGTCGTCGCCGCGCTGGAGCGCGCCAAAAAATTTCTGCGTCATGAAGTGGTGCAGCGCGTGAACCTGCGTTTCGCGCCGACGTTACACTTTGTCCACGACACCACCTTCGACATCGCCAGCCACATCGACAATCTTTTGCACCAGCCCGAAGTGGCGCGTGATCTGGTTTCCCCCGGTGATGAGTTAGGGGACGAACCAGAGGATGACGAAGCCGGGGACGCCTGAGCCATGACCCGGCGCAAAAAAGGGCGCCCCGTTCACGGCTGGGTGATCATCGACAAACCCAAAGGCATGAGTTCCGCCCAGGTGGTGGGCAAGGTGCGTTGGCTGTTGGACGCACAAAAGGCGGGTCACGGCGGCACTTTGGACCCGCTGGCGACCGGCGTTTTGCCCATTGCGCTCGGCGAGGCCACCAAAACCGTGTCGTTTGTCATGGATGGGGCGAAAACCTACCGCTGTTGGGTCAAGTTCGGTCGTTCGACCACCACCGACGATGCCGAAGGCGAAACGGTCGAAACCTCGGAAAAACGCCCTACTTGGAGCCAAATCGAAGCCGTATTGGGCGAGTTTCAGGGCGACGTCGAACAGATCCCGCCGGTCTACTCCGCCATCAAAATCGACGGCCAGCGCGCTTATAAACGCGCCCGCGCCGACGAAATCGTCGAAATGCCCAGTCGCACCGTGCGTATCGACCGCATTGTGCTGGTGGATATGCCCACCCCGGACGTCGCCATCATCGACGTCGATTGCGGAAAAGGTACATATATCAGGGCCTTAGCCCGTGATTTGGCGCTGCGCCTGGGCACCGTGGGCCATGTCGCCGATTTGCGCCGCACCCGCTCCGGCCCGTTCACCGAAGAGGGGGCGATTTCGCTGGATTCCTTGGAAACCTTGGGGCATAGTGCGCGCCTTGAAGACGTAGTGCTTCCGCTCAAGACCGCGCTGGACGACATCCCGGCGCTGGCCCTGACGGACGCCGAGGCCGGAAAACTGCGGCAGGGTCAACCTGCATCGGCCACGACTGTTCTCTCTCGAACGCCTGATATGAAGGTGTCTCCCGGTGAGACGGTGGTGGTCATGCAAGGGGAAATCCCGGTCGCTCTGGCCAGGATCGAAGGCGACGAAATTCGTCCGATCCGTGTTTTAAATCTCTAACCTAGAGGAGATCACGATGTCGATTACTGCCGAGCGTAAACAAGAGCTCATCAAAGAATACGCCATTAAAGCTGGCGATACCGGTTCCCCCGAGGTGCAGGTTGCGGTTCTGACCGAACGCATCAACAACCTGACCGAACATCTCAAAATGCACAAAAAAGACCACCACTCGCGTCGCGGTCTTTTGATCATGGTCGGTCAGCGCCGCCGCCTTCTGGACTATACCAAGCAGAAGGCCCAGGCGCGCTACGAAAGCTTGATCAAGCGTCTCAGCTTGCGCCGTTAAGGCGTTGCCGCCCGGTCTCCGCGAAGGGGTCCGGGCGGTTGCCTTTTTGCCGGGGCGCGCTTTGTTGAAAGCGCACCCGAAAAAGGCTTGGCCCGAACCCCGGATGGCCGGGGCGGGTTGCGGCAGGTTCCGTGGGTCGGTTAAGCCGAACGCTGAAAGCCTGTCGATGAAGGTTTGAAGGAAGATATGGATGTTTAAAGAATACAGGAAAGAAATTGAATGGGGCGGTCGCACGCTGGTTTTGGAAACCGGCAAGATCGCTCGTCAGGCCTCTGGCGCCGTGATGGCGACGTATGGCGAAACGAAGGTGCTGTGCACCGTGGTTGCCGAAAAAACCGCGCAGCCGGATGCCGACTTCTTCCCGCTGTCGGTCCACTACCAAGAAAAAACATATGCCGCCGGGCGCATTCCGGGCGGCTTTTTCAAACGCGAAGGCCGTCCTTCCGAAAAGGAAACGTTGACCTCGCGTCTGATCGATCGTCCCATCCGTCCGCTGTTCGCTAAGGGCTTCAAAAATGAAGTTCAGGTCATCTGCACCGTGATGCAGCACGACATGGAAAACGATCCCGATATCATCTCCATGATCGGCACCTCGGCAGCGCTGTGCATTTCCGGCGCGCCCTTCATGGGCCCGATCGGCGGCGCGCGTGTTGGCCGCATCGATGGTGAATATGTGCTCAACCCGCTGTTGGATCAGATGGCGGATTCGGATTTGGACTTGGTCGTCGCCGGCACCAAAGAAGGCGTGCTGATGGTCGAATCCGAAGCTGCCGAACTCAGCGAAGACGTGATGCTGGGCGCGGTGAGCTTTGGCCACAACGCTTTCCAGCCGGTGATCAAGGCGATCATCGAAATGGCCGAAAGCTGTGCGCGTGAGCCGATGGATGTTCCGGGCGCGCCCGAAGGCGTGGACGACGTTAAAGCTAAGGTCAAAAAATTGGCCGAAGCAGGCATGCGCGATGCGTACAAGATCTCCGACAAGATGGCGCGTCAAAACGCCGTGGCTGCCGTAAAGGAAAGCACGACCGCCGCCATTCGCGAAGAATTCGACGCCGCTTTGGTGGGTCAGGTTCTGGGCGATGCCTTCAAGTCGCTGGAAAAGAACATCGTGCGTCATTCCATTTTGGAAACCGGCATTCGCATCGACGGTCGCGACACCAAGACGGTGCGCCCGATCATTACCGAAGTCGGCATTCTGCCGCGTTCGCATGGTTCGGCGTTGTTCACGCGTGGCGAAACGCAGTCCATCGGCGTCGCCACCTTGGGCACCGGTTCGGATGAACAGATCATCGACGCGCTCGAAGGATCATATCGTTCGCACTTCATGCTGCACTACAACTTCCCGCCCTACTCGGTCGGCGAAGCGGGCCGCTTTGGCGCTACCGGGCGTCGTGAAATCGGCCATGGCAAACTTGCTTGGCGCGCCATTCATCCGGTGCTGCCGTCCAAGGAAGAATTCCCCTATACCATTCGCGTGGTGTCGGAAATTACGGAATCCAACGGCTCTTCGTCGATGGCGACCGTGTGTTCGACGTCGTTGGCGCTGATGGATGCGGGCGTGCCGCTCAAGCGTCCGGTGGCGGGCATCGCCATGGGCTTGATCAAAGAAGACGTCGGCGTGGCCGTGTTGTCCGACATTCTGGGCGACGAAGACCATCTCGGCGATATGGACTTCAAGGTTGCCGGTACGGAACAGGGCATCACCTCGTTGCAGATGGACATCAAGATCACGTCCATCACCAGCGAGATCATGAAGACCGCCCTGGCGCAGGCCAAAGACGGTCGTATCCATATCCTTGGCGAAATGGGTCACACCATCGAGCACAACCGCGAGACGGTTGCCGCGACCGCGCCGCGTATCGAAACGTTCAAGATCAACAAAGATAAAATCCGCGACGTCATCGGCGCGGGCGGCAAGGTGATTCGCGAAATTTGCGAAACCACCGGCGCCAAGATCGATCTGGACGACGACGGCACCGTGAAGGTCGCCGCCGTGGATGCCGACGCCATGCAGCGCGCCATCGACTGGGTCAAAGGTATCGTCGCCGAACCGGAAGTCGGCGCGATCTACACCGGCAAAGTGGTCAAGATCATGGACTTCGGCGCATTCGTGAACTTCATGGGTCCGCGCGATGGCTTGGTGCACATTTCCGAACTGGCCAACCGCCGGGTCGACAAGGTCACCGACGTGATTGAAGAAGGCCAGACCATTAAAGTCAAACTGATCGGCATTGACGATCGCGGCAAGGTTAAGCTGTCGATGAAGGTCGTCGATCAGGAAACGGGCAAAGAAATCGTTCCGGAAAAGAAGGACGATTAATTCATAAGCGGGCGGCACGATCAACAAATCGTGTCGCCCACTTGTCGCCGACCCTATGCGGGCTTAGCCTTATATAGGGGGCGAGACGACGGAGGCAGCGTGAAAGCACTCAACGCACACAAAATGTCCGGCGCGGAAGTTCTGCCGCTGGTCGAAGGCGGCAAGGGCGTCGCCATTTCTAACGGATTGACGGCGGGCTCTTGGGCAAAGGCCGGCGGGATCGGTACCTTTTCGTGCGTGAATCCCGATTCATACGACGCCAACGGCAAGTTTGTTCCGCAGGTTTATTACGGCAAAACGCGCAGCGAGCGGTTTGAAGAGCTTAAGACCTATGCCATCCGGGGCGGTATCGAGCAGGCGCGCATTGCGCACGAAACGCGCTCGGGCAATGGGCGCATTCACATGAACGTGTTGTGGGAAGCGGGCGGCACTGTGCCCATTTTGCACGGCGTGTTGTCCGAAGTGGGCGACTTGATTCATGGCGTGACGTGCGGCGCGGGTATGCCCTATAAGGTCGCGGAAATCGCCGCCCAATACGGCATCAACTATTATCCTATCGTTTCTTCCGGGCGCGCGTTCAGCGCGCTGTGGAAACGCTCTTATAAAAATTATGCCGAGCTGTTGGGCGGCGTGGTCTATGAAGACCCGTGGCGGGCTGGCGGGCATAATGGCTTGTCCAACGTCGAAGACCCCAACGTGCCGCAAGACCCTTACGGGCGGGTGCTGGAATTGCGCCAAATCATGCGTGGTTACGGGCTGGCCAATACCCCCATCATCATGGCAGGCGGCGTGTGGTTCTTGCGCGACTGGGCCGATTGGATCGACAACGCCGAATTGGGACCAATTGCCTTTCAGTTCGGCACGCGTCCGTTGTTGACCCAGGAAAGCCCGATCATGGACGCGTGGAAGGACCGGTTGCTGAATTTGAAAGAAGGCGACGTGTGCCTCAATCGTTTCAGCCCCACCGGGTTCTATTCCTCGGCGGTCAAAAACAAGTTTTTGGAAGGCCTGATTGCGCGTTCCGAACGTCAGGTCGAATACCGTTCCAAACCCGGCGAAGAACCGTTTACGGCGGAGCTGCCGCTGGGTCCGCGCGGTCGTCCGGTGTATTTGAAGCCCGACGATCTGCCCAAGGCTCAAGGTTGGATTGCGGCGGGTTTCAGCGAAGGCATGAAGACACCCGATTCCACGCTGGTGTTCGAAACCGAAGAAAAATCCAAAAAAATTCTGCAAAGCCAAGCCGAATGCATGTGCTGCCTCAGCCAGTGCCGGTTCTCCAATTGGGCCGATAACGCCGAAGGTACCACCGGCAAACGCGCCGATCCGAGATCATTTTGCATTCAAAAGGCGTTACAACTGGCGGCGCATGGCGGCGATCTGGATCAAAGCCTGATGTTTGCCGGGCATAACGCGTATATGTTTGCGCTCGATCCGTTTTACGCCAACGGCTTCATTCCGACCGTGCGGCAATTGGTGGAGCGTATTCAAACGGGTGACTGATTGGGCAATCAGTCACGGTTTGTTGACTGTGTTGATATAGGCAAAGTTGTTTTTACGTGTAAAATCAACTTGCGGTTAACCAGTTTGCATTCAATATAAACTAATGTTGGGGTTTATCGAAGGTAGGGGGCGAGGGCTGTGTCACGTTTGAGGTTGGGGAACCTCGGCGCAGCCGTCACGGCAGATCAATGGGAGCGACCATGAGACCATATGCACAAGTTCTTGAGCAGTTACGCACGGCGGGTTTGCGGCCTACCCGCCAGCGGTTGGCGTTGGCCAAGCTGCTGTTTGAAAATGGCCCCCGTCATATGACGGCGGAAGCGCTGCACGTCGAGGCGCAAAAGGCGGCCATTCGTGTGTCGCTGGCGACCGTTTACAACACTTTGCACCAGTTCACCGAAGCGGGTTTGTTGCGCGAAATCGTCGTCGATACGTCGCGGTCGTATTTCGACACCACCACGTATGAACATGGCCATTTTTACCACGAAGGCTCGGGCCTGTTGATGGACATTGAAGACCAGGTTCAATTGGCGCACATGCCCAACCTGCCTGCGGGCACCAAAATTTCCGGCGTGGATGTGGTTATTCGTCTTTCTGACGCATAATAATTTATATAATACAGATAGTTAGAGGTTTTTTTATAATTCCTCTAACTATCTGTTGACCATTTCTCTCAAAGCGCTATATTGAACAAGTCGGCCCATTGAGGCTGGCCTCGATTTGTTTATCCGCACTATTCAAAAGACATTGTAGGAGGACTTCCCATGAGCTTGAAGGGCACGAAAACCGAAAAGAACCTCAAAGACGCGTTTGCCGGCGAATCCCAGGCCAACCGCCGTTACCTCTATTTCGCACAGAAGGCTGATATCGAAGGGTACAACGACGTCGCCACCGTGTTCCGTTCCACCGCCGAAGGCGAAACCGGCCACGCGCACGGCCACCTGGAATTCCTTGAAGAAGTCGGCGATCCCGCCACGGGCCTGCCCATCGGCCCCACGTCGGACAACTTGAAGGCTTCGGTCGCGGGCGAAACCCACGAATACACCGACATGTATCCGGGCATGGCGAAAGCCGCGCGCCAAGAAGGTTTCGACGAAATCGCCGATTGGTTCGAAACCCTGGCGAAAGCGGAAAAATCCCACGCTGGCCGTTTCCAAAAGGCGCTCGATCAGCTCGATTGATTGATTGAGGTTGATAGAACAAGATGGCGCGGGGGGTCATGGATGCTCCCCGCGCTGTTTTTCGGTCCAGCTATTATGTTAGAATGGTTCTAATGCGATTCGGTCAGGAGACGGGGACATGAGAGAAGGCGGTTTGGGCGCTCCGGTGCGTCATGCGTTGAAGTGGCGCGAGGACGAGTTCACCAACGAAAAAAAGCTGTTTGACGAGTTGGAGCGTGTGTTCGACCTGTGTCACGGCTGTCGCCGCTGTTTCAATCTGTGTGACAGTTTCCCCCGCCTGTTCGACATGATCGACCATTCGCCGAGCGGCGAATTGGATGGCGTTGCGAAGAAAGACTACTGGAAGGTGGTCGACGCCTGCACGTTGTGCGATCTGTGTTTCATGACCAAGTGCCCCTATGTGCCGCCGCACGAATGGGATTTGGATTTTCCGCATCTGATGCTGCGCGCCCGCGCGTTTCAGTTCAAAAATGGCAAAACCAACAAAAAACAAGATCGGCTCACCGAAATGGATGCCAACGGTCCGTTGGGCGTAAAACTTTCCGGCCTCGCCAATTGGGCGTCCAAACGGGAAAACAGCCTGACGCGCCCCATCATGGAAGCCGTGGCCGGGGTGCATCGTGATGTAGCGCTGCCCCAGTTTGCCAAACAAACCTGCCGTGATCGCGCCCAAGCCGAACCCGTCAACGTCAATACCGCCGCCCCGGCCGCCGGGCGCAAGGCGGTGATCTATGCGTCGTGTTTTGGTGAATACAACGACCCCGACATCGTGCTCGATACGCGCGCGGTGCTGGCTAAAAACGGCATCGACGCCGAAATCGTTTATCCCGAATGCTGCGGCATGCCGCAGTTGGAGCAAGGCGATCTGGCGCGTGTGGCGGGCAAGGCCAAATCCATCGCCCTGGCGCTGAAACCCTACATCGATCAAGGCATGGACGTGGTGGTGCCGGTGGCATCGTGCGCTTTGATGCTTAAATTCGAATGGCCGTTGATCGAAACGCAAGACGAAAACGTCAAGGCTTTGTCCCTGGCGACCTATGACGCCACCGAATACATCGTCGACATCGCGGGTAAAGAAGGCCTAGCTGAAGGTTTAAAGCCGCTCGAAGGCGGCATTACCGCGCATATCGCGTGTCATGCCCGCGCGCAGAACATGGGCCGCAAAGCGCAGGAACTGTTGAAACTGATTCCCGATACCCAAACTACCGTCATCGAGCGTTGCTCGGGCCACGGCGGGTCGTGGGGCGTGATGAAGGAATTTTTCGAGATCGGCATGAAGGTGGGCGGACCGGTGTTTCGCGACGCGGCCAAGGTCAATTCGGCCTACGTCGTGTCGGAATGCCCGCTGGCCCGCGAGCAAATCATTCAAGGCATGGAACGCAAGGACAAGCATGTCGAAGGCCCCGGCAAGGCGTTGCGCCATCCGGTGCAGTTGTTGGCGCGTTCTTATGGCCTCTAAATAAAAACGAAAAAGGAGCCCCGCAGATGCCCCGCACAGCCCACACCATCACCCGTGAAGACATCTGGGATATGGATGCCTATGCCGCCGTGCGCAAAGAGCGGCGCAAAGCCATTACGGAGTTGAAGCGCAATCGTCGCCTGCACATCGGTCCTGACGCCACGGCGTACTTTGAAAGTTTCGATACCATGTGGCACCAGATCCACGAGATGCTGTATATCGAAAAGGGCGGTGAAGCGCAGATCGGCGATGAACTCAGCGCCTATGCGACGCTGGTGCCGAACGGGCGCGAGCTGGTGGCGACGCTGATGTTTGAAATCGACGATCCTGACCGCCGCGCCAAGTTTCTGGCCGGGTTGGGCGGGGTTGAAGAAACGGTGACGCTCGACATCGCGGGCGAGATCATCAAGGCCGTGCCCGAAGACGACATTGATCGCACCACCGCCGAAGGCAAGGCGTCGAGCATTCAGTTTTTGCACTTTCCGCTAACAACCGCTCAGGCCGCCAAGTTCAAGCAGCCCGATGTTTCGGTCATCGTCGCCATCGGTCACGAAAAATACGGCCACATGGCGAAAATGCCCGAAGTCATGCGCCAAGCGCTGGCGGAAGATTTGGACTGAGCCTCGATCTGGGTCAATGCCAAAAATTTTATTGAAATTACAGTGACTTGCGCAAATATATAAGAAAAATTGATGATGTAAATATATTCATCAATAAATTTTATTAAAAGGTTTCGGCCTTAAGAACGCCCCAAAAATCGGTGCGCAATAGCCACCCATCGAAACCTTCGACTTGGACGCGGCAATAGTCCGAGGCCTCGGGGCAGGTCATCAGTTGTCCGGTGACGAAGGGCTGGACCCGCGCGATGGGGCGGGCCGAGGCCTCAGCCTTGGCGAGCACCGTGCGGGTGGCGCCGGTGACGATAAAGGTGCGGTTCGCGCTGAGCATGGTTTGGTGGACCCAGCCCTGGGCACCTTCCCAATCGCGCACTTTGCGCCAGGTTTTATATTCGGCGATGATTTCAAGCGGCAAGCCGGATTTGCGGTAAATCCATTCGACCGGGTACTGCACGCCGGGGCCGGTGCGCAAATTGACTTCGCCCGCGCGTAAAGACACGTAACGCGGCAGCGGCAGGCCGGAACCGGAAATCTGGGCGAAGGCCGGCAGGGCAAGCCCAACGCCTAAAAGCAGGGCAAGTATGATCGCGGCAAACCGGCCCAATTTGACGGGTGAAGCAACAACTGGTGCGGCAAGCGCGCGGCGCATGGCCGAATCCTCTTAAAATTGTGGTCGCGAATCGGTTTCCCTATTAGACGGGGGACACAACGAACGGTCAACCGTATGAATGGATGAACCGTTCGTTGCGTAGAAAATAATGTGTACGGTTCGCCGGGTTATGCGGATGCGCCGAAGCGGTCGATTAAAACCACTTCATCGTAGGGAAGACGGCTGGCTTTGGGTGCATTTGAGCCGGGCAAGGCTTTGCCGATGGCGACGAACATCGCCACCACATGGCCCGCCGGGAGCCGAAGCAACTGCGATACGCGCTCTTCGTCGAACAGGTCCATGGGGCAAGAGGCTAAACCTGCGGCGGTCGTGGCCAACATCAAAGTCTGGGCCGCCAGCCCGCATGAGCGCATCGCATCGTCGCGGGCGAGCCACTCGCGTCCATTATAAAACTCCTGGATTTTGGCGGCGTACGCTTGAGCGTAGTCGTCGGGTAAAAAGTCGAAATAACGGGCGGGGCTGCGGTTCCACGCCTCGAGATCGACGACGATGGCGACGAACATCGAACAATCCGTCACCTGGGGCTGTCCCATGACGGCGTCGCGCATCTGTTGGCGAAGTTCATCGTTTTCAATCAGCACAAATCGCCAATGCTGAATATTCCAAGCGCTCGGTGCGCGCCTGGCAAGTTCAAGAAGCTCGCGTTTTTGCTCGGCGCTGATGGCATGGGATGGATCAAACGCACGCACGGCTGCGCGGCTGAGAATAGCGGTGTTGACTTTCATGAGAGGCTCCTATTCTACCTACTAGTTGGATGGCGTCGGGGTTGTTAAAAATGAACGGATAAAACCCGGGCTTTATCCGCAGTACGGTTTTAGGCGTTCAGGGAATCAACGAGATCTTTGATCAGGGGTTTGAGGAAACGCGGGTCCTGACGAACGCGGGCCAGTAAAATCATGCCTTCAAGGGCGGCGATGAAAACGTCGGCTTTGACATTGGCGGGGCCTTTGAAGGAAAACGAACCATCGGCGCGTCCGTCGTCGAGAACGGTGGCAAGCCATTGGTGCATGAGGTGAAAAAAGCTACGCATGTTGGCCTGCGTGCCGGGATCGAGTGTGGGAAACTCTGCGGCGATCATGCCGCCGGCGCAGACGCGATCGCATCCGTCGGCGATGGTCTGGAACGGCTCGATGAAGGCTTCGATTTTTTTCTTCGCCGAAACGTCGGACGCATCCAAACCCTGCAAAAGTTCGCGGGCCCGCTCGGTGTGACGCGCGGCCAAAGCGGCGCCGAGATCGGCCTTGGTGGGGAAGTGATAATGAATGCTGGCCTTTTTGATGCCCAGTTGATTGGCGATATCTTGATAACTGAATGCGTTATAGCCCCGCGTTTCCAATAGAAATTGAGCGGCGTCGAGGATGCGGTCGCGGGTATCGAGTTGTGCGATCATAAAAACTACCTATCAGTTGGTAGGCAACATAAAAGGGTGGAGGATTGTTGTCAAGGGAGGCGCAAGCACGATGGTTTAGCTCCATTATTGTGAGTAAACCAAATGAGAATCATGGGGCCAGACCCTAGACACCCTGTCGCTTTGCTGGTACCCAATTCAGGCCGTTTTTCGATGGGGCGGCTCGAATTCACGAAAGGAAAGGCCCTGCGGGGTCGGGTCTCGATGAATAAACCCAAAACTAAAGTCTTCGTTACGCGCAAGCTGCCCGACAGCATTGAAACGCGCATGATGGAATTGTTCGACGTGCAGCTGAACCTGACCGATGCGGCGCTGAGCAAGGCGCAATTGGTCGAGGCGGTGAAAACGTGCGAGGTTTTGGTGCCCACCGTCACCGATGACATCGACGCCGAGGTGCTGGGCCAGGCGGGCGAAAAATTCAAACTGATTGCGAATTACGGCACCGGCGTCGATCACATCGATTTGAACGCCGCCCGCTCCAAACGCATCTGTGTCACCAATACACCCGACGTGCTGACCGAAGACACCGCCGATATGGTGATGGCGCTGATCTTGGCCGTGCCGCGCCGCTTAACCGAAGGCGAACGCGCGATGCGCGCCGGGCTGTTCACGGGCTGGTCGCCGACCTGGATGCTGGGTCATCGCATTCATGGCAAGCGCTTGGGCATCGTCGGCATGGGCCGTATTGGCCGCGCCGTGGCGCGCCGCGCCAAGGGCTTCGGCCTGTCGGTGCATTATCACAATCGTAACCGCGTGCATGAAGACGTGGAACGGGAACTTGAGGCTACCTATTGGGAAAGCCTCGATCAAATGCTGGCGCGTATGGATATCATTTCCGTCAATTGCCCGCACACACCCGCGACCTATCACCTGCTGTCGGCCAGACGTCTGCAATTGCTGCAAAAACATGCCTTCATCGTCAACACCGCGCGTGGCGAGATCATCGACGAAGTGGCGTTGATCAAGATGTTGAAGAACAACGACATCGCGGGCGCAGGTTTGGATGTGTATGAAAATGAACCCGCCATTAACCCTAAATTTTTGGATCTGAAAAACGTCACCTTGTTGCCGCATATGGGTTCGGCCACGGTGGAAGGCCGCATCGATATGGGCGAAAAGGTGTTGATCAACATCAAAGCGTTCTTCGACGGCCACAGCCCGCCCGACCGGGTGATCGGCGATTTGTAAAGCGGCGGCAAACTCGCCGACGCGCGTGCAAATTTCTTAAATAAAAATCACGCTGCCGTTTTTTGAAGCGTCGTTAAGGAACGTCACCACGCCGCCCAGTTCTATGGGCAGATCGGCGCGAATGTCGTCGCGGCTTAGCCCTAAGGCGCGCAGCCCCATCTCGCACACCAAGAAA
>JANLGW010000085.1 GCA_024653965.1 Rhodospirillales bacterium
GTCCGCCGCTTGATGACGGACCGCGTCTACACCCGCCCCGACGGCGACGAGCTGACGGTGCATGGCCGCAGCTTATTGATGGTGCGCAACGTCGGCCACCTGATGACCACCGATGCCGTGCTGGATAAAAACGGCGCAGAAATCCCCGAAGGTTTCCTCGACGCCATGGTCACCAGCGCTTGCGCAATCCATGATTTGCAGGGCAACGGAAAAATAAAAAACTCGCGTGCCGGCAGCGTCTATATCGTCAAGCCGAAGATGCACGGCGCACAAGAAGTGGACTTCGTCAATGTTCTGTTCGGTCGTGTCGAAGACGCGCTGGACCTTGCGCGCAACACCTTAAAAGTCGGCATCATGGATGAAGAACGCCGCACCACGGTGAATTTGAAAGAGTGCGTGCGCGCGGTCAAGGACCGGGCGGTATTCATCAACACCGGATTTTTGGACCGCACCGGCGACGAAATCCACACCAGCATGGAAGCGGGCGCAGTGGTGCGCAAAGATGCCATGAAGGCGCAACCCTGGATTCAGGCCTATGAAGATTGGAACGTCGACATCGGCTTGGCTTGCGGATTCCAGGGCCGCGCCCAAATCGGCAAAGGCATGTGGGCCAAACCCGACCGCATGGCGGAAATGGTCGCAAGCAAACACGCCCACCCTCTGGCGGGGGCCAATACCGCTTGGGTGCCCTCACCCACCGCCGCCGTGTTGCATGTGCTGCATTATCACCAAATTGATGTGCATGCGCGGCAAAATGAACTGAAAAACCGCCCCCGCGCAAAACTGGGCGACATCCTCACCTTGCCCTTATTGGGCGGCGAAAATCTCGCACCCGCCGATATCCAGGCTGAACTCGACAACAACGCTCAGGGCATTTTAGGTTATGTGGTGCGGTGGATCGACGCCGGGGTGGGCTGTTCGAAGGTGCCCGATATTCACGATGTGGGCCTGATGGAAGATCGCGCGACGCTGCGCATTTCCAGCCAGCACATCGCCAACTGGCTCCATCACGGCATCTGTTCCCAAACTCAGGTCATGGAAACGATGCGCCGCATGGCCGCAGTGGTCGACCATCAAAACGCCACCGATCCACACTATCGCCCCATGGCAAAAAACTTCGAGGATTCAATTGCATTTCAAGCCGCGTGCGATCTGGTGCTAAAGGGGCGTGAACAACCCAGTGGTTATACCGAACCTATTTTGCATGCGCGTCGACGTGAGCTAAAGGCGAAGCTAACAAATAACGCCTAAACGAAATCCGGGCCGTGGATCCACGCCACCAATGAATGACGCAGGCCGCTGACGACCGGCGCGACACGGTGCAGTGTCGCCGCACAAAAGGCAACGGCCGTGCCCTGTTCGCGCGGGGCCTGAAACGGGTGGCCGTCAGCGTTAATTTCCAACTCGCCGCCTTGGTAGTCATCGGGTTCGCTCAACTGCACCGAAAGGGTGAGCTTGCGCCTTCCCGCGACGTTGCCGCGACCCCGATCAATGTGCCAGTCGTAATAATGGCCTGGGCCATAAGCCGCCATTTGCAACTGTTCTTCAAAACCGTCGAGCGCGTAATGAAAAAACTGGTTGTTGGCGTCTGCCGCAAGCCGCACCATGCGCGTATGCACCCACGCCAGTTCATCGCTTTCGGGCAACCATACCAGTGAAGATTGGCGCACCTTGTTATCAAAGCGCCCTGCCACCAGACCGCCGTCCTTGGCGTCGAGCGTGGCAAACAAATCGGTAAGCTGACGGCATTCATCCGCAGAAAACGCGCCCGCAAAGACGGTCCAGAAG
>JANLGW010000039.1 GCA_024653965.1 Rhodospirillales bacterium
CGCCATGGCGCAACGGGTTTTAAAAAATCGTTTCGCCACGATCATTTGGTCGCGCGGGTCGCCATCATCGACGCGAACCTGCTCGCCACCTGCCCCCGCCCGCAAGTCGCGGCCAACGGCATGGATGCCTTCACGCAACTGCTGGAAAGCCTGACGTCGATCCGTTGCAACGCCATGACGGCGGCGCTGGCATGGTCGGGGCTGGAACGTTTTGTGCTGGGCTTTTGGGACATGTGGTTAACCGCCCCCGCAGCACCGGGCGAGCATGGCGACGACAGCCAACGCGCCTGTGACGCCCGCGAACACATGGCCTATGCCTCGTTAATGAGCGGCATTTGCCTGGCGCAGACCGGGCTGGGCAGCGTGCATGGTTTGGCGCAACCGTTGGGTTCGCTGTTTCCCATTCCCCACGGCGTGGTGTGCGGCACGCTGGTCGCCGACGCCACCGCCATCAACATCCAAGCGCTTACCGAGCGCCTGCCCCAAAGCGACGCGCTCGGCGTTTATGCCCGGGCGGGGCAACTGCTGGCGGGCGGGGTAAGCGGCAACGCGGCGCTGGATGCCCTGGTGCGCACGCTGCACGACTGGACCGAACGCCTGAACCTGCCGCGCCTGGGCGCTTACGGCGTGCGCGAGGCCGATATCCCCGCCATCGTGGCGAACAGCCGCGGCTCCAGTATGTTGACCAACCCGGTCAAACTCAGCGACGACGAAATCGCCGAATTGGTGCGCCGCAGGCTTTAGGCACGAATTTTTCCGCCAACTTCCGCCTGATGGAAATCCCCTAAATCACCTCCATAACCGCCATGGACAGCGTGTTTGGCGGAGAATATATTGCACTGCATCATTTGATGTTGCGTTGCAATATCGTACCCTTCACCCTTTGATGAACGGACCTCCCCCCATGAATGCCCTCACTTTAGAAACCACCGCCGCCGCCACCGTCGACGCCAAAGACAGCCTGAGCCCCATCCCCATCATCAAGCTCAAAAGTGCGCTGAAAAAACAAACAAACGACGCCGTGTTGGCGCTTGAAACCACCGACCCCCACGTGGAAGGCGATTTGCGCAATTTCTGCGCCACCACGGGTCATGTGTACTTAGGCGTACACTCTGTGGATGGGCATGCCGTCCACTACATCAAAAAACAAACCCGGGAATGCGAAACCTGCAGCCAAACCCGCGTCGTGCTGGCCGGTGTAGGCGTCATCGCGGCGCTGGTATTTACTGCCCCGCAGGTCGCCACCGGCGATCCGTCCGCGCCGATCACGTTCGTCTTTTTGCTCGCGCTGGCGGCTTTGCCGCCGTTGCTGATCAACAACGTGCGTCTGCTGGGATCGTTGATCCACAAAACCATTAAGACGTGAAGCCATCACACGGGCGTCAACGCCAAGCATTGCTGCAGTGGGCTTACGATCCCTTTGTCTGAGCAAGAAGATCGGCAACGTCTGGCGCGATCTTGATCTCGGACGCGCCGACCATATGCACGTCAAGCTGGGCATAAGGGAACTGGATGCTGTGTTCGTGGAACAGATCCCAGATTCTCAAGTAAATGTCGCTTTTGATGTTGGACAGGCCTTGCTCGGCGTCGGCGATCCAGATGCCCAGCTCCATATCCACCGAACTGGCGCCAAAGGCCTTGAGCAGACAACGCGGCGGCGGATCTTTCAGCACACGGGGGAATTCTTCCGCCGCCTGCATCGCCAGAGCGATAGCCTTGCGTAAATCGGCGTCATAGCTGATGCCGAACGGCAGGCCAACCCGTACGTTACGGTCGGAAAACGACCAGTTTTCCACCGGGGTGCTGATCAGTTGTTCATTGGGAATGAGGTGTTCAATGCCGCGGTTCGTAACGATCGAAACATAACGCGCGCCGATGTTGCTGACCCAGCCGTAGGTATTGCCGATGGCGATCACGTCACCGGGTTTGACCGAACGATCCATCAGCAAAATGACGCCGCTGATCAAGTTCGCCACCACTTTTTGCAGGCCAAAACCGATACCCAAACCCAACGCGCCGGAAAACACCGCCAGCGCCGTCAAATCGATGCCCACCGCATTGATCGCCACCAAAATGGCGATGGTAATGAACAACACCCGCGCCAGTTTGGAGAACAACACCTGTTGCGACGGCGTGATGTGCTTCAATGTGTGCAGGCGATTTTCCACCAGACGGGATGCCCAATTGGCGATCCATAAAAATACCGCCAGCGCCACCACCGACTTGGCCGCGCTCAACAGCGACAGGCGGAAATCCCCCAAATTGACCGACAGTTGATCCATGAACTTCAGGGTCGGCGTCAATAGCCCGACGATATCCAGCGCCGCATAGGACCATACCGACACCGCCACCGCCTTCGCCCACCACGGATCGGCGACGAAGTTCAGCAGCAGGCGGATAACCACCCACGCGGTAAGCAGGCTGACGCCAACGGCCAAGATGGCGGCGGGAAATTTTAAACTGAGCGCCGCAAATTGCCCCGCGCCCACCAACACCAGCCACACCAGCGGCATGATCAACGGCCTGATGACCTGCTCTGCGTGCAGGCGGTAACGATTGGCCCACTCGCCGGCGAGCACCTGATTCAAGGCGCGTTTGAGGGGTTTGTCCACCATCCGCGCCAACAGATACGCGCCCAGCACGGCGGCCAACTGCACCAAATTGGGAATGACAAAAACGTGATCTTGAATCCAGGCGAAGATGTCCTGGCCCAACTGTGAGATTTTATTGAAATCGAAGGACTTGTTCACGGCTCACCCTTTGTGCAAATGCTGGGGCATAGCCTAGCAAGTCCCGCGACTTTGCGAAACAGCATCTTGTGCGGCGCACAAAAGGTGCAGCCGCAATGGCCGCGTTGAAGGCATTTGTATGCGTTGACATCCCCCGATGTCGCATATATTTTTAGTTGATTAATATAATATTTAGACACTTTTTCGTTCTAACGGGGGAGCTGATCATGTTCGCAAAAGCCGGTCCGGTATTCGGACGCACGAGCGCTAAGCCCAACACGAGTCAGACTATGGCGGCAACTGCAGCAACGGATACCATCGGCGAAATCAGCGGCGGGACGCTAAGCGAAGAAGAACGCCTGTGCGCCTTCATCGGCCCCAATGCGGACAGATATCTCAACTTAAAGTTCAGCCCACAGAAATGGGGCTTCAAAAAAATCTGTTGGACCGCCTTTCTCTTTCCCATGGCGTGGCTCTTTTACCGCAAGCTTTACATCGAGGGGATCGCAATCTTGCTTATCCCCATCGCCATCGTCATCCTGTTCCCCCAATTAAGTAATGCCAACTTCGCCATATCCGGCGTCATCGCAATGATGGGCACAACCTATTATCTGGGCCGCGCCGAAATGAAAATCAAAGCGATCTCCGCCGTCGGCCTCTCCGCCCAAGAAGAGGAGGTTCTCCTCAGGAAAGCGGGTGGCGTATCACGCGTCGGCGCGGGCTTCGCCATGCTGATCTATGCCGTCGCCATCGCCGCAGCGCTGATGCCTCTCCTCGCGGGCGCGCAGCCCTAAACGCATGGCCGAAGCGGACGTCGTTTTCAACCTGCCCGGTATGGCGCAGATGATTCTCGGTGTCGCCGCGCCGGTACTGTTCCTGTTCTATTTCCGCAGCCGCAGCGGGTTCGCCACCGAGGGCGGCGCGCTGTGGACCCACTTTTTCATCGGCATGATTTCAACATTGTTGACCGCCGCCGTCTTGCCCCTCCAGCCCATCGTCGATGCTGTCGAACCCATCGCGGTGCGTCTCGCCCTGGATGCGTTCCTTATCGCCGCAATCCCCGAGGAAACCATCAAACTGGCCGTGGTGCTGGCCTTCGTCTGGCAGCACCACGCCTGTGAAACGCCACACGATCTGCTGGTGATGACCGTCGCCGTCGCGGCGGGCTTCGCCGCGCTGGAAAACGTGTTTTACTTGGTTGAATCGGACACATGGCAATCCCTCGCCTTCGCCCGCTCCGTTCTTTCCACCCCGGCCCATGTTTTTTCCGCCGCCACCATGGGGGCGGGGCTGGCGCTGTGGCGATGGCGGGGAAGACACTGGCGTCATCTGCTTTTGGTATTGCCTGCGCCGATCCTCATGCACGGGCTTTATAATTATTTTTCATTTATAAACGCCACGCTTTCCAAGAGCGGTGAACTGGCAATGGACAGAACCTCGTGGTTGGTGATCAGCGGATTCTTGGGCATCAATCTTGTCAACATCGTCCTGTCCAACTACCTGTCGCGGCGTTTGCTGGATGAGGAGAGCCACGTGCGACGGCGGTTCACTCTGCCTAACCCAAAGCTGCTCCATCGATGGCGCAACGCGTTCCTAATGCAGCGGTTGTTTTGGGCGACGCTTGGCGCTGTGCTGGTCGTTGCGGGCGGCATAGCTTTGTACGACATGATAACCATGATTGGGTACCCACCGTTCGGCGGCGCACTCGCGGTGATGTGCGTCGCGCATGGCTTGCTGTTCGTCGCCGAGGCTCTGGGCATTAAACGCAGCCGCGACACCCTTTCCTACGAAACGCCCACATGAGCTAGACCCCAGAACGTTTTCCCCCCTTCCCTCGTTCCGTAACGTGCGCTATGCCTATCCGATGACGGACGCTCCCCCATCGTTGATGTATGCCACCGCCCGCGCCGCGTTCTGGGGCGGCGTATTTGAAGCCGCGCACGTGCCCATGCTCATCATGGGGGCCAGTTTTATCGGCTTTGGCTCCATGATCAAAAACATGGACTGGAGCTTAGGCGACGCCATTTATTCGACGCTGAGCACCTGGGCGCTGCCCGGCCAGATCGCCATGGCGGAAATGGCGGCCGAAGGCGCGCCGCTGATGGCCATCGTGCTGGCGGTATTTTTCATCAATGCACGATTGCTGCCGATGGTGGCCTCGCTGCTGCCCCAAGTGCGCCGCGAGGGCATACCCGCGTGGGGTTATTATCTTGGCGCCATGCTGATTGCCGCCACCAGCTGGGTCGGCACCATGCGCCGCCTGCCTGACCTGGCTCCCGATCAGCGCTTTTCGTTCATGGTCGGATACGGCTTGCTGCTTTACACCGGATCACCCCTGTTCACGGCGGCGGGTTATTTGCTGGCCGGACACGTTCCCGAAGCGGTGGCGCTGGGCTTGGTGTATTTGAACCCGCTCTATTTTATGGTGCTGTTTTTGGTCGATCTGCGTTCGCGCACCAAGGTCATGGCCCTGATCTTCGGCACGGTGCTGGGCCCCCTAACCTATTTGTTTTTCCCCGATTGGAGTCTCATCACCACCGGATTGATCGGCGGCACGGTAGCGTGGCTGGTGGGGCGGCGCAGCACCATAGGGGAAACGCCATAATGGATGTTTTTTGGGCTTCCCCGATCGGCATCATCACCTTAGCCGCGCTGGCGTCTTTTGCCTCACGCGCGCTGGGCACCGCCCTGTCGGGGCGCATCGCGGCCCACAGCCCCGTCATCGAATGGATCACCGCCGTGACCTATGCGCTGATGGCGGGATTGGTGGCGCGGATGATTGTGTTGCCCATCGGTGCGCTGGCGCACACCCCCGATTGGATGCGTCTGGGTGCTGCCGCGACGGGGTTGGCGGTGTTTTTTTTAAGCCGTAAAAACATCGGCTTAAGTGTGTTTGCCGGAAGCCTGACGCTGGTGGTGTTGGTGGCTTGGTAAAACCCCGTCTCGATTCATCCAACTGAATCATATATTTACGGTTTCTTTAAGGGTTCTAGGCCATGTTTAGAACACCATGGCACAAACGTTTGGCATCTTAGGATTTTTACTGGCCTTGCTCTCGTTATTCCTCGCGAGCGAATTGATGCGCCGTGCCAGCCATAACCAGATCAAACTGGAACTGGCGCTGTTTAAGGCCATCACCCGCATTCAGCAGATCGAAAGCAGCATGGCCCAGGTGGATCGCCTCGCCGCCGAAGTGCGCTACGAAAAAAAGCGTCAGGCGGAAACCATCAATGCGTTGGCGCAAAAGGGCGAGATCAAAACCGCGTCCGCTGCGGCCTCATCCCCGGCGCAAAACCACGCGGATTCAGACCGTTTCACGCCATCGGCATATAAAAGCAAGTCGGCGGGTTAAGGCCCGATCCCTATGTGCCTATCCGGTTAACACAGACACCCACTACATATAGGTTTGCCATACACGTCCGTTTTTTGGCTGCTTTTAGCCAGGAGCGGACTCTAGCTAGTGAACATTATTTTCATGCTATCCTAACTCGCATCGGAATGGAGAAAGCTCCAGATGGAGAGCGGACCGTGGCAAATGACGGTAAAGAGTTTGAGCGATTAGTTCACTTGATTGAACGGTCAATTGGACCGGGGGCGGCCCTGGAACATGACGTTCAGTTGCCAGTGATTGGCTCACTGAGTGGCCGAACTCGTCAATGCGACCTCGTAATTCGAACTGGCAGCAAGCCACGCGAGACAATAACCATAGTAGAAGTCCAAGACCGAAGCCGGCCTATTGAAGTGAACACGTTTGGCGGCTGGCTCACGAAATTGGATGAAGTCCGCGCACAGCATCTTATTTGCGTTTCGCGGCATGACTTTCCAGAGAGCATCAAAGAAGCAGCCACGGTTCGTGGCAACACCGTCAGACTAATCACTTTGAAGGAACTTGATGCTGAGTTCATCCCCTTAGATTTCTTCAGCATGACATTTGAGTACGACCACTTTGACGTGACCGAATTTTCTGAAGCTTCGTGTGGTCCTAAAACATCAGAAATAGAAGCTTTGGGCATTCGGGACGCCTACGAGGCTTTAAAAAGCCGTATTTCAACGATCAATGTAAATGACCGCCTGTGGTCATTGGACGGGAAAGAATTTCTCTCGATGTACGAGCTATGCAAAATGTTTGGCAACGTTCCTTATGGTGACGGTGAAGGAGATGGAGAAATTTCATTCAATCATGATGAAGGGCCTGCATTATATATTCACGTAGATGGACTTTTTCCAAGGGTGGCACTTGATTTCAAATTTCATTGGACAAGAAAAATAATCAGAAAGCCAATGTCAGTTCTGTCTTATGAGCAGGAAGATGCAGGCCCCCTTGCATGGGTCGTTGAAATCTCTCATGACACGCCAAAAGGGCCAATTTCTTTCAAAGCTCCTGTCGTCAGAATTGATGAAGGATTCAGAATGGGAGGCGTTCAACTACAAATGCCGCCTGATTATTCACTCGGTTTATTTGAGATTACTAAGATCACCAGCGAGCCGTAAGCGAGAAGGTGAATTCGGACGTCCGCTTCGGGTCATAAACGGACCACTTAACGGGCTCGGCAAGGCGTGTCGGTTGCACTATATTTAGGGGGTGTCTGTGTTAACCGGACAGGCATGGATTCTTGTTTAGCGTTTTTGCAGAATCAGCGTCACCCAATCGCCGCGCACGATGCGGCGCTTGAATTTCAGCCCTTGGGCCATATACATCGCCAGCACCAGCCGTTCATCGCGCACCAGCAATCCCGACAGCACCGCAAAACCGCCCTTCACCAGATGACGGCCCAAATCGGGCGCGATGGCGCACAGCGGGCGGGCCAAAATATTGGCCACGATCAGATCGAAGCGATCGTGCGCCGCGATGGGATCAAAACCCGGCCCGCAGCGAAACTCCAACAACTGCTCGACCTCGTTGTAACGCGCATTCTGCTTCGCCACGCGCACCGCTACCGGGTCGATATCGGTGCCTAAAATCGCAATGCGCCACAGCTTCGCCATGGCAATGGCGAGAATGCCCGAACCCGAACCGACATCCAACGGTCGTTTGAACGTATGCTTTTTGCCCAAGGCTTCGATGGCTTCAATGCAGCCCGAGGTGGTGGCATGGGTGCCGGTGCCGAACGCATTACCCGGATCGATGCGCATCGGAATGCGCCCCGGCAACGGGCGTTCCTCGACATGCGAGGCATAGATGAAAAAACGCCCCACATTGATGGGCGGGAAGCCTTTTAAGTTTTCCGCCACCCAATCGCGCGTGGCCATTTCTTCAATATGCGCGGTCGGCGTTTGCGCGCCCAACGTCTTGGCCGTCTCGGCCAGCACACTCCCCACCAGCACCGGGTCAAACGGGGTGGTGGAAAAGCCTTCCATGCGCTGAAAACCTTGGGCGTCTTCATCCACCGTCCACATGATCGATTCGACAAACGGCTCCAACGCGGCCTCGAACGCAGGCACGTGAAAATCTTGAATGTCGATAAAAATGCGCCACAGCGAGGGTTCGTTTGTCATGGACTAGATATGCAAGAGCGCCGCTCGGGCGTCAACGGCTTTCACGGATTTAGGGTCCGGATCGGCTTAACGATTGAAAATACAGCCACAAACGGCTTTTTCACGATTGCTCACCCATACATGCAAAGCCCCTAATTTGTGAGGGGCTTTATTCTTTGTTACAATTTGTCCGATCAAACGGTCCGGGGGGACCAAAAACAACAATCAAAAGGGGAGATGAGACGATGAACGATCTGACCCACAAATACGGTATCGCCATGTTGGGCGCGCTGTTGATGCTGGCCTTTATCATCGCGGTATTTGGCTGA
>JANLGW010000089.1 GCA_024653965.1 Rhodospirillales bacterium
GATCACGCTGGGTTTGAGTTTTTCAATGGCTTCGATATTGGCCTTAGCCTGTTCGATTGCCGCTTGTTCCTTACCCATATGATGGACCAGCGCCCCGCAGCAGCCGACACTATCGGGCTCGACCACATCCGCGCCCAAACGGGCAAGAAGACGCGCAGCTGCGCGGTTGATGCGCGGTTGCAAGACCTTTTGTGCGCAGCCCGGCATCAGCACCACGCGCATTTTTGCCTGCCCATGGGCACTGATGCTGCCCACTGGATCGAGCCTGGGCAATGTTTTAGGCGCCATCGCCACCATGCCTTTAAGCCGCCCCGGCAACAATGCCTTGAGCGGCTGGACCAAGCGCGCCCCCATCAGCGACAGACGAAACAGTTTAGCGCTGGGCAGAACAACCGCCAGAATGTCCCGCAGCAGGCGCTCGGGCAGCGGGCGCGTAAACGTCGTTTCGATATGACTGCGGGCATGATCTACCAGATGCATATAATCGACGCCCGACGGACACGTGGTCATGCACGACAAACAACTCAGGCAACGGTCCACATGTTTGACGACCTTAGCGTCCGGCGCACCGCCCTTTTGCAGCATGTCACGCATCAAATAAATTCGCCCGCGCGGACTGTCCAATTCATCGCCCAGTAATACATAGGTCGGACAAGTGGCGGTACAGAACCCGCAATGCACACAAGTGCGCAAAATGGAGTTGGCGACATTGAGCGCGGGCTGTTGCAACTGATCGTGAGAAAAATGCGTTTCCACGACGTCCGCTCCTTAAACCATGCGTCCGGGATTAAATATCCCGGCAGGATCATAATTTTCGCGCACCCGTGCCGTCAGGGCCGTCAACGCGTCTGTTTGTGGCTGAAATACGGGAACATGCCTGCGCACGGCTTGTGTTGCGCGCATCAACGTGGCGTGACCCGATGCCAATGCGCCCCGCACTGAGTTGACGTGAGCATCATCGGCGGGATCAACCGCCAACCAGATCAAGCCACCCGCCCAATCGAGCACGTACTCTCCGCCCAACCTATCTGCCAAGCCTACGGCAATGGCGGGGCCTTCACTGGGTGCCACAGAAATACGCCAAATTTGCTTGGTGGCATCGAAATATTGAACGTCGCGGATTTCCGCCCATAACGTTTCGGTATTAACCGTATGCAACTCATCAACGCCCGCGCCCAATGGGGCCAACAGCTCCCGCAACGCCGCACAGCGCACCGCAAGCGATGGAGCCGGACCTTCAATCCGCACGGCAGTCACGGATGCCCCCGCATTTTTCACGAAATCGACGCTAGAGCGCATGGCCAAAACCTGAGGCAAATGTGCGCAGGCTGAAAGTTCGTGTTCGCTGCACTGCGCCTTGATCAACGCCTGCGAGACATCCACCGCGCCGAACAGCAACACGGTACGCGCCTTTTCCGGTCGGGGCAGAACCTTGAATGAAACATCGGTGAGCACCCCTAAGGTGCCCATGGCTCCAGCCATCAATTTGGTAAGATCGAAGCCGGTGACGTTTTTTACCACCCGACCACCGGATTTAAAGACTTCGCCGCCCCCGCCCACGGCATTAAACCCCAACATGTGATCGCGCGCCGCCCCCACCTGCATGCGCCGGGGGCCGGAACCGTTGCACGCCAACACACCGCCGATGGTTCCGCCCGTTTGGCCATAAAGAAACTGAGGTGACCACGGCTCAAACGCCAACATTTGATTGGCTTCTTGCAATGCAGCTTCGATCTCGGCCATCGGCGTGCCCGCGCGGGCGCTCATCACCAGTTCTTCGGGTTCATACAGTGTGATGCCGCTAAGACCCGACAGATCGAGTACCGCATCCGCCTGAACGGGCTTGCCCAAGCCACGCTTAGTGCCATGACCACAAATATCCAACGCCATACCGTTCGCCGCCGCCCATTGGGTAGCCTCGACGATATGATTGACGGTTTCGGGTTTGAACGTCTCGGCCATGGTCAGAACCTTGGAATGTCGGGAAAGGGCAACCTACCGCCGGAAACGTGCAACCGCCCCATCTCCGCACAGCGGTGCAAGGTCGGATAAACCTTGCCTGGATTGAGCAGCCCCCCCTGATCAAACGCACACTTCAACAATTGCTGCTGCTGTAAATCAACCTCGGTAAACATTTTCCCCATCAGGTCGCGTTTTTCCACGCCGATGCCGTGTTCACCCGAAAGTACGCCGCCCACCTCAACACACAATTTCAGGATGTCTGCGCCAAACGCCTCAGCCTTATCCAGATCACCCGCCTTGTTGGCGTCGAACAGCACCAACGGATGCAAGTTGCCATCGCCCGCATGAAACACGTTAGCCACCCGCAGGCCGTACTTAGCCGACATCTCGGTCATGCGCGCCAACACCTGCGGCAAGCGATGGCGCGGAATGGTGCCGTCCATGGTCATGTAATCGGGTGAAATGCGCCCAACCGAGGGGAACGCCGACATGCGGCCCTTCCAAAATTGCTCACGCTCGGCCTCCGATTGGCTGACGCGTAGGAAGGTGGAGCCCGCTTCGCTGGCAATCTTTTCCACGCGCCCGGTCAGATATTCGACCTCAGCCTCGGGCCCATCCAGTTCCACCACCAGCAGCGATTCCACATCGAGCGGATAACCGGAATCGACAAAGCGCTGCATGGCATCGATGGCCATTTTGTCCATCATTTCCATGGCGCCGGGAACGATGCCACCCGCGATAATCTTGGCGACACAGTCACCGCCAGCCTCGACGCTATCGAAGCCCAACAACAATGCCCGCTGGGTCGCGGGTTTTTTCAAGATGCGCACCGTCACTTCGGTAATCACACCCAACAAACCTTCGGACCCGGTAATGGCGCCCAACAAATCCAGCCCGCCTGCATCCAGGTGTTTGCCACCCAGCCGAATGACCTCGCCATTCATCAGCACCATTTCAACGCCCAATAGATTGTTGGTGGTAAGACCATATTTCAGGCAATGCATACCGCCCGCGTTTTCCGCCACATTGCCACCAATGGTGCAGGCGATGCGCGACGATGGGTCTGGCGCATAATAATATCCCTCGCCCGCCACCGCATTGGTGATCGCCATATTGGTCACGCCCGGCTGGACCACTGCACAGCGGTTGGCATAGTCGATGTCCAGAATTTTCTTAAATTTACCCAGTCCCAACGTCACCGCATCGGCCAGCGGCAATGCACCGCCCGACAGCCCGGTACCCGCGCCACGGGGCACTATCTTGACGCCCAATGCATGACACGTTTTTAAAATGGCGGAAACTTGCGCAGTGGTTTCGGGCAGCACAACGACCAAAGGCAATTGTTTGTAGGCCATTAGACCGTCGCATTCAAACACCCGCAGTTCATCTTCATCGGCGATCACCCCTTCGCCGGGCACGAGGGCGCGCAAGCGACCAACAATTTGGGCGCGTTTGGCGAGAATCTGCCGATCGGGCAGAGGCATTTTCATGGCGCCGTCTCCTGCTCGCGATCCCGAGTGGCATCAGCCTCAATCAAGATCGCGCGAAAATCATTGACGTTGGTGAGCGTCGGCCCACTCACCACCAAATCTCCGATCCCTTGGAAATAAGTATAGGCGTCGTTATTGGCAAGAAACGCTTTGGCATCCAGCCCCGCCACCTTTCCGCGCGCCAAAGTATCGGGGCCAATGACCGCGCCCGCATTGTCTTCGGACCCGTCAATGCCATCGGTATCACAAGCGATGGCGTAAAGGCCCGGATGACCCTCCAGCACCACCGCCAAAGCCAGCAGAAATTCCGCATTCGGCCCGCCACGCCCGCTCTTGCCCTTAAGCGTAACCGTCGTTTCACCACCCGAAAGCAACACCGCCG
>JANLGW010000090.1 GCA_024653965.1 Rhodospirillales bacterium
GCGGGCATTAAACTGTGCGCGGCTTATCGCAAACAGTACGGCAAAGATTTTATCTCCGCCATGCCGACCAATCTATACGGTCCAGGCGACAACTTCGACCTGATCAGCAGCCATGTCGCTGCGGCATTATTAGTTAAGATGCACTACGCCAAGATGGCAGGTAATACCAACATTGAAATTTGGGGCAGTGGTACGCCGAGGCGTGAATTTCTACACGTTGATGACCTTGCTGACGGGCTGGTGTTCCTCATGCAAAACTATTCAGACGCCAGCCATATCAACATCGGCAGCGGCGATGAGGTGACCATTCGCGAATTGGCGCTAACCGTCGGTGAAGCCGTAGGATACACGGGTGAATACACATATGATGCCACCAAGCCCGATGGCACGCCGCGCAAGCTTATGGACAGCACGCGCATTCATAACTTGGGCTGGCATGCGCCGACAAAACTTAAAGAAGGCATGATGCGTACCTACGCATGGTTCCTTGAGAATGCCGATACGTCAGCGCGGTCCTTAAAATAATATGAGCAAAAAAGCGTTAGCCCTAACCGTCAAATTTGTAATTTCGGTTGGACTGATTTGGTACCTGCTTCACAACATTGACCTGGGCTCAGCCTGGAAGCGCATGTTGGGTGCCGATGCAGTTGACCTCACTGTCGCTGGACTTGTGATATTCGTACAGCTCATCATCAGCGTTTTTCGCTGGCACGCCGTTATAATCGCTATTCAAGCAATCCTTCCCTATTGGCAGACCTTTCGCCTCTATCTGATCGGCTTATTCTTCAACCAAATCCTACCGTCTTCTGTTGGCGGTGATGCGATACGCATCTACAAAAGCTACCGTGCGGGACTAACAATCAGCGCCGCCGCGCACAGTGTTATATTGGAACGAGTTGCAACTGTACTTGGACTGCTCATATTGGTCGCAGCAGCAGCGCCTTTTTTTCAGAATCAAGCCAACCAAATAAATACAAGCTGGATGTTGTCATTCTCCATCATGATGTTACTGGGGGGAATAGGCGGCGTAGTTCTTATAATGTGTCTAGACCGAGCCCCCTATCGATTTAGATCATGGAAGCTAGTCCGCGTATTATCAAATCTCGCAGCGGATACACGCCGAACATTTTTATCCCCAACCCATACGTATCAAGTATTAGGCTGGGGTATCGTGGGCCATGTAACCGGCTCAGTCGCAGTGTACTTCATTGCAAAATCCATAGAACTGAATGTAAGCGTGTTGGATTGTTTGGTTTTAATGCCGCCGGTAATGCTGGTCACCACTCTTCCCATTTCTATCGCTGGATGGGGGGTGCGGGAAGGGGCGATGGTTGCGGCCTTTGCCCTCGTAGGGGTTCCGGCACACGATGCCTTAGTTTTATCCATTTTATTCGGAATGATGGCCGTTCTTTTCGCCATTCCCGGCGGGATCACATGGCTCTTAACAACGGATAAAAAAGTCGAAACCATTGCCGACGAAACCCACCCTTAAAGTGGTCATCCGGCTCAACCGTCAAGGACGGCCGTAAACATCTTCAAATCGCTCAATGTCATCCTCACCGAGATAATCGCCCGTCTGCACTTCAATAATACACAGAGGTGCATTGCCCTTGTTTTCCAAGCGATGTTTCATGCCTGCGGGGATATATGTCGATTGGTTAACGGCCAATCTTATAATGTCATCACCACGCGTCACCTCCGCTTCTCCAGACACCACGACCCAGTGCTCCGAACGGTGCTGGTGGCGTTGCAGGCTCAACACACCGCCTGCGTGAATGGTCAATTGTTTCACCTGATAGTGGCTGTCGGCCTTCATGGATTGATACCAGCCCCATGGTCGATACACGCGTTTGTGCACCGTATGCTCTGTCCGACCTTCTTCTTCAAGAGCTTTTACAATTGCCTTAACCTCTTGGGCACGCCCCATGGGCGCAACCAAAATAGCATCGTCCGTGGCGACAACTACGATATCTTTCACCCCCACCGCCGCGATGAGTTGCCCAGAACTGCGGACATAAGAGCCTTCAACGTCATGAGCAAGAATATCCCCGAGCAAAATATTGCCCGATGCATCCTTGTCGCTCACATCCCATAACGAAGGCCACGAGCCAACATCGCTCCACCCCATATCAACGGGCACAACAACAACGTTTGAGGCATTTTCCATAACCGCATAATCAATGGAGTTCCCCTTGATCTCGCGAAATGAGCTCTCATCCAGGCGAAAAAAGTCCATGTCTTGGCACCCATGATGAATTGCCCGACGGCATGCGTCGACCATATCTGGGCACTGCCTGGAAAGCTCATCGAGATAATTTTGCGCCCGAAATAGGAACATGCCGCTATTCCACAGATACCCCCCCTCGGCAACGTAGCCCTCAGCCGTTTTCACATCCGGCTTTTCAACGAATTTATTGACGTCATAACAACCGTCGAAACCACCCACGGACGGGCCTCGATGGATGTAGCCGAAACCCGTTTCTGGTTTATTAGGGATAATCCCGAATGTAACAAGGGCTCCCCGATCCGCAACTTTCTGAGCTTTTGTACATGCGTTTACAAACGCATTTGGCTTAGAGATTAAATGATCCGCAGGTTTTAACAGCATCATTGCGTCCGGATCTCTGTCCGTCAGCAAAATTGCCGCCACCGCCGCAGCCGGTGCCGTATTGCGCCCCTCTGGCTCTAACACGATGGCTTGTGGTTTGATGCCCGCTTCTAGCAACTGTTCGGCAACGATAAACCGATGTTCCGTATTGCAAATCACGATCGGATCGGCAAACCCGTCTCCTGAAACACGTTGTACGGTCTCAATCAGCATGCTGGAGTCGGAATACAACGCCTGCAACTGTTTGGGATACAAGGTCCGCGACATCGGCCACAGCCGTGTACCTGAGCCGCCGGAAAGGATTATGGGAACGATTGGAGCCAATTCCACCACCAAACTTATTTACCACACACAACATCGATGGAAGAAATTAACATCATCTCACCCTGTAAAAAGTATGCCATCCTATCGGAAGAGCACGTTATATAAATCCGCTCACGAGGCCTTCACAAGATTTTCCATGGACGTTTTCAACCGCACTTCGCGCCCCATTAAATTTAGCAACAAAATAACGCGTTTCTCGTCGCAGACCTCTTCCAGCAAAGCTGCATACTCTGCAAGAGCCCCTTCCCGCATATGAACTTTGTCGCCTTTTTGTAACCCATGCGGTGCCAGACTTACGGCACCACTCTTATCTTCCCGCGCCCGAATATGATCTACAATCTCATTAGGAATAGGCTTGGGAGCATCTCCCGATGGCACCAAAGAAATAACGCCAACGCTGCCATTAATGGCGCGCCAACGTTGCTGATCCAAATCCATATGAACAAAAAGATACCCAGAAAATAACGGACGCAAGACAGATTTCACAGAACGGGCATGGCGAACCTGCTTGCGATAGTGCGGAAGATAAACCTCAAAACCCTGATTCTCCAAATGCCATGCAGATCGATCCTCACAACGGGATTTTGTGCGAACCACGTACCAAGCCTTCATCACAAACCCCCGCCATTGCATTCACATTTCACATGCAAAAACGGCGCAGCAAACACCCGTTCGGCACCAAAACGCCCAACCACAAAATCGTAGGCCTCCTGGGGAACATCCGCCACGGTGATAACAACAGCGTCAATGTCGGCCTCGGCGGCAAAATCCAAACTGCCAAAAACCGGTACGCCGGAAAAATCGTCCTGATTGCTGCCCGGACTAACAATAGCAATAACGTCGATTTTATCTTCTCGGGCCGACAAAAGGGCAATTTCCGCCAGTTCGCCCGCCCCAAACAAAATAATACGAGAATGATCTTGCGCCCTAATCTGTGAAAAAAGATCGGAATACTCTGCGCGCGCTTGACGAAAAAATGATAACGACGAGGAAAGATATTGGGCCACAAGCCGACTTTTTTCGCCAAAGCCTTTCGGCGTAACATAGTACGCATATCTTTTTGCGGGAACTTTATCAACTTTGACCAGCCCCTTCCGCACGGCGCGTTTAACGAGGTAATTGGTCATTCCCAAAGCGACGCCGATGCGTACGGCAAGCCCCCTCTGGGTTGCTGGCCGCCCCTCTTCCAGTGCCACCAAGAGCTTCAGCGTTGCATGATCCGCCAGATTTAAGCTCTTTTGCATCTCATTAGAATCAGACATTAACTTCATAGCCCCAAACTTACGTTCATCACTTGAACATAGCTTACGCCATCACGACAAGAAATTGCAAATGCATACATTCCGCCTCTCGGAATCAGACCTATCGGTCATTTATGAATGACTGATCCAACTCCATATCGCCCGACACGCCGGCGCAAACAAAGCATGAACATATATGCAAGCCGTCAGGTATGGCCTGAAAGCAGCCACCGTGATATCAGTTCACATTAACTGGTGACTCTGTCCTACCATCAGTGACATATTCCGCCCCATGAACTCGCATCCAGCCCTTAATCCATTGCATTTTCTTCCCGTTTTTCAATCCAGGTCATAATGACAGCAGCCACGCCTTTCCCTCAGGTTACTCCGGCCAATAAAATTGCTGCTTTTGTCGCCATCATGGCCGCCATTGCAATCCCCTTGCGCATGATCGGCGTCGCCCCGCAACAGACCGCACTTGGCCTAGCCTTGGCAGGCGCCTTGGCGCTTTATTATACAAACGCCGAAATACGGAAACTGATCAAACAAGCGCTCACATCTAATATCGGCATGTTTGTAGGCGTCATTATCTTAACCTGGGCCATCACGGTGCCATTTTCGCTGGCACCTCTCGGGTCATTGAAAATTGGCGGACGCACATTCGTATTTCTTTTAGGCATCGTCTTCGTATGGGCGGCCTTAAAAAACCATGAGGACATCCATGAACTTTTATGGAAAATTTTGGTTACTAGCGGAGTAGTGAGCGCATCTATCCCCGTATTGTTACTGGGCGTCGTCCCAATGGTTTACCCACTGAATTTGAACAGCGTGGTAACCCTGGCGCTTACATTCAAAGCCTTTGCCGCTCCCACCCTATGCATGATCCCCATCGTAATATGGGCCGGGCGCCGCTTGAGCGGACAATGGCGATTTTGGGCCTATGCTCACGCTCCGCTTGCCATCGCCGTTCTCCTACTTACCCACAATCGAGCGGCTCTCGCCGGGCTGCTCGCCATGATCGTGACCGGCATGGCCATGATCATCTTTACCAAATACCGCCACACTAAGATTCTTTTTGTTCTCTCCGGTATCGCGGGAATCATTATCTTGGCCTGGGTGCGCAACGAGCGCCTACCTCTTGTCGCTGCAAGTGTAGAGGGTATGTATCTACCAGAGTGGCTCATTGACCCCCATCGTCAGCGCATTTGGCAATTCGCCTATGAAAGATTCCTCGAAGCCCCGTGGTTCGGCAATGGCATTGATCAGTTAAGAATGTTATCTGGCGCAACCTTAACCGTGCCCGGCCTGGGCAATACCGCTGCGCTGATCCCCTCTCATCCCCATAATTGGGCGCTGGAACTGCTTGCCGAAACGGGAATTGTCGGCTTTCTACCTGTGTTGGCAACATTGATTTTTGTGGCATGGCGGTTGACCAAACGGTTTATCCGAACCCATGACGAAGGCGCGCTAGCTCAACTCACTTTGATGGCCGGTTTTTGGGGTAGCGCCCTATTCAACTTTTCCATTTGGGCCGTATGGTGGCAATTGACCTTCTTTACCCTATTCGCCATCGTTTCCGCTGCACCACAAAATAAAAACAAACATCAGCTAAGCTGATGTAGCTCATGTAATTTTAGCTACAAGACTCGACATTAACAGGTTAAACATGAATACAGTCCAAGCTCACCATTTCAATCCGGAAATCCTTCGCGAATATGACATTCGCGGTATCGTTGGCGACACGCTCAACGTGAGTGACATGCATGCCATTGGACGAGCATTCGGCTCGATTTTGGCGGCCCGTGGCGGAAAAACGTGTGCTGTGGGATATGATGGACGCCTGACCTCGCCCCAGCTGGAATGTGCACTGGTCGACGGCCTTGGCAAAAGCGGTATCGATACGGTACGCATTGGGTGCGGCCCGACGCCGATGCTCTATTTCGCGAGCACGACATTAAATGTCGATGCCGGCCTGATGATTACCGGATCCCACAATCCTTCGGAATACAACGGCATCAAAATGACCCTGGGCGGAAAATCATTTTTCGGTGCCGACATCCAAATTTTAGGGCGCATGGCCGCCGCCGGTGAATTCATCAATGGAAATGGTTCATCACAAAATCGCAGCGTATTCACTGAATATGTGGAGCGTATTTTAAATGATTACCGGGGCGATCGGGAACTCACCGTTGCTTGGGATCCCGGTAACGGCGCCGCAGGTGACGTGGTGGTCGAGTTGACTAAACGCCTGCCGGGTGTGCATCACATCATCAATGCACCCATTGACGGAAATTTTCCGGCGCATCATCCCGACCCCACGGTCGAAAAAAATCTCGATCAGCTCAAAACCTTAATCGCTGATAAAAATTGCGATCTCGGTTTTGCTTTTGACGGTGATGGCGATCGTATCGGCGTCGTTGATGGCAAGGGGCGTGTGCTGTGGGGTGACCAAATTTTAGTGCTGGTCGCCCGAGAAGTCCTGCACGACCAACCCGGGGCGACCATCATCACCGATGTAAAGGCGAGCCAAGTATTTTTTGACGAAATCAAACGCTTAGGCGGAAATCCGCTCATGTGGAAAACCGGTCACAGTCACATTAAAACCAAAATGCAAGAAACGGGCGCACCCTTAGCCGGAGAAATGAGTGCTCATATTTTCTTCAAGCATCGCTATTATGGATTTGACGATGCGGTTTACACGGCGGTGCGTCTATTAAGCGTTGTGGCAAGTTCACAGCAAAGCTTGGCCGACATGCGCGACGCCATGCCGCAAATGCTAAACACCCCGGAAATCCGCATCGACTGTGCCGAAACACGCAAGTTCCAGGTAATCGAAGAGGTGCGAAAACGCCTAAACGAACGCCCCGGCATTGAAGTGAACGAAATCGACGGCGTCCGCGTAACCGACGAAGATGGCTGGTGGCTACTGCGCGCCTCTAACACACAAGCGGTTTTAGTGGCCCGATGCGAAAGCGTCACCGAAGCCGGGCTTGACCGGCTCAAAATCAAATTGATCGCAGAATTAAATCGTTCAGGCGTTGAAACTCCCGCCCTATAAAATTCCCGCCAACCTTACCCCAAAAAGGGATATCCAGTCAGGACCCGATGATGGGCACATCACCGATGGACGGCAGGTCCATTTCCAAGATGGTCATCGTCAACGAATACGACACTTCGCCCTCATCTTCATCCTTATACAGAACGCCGATGAACTCGTCTCCGATGTAAACTTCGACGGGTGCGCTTTCTTTGACGGGCGGTTTCACAACGATACGATTGTTGGATAGGCTCTTGCGCAGGTATTCCTGAACGCGGGCGATTTCGGTGATTTTCATGGCTTAGCTCTTCTGTTTCTGTGTTTGTTTGCACACACCTAACATATATCTGCCCAATCAACCATGGTCGGGATTAAAAAATCACGTCTTTTATTCAGCCTCGGTTCACCTGTGCCGCCATAGCATCCCCTCAAAATTAACGGGAGACCTCACTATGACCGCACGCAACACGATGAACCTGGCCGTATTGACCCTTGCTCTGACGTCCCTGCCCATGACCTTAAACGGCATGCCCCGCGCCCTGGCCGACGACAGCGAAACCATGGATGCCGCACCTGAGAACACCTCGCAATACGGCAACTTTCCCAACCAAGGTTATCAAAACCAGGGCGGGCAAAATCAAGGGGAGGATTACCAAAGGGGCTGGTCTCAGGGAAACCAGAACCAAAATTACGCAAACCAGGGCAACCGCAACAATCAAGACAATGGCGATCAAGAATCCCGTTCAAGCCGTTTTTCACGCGAGGGCCGAGCCGAACGCGGGGGCAATGAAGGCGGGCGTGGTGGTGGACGTGATGGTGGTGGAGATGGCGGAGGCGACGATTAATCCCGTCACCACAAGCCCAAATACCGAATACAGAACAATGCGATCACTCGACGATAAATGTATCGCTGCCTAAGGCTTCGACTAAACCCTGTAAGGCGTTTAGTTCTTCAAGCGAAATCGAACCCACACGATGATAGCCCGTAAAGCGCTCCACATAAAATTCCTGGGTGCGCTTTACCGCGTGTTCGAACGACCAGTCGCCACGCGCCTCGCGCTCGGCGCGACACTGCAAAAGTTGCTGGTGATCGCTCACCACTTCAGCGCGGAATTCCTCAAACCAAGTTTTGGGGCGATCATCAGGCAGGGTACGGTAAAAGCTCAAGGACGCGCCTTTCAGCCGCCAAGCAACTGGTTTTCGATGGCTTCGATCAACGCATGACCCGCGCTGATGTGCGCTTCTTGCACCAACGCGGTTTGATCTGAAGGCACCACCAACGCCACATCGCACAGCGGTAAAGCCGCGCCACCATCTTTGCCCAAAAAACCCAAGGTCGTGATGCCCATCGCGCGCGCCACCGTTAGCGCCTTAATCACGTTGGGCGAACTGCCCGAAGTGGTAATGCCGAGCAACACATCGCCCGCGCGGCCCAAACCTTCCAGGGGGCGGGAAAAAATATCGTCAAAACCAAAATCGTTCCCGCAAGCGGTCAGGGTTGAGGTGTCGGTGGCCAGCGTCAGCGCCGGCAAAGAACGACGGTTAAAACTGGCGCGCAATCGCACCAAAAGCTCTGCGGCTAAGTGTTGCGCATCCGCAGCGGAACCACCATTGCCGCACAGCATCAATTTACCGTCTTTTTGCAACGATGCCACGATACGCGCCGCCATCTCGGCCACGGTTTTGGGCATGTCCCCGCTTGCGAGTTCCTGTTTAAGTTTTGCCGACGCCAGAAAATGGTCGCGGATACGGTTCGAAGATTGCGGGGCCATCGGGTCCTCAAAAATTAATAAATCGATGCCGTTCCTGACGCCATCGTTGGGCGTTTTTTAACGGCAAGCCAATTGAGACACAATACCTTGTATTCTGTCAAAGAAAGAACCTCAGCCCGGTTTGCCATCGATGCGTGGGCGCATCAACATCGGCGCGTAAATCACAAAAAAGATCGCAAACGCCGATATCCACGCCACACCGGAAACCACCACCCATTCCAGGGTCGCCCCTGGCCATACCATCACCGCCAGACGCGCCAACGCGGCCAGACTCAACAATCCGTAAGCCCCGACGATCAACGGGTGAGCGCGGACTGAACGCCCCGTATGTCCCAGCGAGGCGCGAGTCATGATGGCTAAGGTCATGGTGCCAATCGCCCCGATGGTCAGCGCATGCAGCGCATTCGCCTGCTCTATCAGGCCAAAATCCGCCATGCCCTTCACGCCCAGGCCGACGATCAGCCATAAATACCCCAAATGCAGTACC
>JANLGW010000042.1 GCA_024653965.1 Rhodospirillales bacterium
GTGTTCGATGGCCGACGGCTTTTCCAGCTTGGCCATAACGCCCGCGCGGCCTTTGACGATGCTCTTGATTTCTTCGACGTCGCTGGGGCGCTGCACGAACGAAAGCGCCACCCAATCCACGCCCATCTGCAAACCGACTTCTAAGTCGGCGCGATCCTTGTCGGTCATCGCCGACAATTCCAAAATGGCGCTGGGCACGTTGACGCCCTTGTTGTTCGACAGTTTGCCGCCGATTACGACGACGGTTTCGGCAAAATCCTTGCCCGCCTTATCGACACGCAGCCTGATCTTGCCGTCATCCAGCAGCAACTCCATATCGGGGCGCAGGGCGGCAAAAATTTCGGGGTGCGGCAGCGAAGCCACCGTTTCGTTGCCCTTGACGTTGGTCAGTTCCAGGCGGAACGGCTGACCTTTTTCAAGCCGGATGGAACCGTTCTCGAACTCGCCCACACGCAGCTTCGGACCTTGCAGGTCCATCAAGATGCCGATGGGGCGGCCAAACCGTTCTTCGAGTTTGCGGATGGTGTCATAGCGGCGACGATGATCTTCGTGCGCACCGTGGGAAAAATTTAAACGAAAGACGTCTGCACCGGCTTCAATCAGTTCAGCGATATCTTTTTCCGAAGATCGGCCAGGCCCAAGCGTGGCAATGATCTTAGCGTTTCTGTTCCTTTTTATCATGGTCCGTAACTTACTGCGCGCGTTGATAAAGCGCCATCCTTTTTGTGTTAAGCATTTGTGATATCACACCCGCTAACCTGCGTTTGCGATAGGTGAAAATGAGGTTGAAGGGACTCCATGCCCCATTAGGCATGGCTATACGCCTGCACACCATAAAACACCAGTACATTTGCATCTTTTTCAACAGGTTATTACGCCAATTTGCCGCACCGATGGGAATCGGATTACCATGGCGCCGCTAAACACTTCGGGAACCGCTACCATGGCCAAACTGGGCAAAACCTTAATGTCCTTGTTCTTGGACAAAAAAGCCCGTGCGGCCCTGGAAGCCAAGGCTGCCCTCCGACAACACTCGCAATCCTCACGCCACTTCCCCGACTTGCCCCCCGCCAGTACGCCCCCTGGTACGCCCCCGGGCGCGCAAATCGCTCGCCAGCCTGCGCCGCCCACCCGCGATGAAATCAACGCCCGTTTACTTGAGGCTGAGCAAGCCGTGAGCGGGCGTATGAAAACGCCTGACCGCCAGAACCTCATCGATCAGGCCCTAAAAGTTCGCGCCAATAAGGCCAAAATGTTGGAAGAACTGCCCGAAGAGCAACGCCGCCGCCTGCAGGCGCTGGCCATGATGAGTTTCATGAAATCCCGCCCTGATGGGTAGAATTTGTAGATCATCATCCTCTAAAGTATGCCGACCAAGATGACCAAGCCCCCCCCCCTTAAAAATCGTTTTTTTTACGGCCTTTAACAAACTTTCCGGATACGTTATGTTGAATATCATGGTCGCAGCGCCGCCGCGCGTTGCCGATTGAGTATGAGCAACGGCGCAATAAGCGCCGATTGGGGCTGAAGAAACGAAGGGACGCGGCAACACATGACGGCACCAATGGAACATATTGAAACTGAAGCTCTGCGCACAGAGCTGATGGGCCTGCTCAAGTACATCAATCGCGTTCGTTTGGAAATCGCCACCATTTCCAGGCCTGCCGACGAAGATCATCAATTTGTAACCATGTCCGATCAATTGGATGCGGTGATCAAAGCGACCGACGATGCCTCCAACTCCATCATGGCCAGCGCCGAAAGCAATGAGGACGTCATCACTAAACTGCGCGCAACGCTGACCGACCCAAAACAGGCGGCGCTGTTGGATAAACTGTCCGAAAACGACATGAACATCATCCAAGCGTGCAGTTTCCAGGATCTGACCAGCCAGCGTGTTACCAAGGTGGCGCGATCCATCACCTACGTCGAAGACCGCGTTTCCGCGCTGGCCGACGTGTGGGGCCGTGAAGAATTGGAAAAGGTCGTGGTCAAAGCCGAAGAAAAAACCGCCGACCAAAAG
>JANLGW010000006.1 GCA_024653965.1 Rhodospirillales bacterium
GATTTTATCCATGAAATGCCCGCTTTTTTAAAGATTTCCCCGGCTTTTAGCCCATGCAGCCGCCCCCCACAAGGTCAACCTTCGCCTTCGGCCTGATCCGCAGGGGCTTTCTGATCTCCCGCTGGTTCTCCCACTCGGGCGCGGCCCTGTTGTTTGCGTTTGTGCAAATTGGCCCGCAACGCCGCGTGCAGCGCCGCTTCGGCATCGTTTTTGCGGGTGCTTTTAGGGGCGGTTTTGGGGGCGATTTTGGGTGCGGGCGCGTCGTCGTCGGTCATGAAAAGGGGGCCTTATGAACAAGATTGCGACCGCCACCTTGGGCCGGGGAAAAAAACGCGTCAAGGATGCTTGCGTTTCAAGGAAGCGTATGGCATGTTCCGCCCGCTTTCACAGCATGTGCCGCCGTAGCTCAGGGGTAGAGCGCACCCTTGGTAAGGGTGAGGTCGACAGTTCGATTCTGTCCGGCGGCACCATTTTCATCAAAAATATCATATAGTTATGTCACGGCAAAGCCGTGCGTCCTTGCGCACTCTGAGCTGGGGCACCCATAGGGCACCCCGCAACATGCTTTTGGACTCTACAATTCTTTGATTTAGCAGCGAATCAGGGCAGAGTCTCAGCCAGTTTAATTTAAGTTAATAAAGGCTGCGTTGTGCCGATCGTAAAGAGATATTTCGAACTGATCGAACCGGCTGGCCCGGATGGCGGCGCGCAGTCTTTGTCCTCATATATGGACCGGCATGCCGTCGTTGTTTTGGGAGGGCCGGGACTAGGCAAGACGACGGAATTCGAACAAGCTTCATCCATAGAGGACAACGCTGTCTGCTTCAATGTCAGCGATTTTCTTCACGAACCGAATGAAGCCTTGCAAGGCAAAACTATCTACCTGGACGCATTGGATGAACATCGCGCGGAAATCGCAGGTCAATCCGTCATGTCCGCCATCATTGGTAAATTGCGAAGCCTTGACTCGCCAAAAGTTCGTATGTCGTGCCGGACAACGGAGTGGCATGAGGGCAGCGATGTTAGAGCGTTGAGTCGGGCCGCCGCTGATGAACCGGTTTACATCCTCGATCTGCAACCGCTGTCGCCTGGGGATGTCGAAATCATAGCCGCAGAACAGATCAACAATGTTGAGGCATTCCTCGACGGTGCCAGGCAACGGGGGTTGGGTGAGACCCTCTCCAATCCTGAAAACCTTAAGCTGTATCTGAAGGTTTACAAGGATAGTGGCGGGTGGCCGGAAACTCGAACAGAGCTGTTGGAACAATCCACCAAATTGCTGCTTGGTGAGAAAAACGAGCAACATGCTCGCGTACATGGCGACAAATTGACGGACGAGCGGTTGATGGCCGCAGCTGAGGACTTGTCAGCAATCCATGTGTTCAGCAACACGGAAGGCCTCTCTCTTTCAAAGGTTTCCGGAAAAGATGCTGGTTATGTCCCAATTCAGGAATTGACGCACATAGACCATGATGCCGCCAGCATTGCCGCACGGCGCAAGTTGTTCGCCTCTACGATGGCTGAATGCGTAAAGCCGCAACACAAAATGACGGGGGACTTTTTGGCGGCGAAAGCCCTGGCACGAAGAATTATAAGCAGCCAGCTATCGCTGGGGCGCGCCCTGTCTTTGGTTTTAGGTAAAGATGGTGGGACTTTATCCCATCTTCGTGACGTATATGCATGGCTGATTGCACTGTTGCCCCAACACGGCGATAGGCTTTTGCTAGCCGATCCGTTCGGTGCCATGATTTATGGAGATGTGGCACAATGGCCTGACGGCACAAAAATAGCCGCATTGAGTGCTTTGCGCGAACACGCTACCAATGATGATCCCTGGTTTCGGGCGGGACAATGGCACACGCCGTCGCTAGGCGGCCTGGCGTGCGCAGGCATGGCATCAGAGTTCCGCCAAATTCTTCATAACGAAGATGATGCCCACTTGGTCAGCGTCGTTCTCACCGCTTTGGAGCATGGCTCTCAACTGCCGGAGTTGGGGGACGATTTGTTGGTATTTATACACGATACGTCACGCCCCGAAATGAGTCGGCTTAAAGACAATGCATTGTCTGCGTTTGCCAACAATTGTCCGGAGCGGATTGGCGAGTTAAGGACCATTTTGGATGAGGTCCATTCCGGGAAAATCAACGATGACGACTTGGCTTTGCGTGCGGAACTTTTGCGTCAGCTATATCCAGGCACGATCAGCCCGAATCAGGCCGTAGAATATTTCGTCAGCAGTCGCCATACCACGTTGACAAACTTTAGGACATTCATTCGCCATCAACTTCTGGACCAGACGCCAGATAGTGCGTTACCCGCACTAGCTCAAGGCATGATTAACCGGCCAGACAAAATGGAGGAGTTAAGCGATTTTGACACGAGGCATGTGGTCGGCGCCTTGGTGGTGCGCCTGTTAACACAGCACGGTGATAGGACATCGCTGGCCACCATTTACGACTGGCTTGGGTTGTACTTGGATAAGCATGGTCACGCACAGCTGGATAAGGAACACGCCCAGTTCATAAAGGCCTATATTGAGGAACGGAAGCTTTATAAAGCCTTGTTTCGTCATTGGTTTGCGCATGCTGAGCCATCAAAGGATGGAAGTTGGTCGGCTTACAAGTTTGGATATCGTGTTCTGCACGCAGACCAGCCCAAAGATTTTTGCATTACCCTCCTGACCATGGCCGAAGGGGAAACGATTCAATCCAAAGCGGATATGCTGTTTACCGAAGCGTCAAGCATGGTTGTTCGTGCGGAGCCAAGGAGCTTACCAGTCGCACTAGAGGATCTGTTTGATTTCGTTGATCAGAACTCACGCTTTCAAACCACTTTGGAAATAATGCTTCGCTGCAATCTTTTCGATCGTTATTTCGAGTATAAACAAAATGAGCACAAGCATCGGGATGGGCGTGTAGCCAAGCGTACTGCGAATGTGACAATACTTATCGAACAGCTTGATGCGTTGCGTGAGGGGAGGTCCATTCAGAACCTCGACCTGGGAGCTAGGTATTGGTTTGGCTATTCAAATGAGGCAGATCGTGATAATCCGCCATTTGAACGCATTTCCAAATCAACGAACGAAAAAATAGCATCAGCCATGGTTTCTGGATTCGAAATTTTGCTAAACAGTGCTGATCAGCATACCCCTTTGGATATCGCAAAGTTAAATGCCCGGTCACGGCGGTATCACGTAACCTTTCCGATTTTGGCGGGCGCTGACATTGTTGCCGAACGCTCGCTAGAAGACTTTCTCGAATTACCGGATGAAAGTCTTAAGGCGGCGTTGGCATACCGACTTTTATGGCCAGCTGATCGTCATAAGCAAGATTGGGACGACTGGGTATATGCGTATCGGCCAGACTTGGGCAAAGCTGTTCTCGGTGACATTTGGCAAGCTGAGTTGGCGGCTGGCAAAACTCAGCACCTGACAGGTCTGTATGTCAATAAGACGGAAGAACCCAACACACCTTTGGTACTGTCTCTGATCACTAAAATGCTGCGCGAAGATCCAGCATTGCCACCAAAAATTCTTCGTGAAATGTTGACAATATTGTTGCAACACGGTGATCCTGAGCCCTTGCGCGTTATTGCCTTTAACGCGCTTGAAAACAATATGCTTCGCGGAGAAAAGCATACGCTGTGGCTTGCCTTGGCTACGCTCTTTGATCCTGAAACATACGCAGAACGTTTGGGGCGAAAGATATGTAGGAATACGCGGGATATGTGGTCGGCTTATCACGTGCTGCTAGCGGGTGCCAGCACTTTGCTCAACGGGATGGATGGCGCACCGATACTTCAGGCGGCCATTTCAATTTTGGGCAAGATGTATAGAAATGTGTCGAACCTGCGAACGGGATATTTAAGGAGAAGTGATGCAGATGAAGATGCCGCCCGAGAAATAAGGAAGCTCATTTCTTCTTTGTCTGGATTGCCTACAATAGAGGCGGCGCGCGCATTCAAACAACTCTGCGTGGAACCTAGCTTGCATGAATGGCATGACCATCTACGGCATGCCAGAGCGGAGCAGGCTAAGAATATGCGGGATAAAACCTTTGCTGCACTGGATGTGCAGCAGGTGTGCAATCTGCTTGCGGATGGTGCCCCGGCGAATATGCAGGATTTACAGGCCATCACTCTAGATATCTTGGATGACATTGCGCCGACTATCCATGGAACCAATACAAATCGGTGGAAGTATTTTTGGCGCCTAGCTGAGCGGGGAAAGCCGGATGCGCCGAGGATAGAGGATGATTGCCGTGACCCACTGTTGGACTTGATGCGTCCGGCCGTGCAGGCGCGCGGAATCCTGTCAGATCCTGAAGCGCGTGCGGCAAATAATAAGCGCGTGGACATTCGCCTTACGGCCAGAAACATAGGGACTTTGCCCATCGAAATCAAACGGGAAGATAATTCCGAAGTCTGGACCAGTATGGGAGAACAGTTGGTAGAAAAGTATGCCAACGATCCTGCTACGAACGGCTATGGTATCTTTTTGGTGCTGTGGTTCGGCGGAAAAAACCTAGCGGCAGTTCCGAAAGAGCTGGGGATTACGAAGCCCAAGACCATTGATGAACTCCGCGCGACATTGGAGGTGATGGTTCCAAATGACCGGATTGTCGTTCGTGTGCTGGATGTTTCAAACCCTAAATAAACTTTATTGGATGACGTTTAATGGAAACTCTGGCGCGGTGGCTGAACTTATTGATTTCTGCCATCAAAGCTCTGTGCAATGCCTTAACATCAAGAACAGGGTTGCCATTAGTTTCAGCTTTGCTTGGCGGAGCGATCAGCTTTTACGGGGCAGCATATGCAACTCAGATGATGTTTGATAAACAACGTCAAGTCGCGGCCTGTTTAATGGCTGGAGAGCTGCGTGTCTCCATAGAGTTCTTTGAGCAAGAATATAAGCGCGGCATCAAATCCAATGAAGATGCCTTTGACGCCATTTTTTCTGCAAGCATGGCTGACTTACGTCCCACCCCAGAAGTATGGAGCCAAGCAGGGTTTCTCGAACCCAAAAGAGCGAAGGCATCCGCAGAATATCGGACCATGGTGCAGTCTGTTATGAATCTCATCAAGGACGTCAGGAATGGAGTAAAGCCATCCACAAAAGAGTCGAAGCGAATTGTAAACCGTTTTCAAGATATTGCTGGTGTAGGGGGTGCCCTCCACGGGGCGTTGGAAGATATCTGTCTATATGGGGACGAATTACCTGGAAAAGACTACTCCTATCGCATTGGTCCTTGACCCGCCACAAGATCACAAGCCCGTTTCCTACCTAGCCTGCGACACACGCACCGCCACCAGCCAAAACACCCAACGCTGGCAAGACTTCTTCGGGAGCCAAGGCGTTGAAGCGGTGGCCAAGGTTGGCCGGGGCATCCGGCAAAACGACAAAGCTCCTGTGACTCAACGTCATTGCAGCGGCAATGGCCTGGGCGCCCACGCGCGCTTGCTCCAAGTCCAGCCTATCCCTACGCCGAACGGGCTGTGTGCTTGCCTCCTTTAATTTCTGATCGATGTTGAGCGCCATCATCTCGGTGTGCGTTCCAAACTGTCCGCACTCATCCCAGTAGGCGATCAAGTCGAGGAGGTCTTGCGGGCGCTCGGCAAACTCCCAAAGGTCGCGGCGAAAGTGATCCAGGTGTCGGTCATTTATCCTTCAACTTCCCATGACAACGAAAGTATTTCTTTCCGCTGCCACAGGGACAAAAATCTTTCGGTTTGATGTATCGCCGGGTAAGCCTGCCGTGTATTTGGGTGCGCCGAGATTGCAGATTAGAAAGGTCTCGCGCCAGGACCTTTGCCGTCAAACCCGTACCCATAGAACCATCCTCGATTAGCCGGTACAGGCTTGCAGCGAGGTTTAAATATTCGTCGATGTCTGGATCTATCGACAACGCTTTTCGGATGTTATCAATACGGCGGTGATTTTCATGGTCATACATGACGGCAGGGTCAGGAAGAAATGCAATACGTTTCTCGCCATTTTCTTTCGGCGTTACGTCAATAAGGTTTCCCTCCGGTGATTTCCAAACGCAATGATGCTCGGCCTCTATGAACACCTTGGGCCACGTCCACAACTGCCAGCCATTCAATTCTTTTCCGCCATCCTGGGCTACTTTCGCGCGCACGTTTATGAAGCACGCCCTAGGCTTGGCATGGATATCAGGAAGGACTGGAACATAACAGGGGGAAGTGTCAGAATTCACCTCACGGCAAAAAAGACGCGTAGCTCCGGTCAGCTTGTTAGGTGTTCGCGTAAACATTGCCTTTTATTTTTCACTTTCAGTTACTTGATGACCCAATGCCCAGAAAATATTTGGCAATTTCAATCGCCAAAGCCTTAACAACCTCCAGGGGGGCCGTCATGGCTCGATCTATAAAACAGAAAGCCATCCCCATAAGCAATCCCCGGTTTTCCCCAGAAATGCAGGCGGCAGGAGAAAACATATAGCCATGCCCAAATCGAAGTCGAAAAGGCGAAAGGTGCTCGACAGAAAACGGGCTGCCCGGGCGGTGATGACAACGCCGGACGCGATACCCAATATGCTCATGAGGTGGCCAGTTGCCGGGAGCGAGAGACCGGCGACCATCAATGTCCAGAACTTGCCCAGGGATTCAGGATTTTGGATGGAATCGGTTGATCGGCTCACCGGGATTTTCACCCAGTTGGGTATCAATGCAAGCGAACCCGGCTTCTATGATATGCCGAACTTCTTGGCGTACGAGCGCAGGGATCCCTCATTTCTGAACGCCTATGCAGCGTTTGTGAAACAGCAAAACTATGCTCCGGAATATCTGGCTCGTGTGCGGCGTATCGTCCCGATTGTCGCCCGAATTTTTCATGCGGAACTGATTGCAGAGGGACGTTTGGGGGCCTGTGTCGATCTTTCGATGGCAGTCTCACGCGTGCTGGAGCGTCTCGGTATTTGGAATTACATGGTAAAAGGAGCGGTGACGGCTCGTTTTTCTGCAGAATCTGGGCTCCGAACGCGCTACTTCTGGCCCCTCGACGAACCGCCAATTACTGGTCATGTCTGGATCGGCGCTCCTCCATTCACCATCATTGACCTCACCATTCGACAGCAACCCTACGAACCCGAATTCTTGCCCTATCTCCCAGAAATGGTGGTCACCGAGGCGGTCGAGCCCGTGTGCGAGCCGACAGTGGATGACATATGCAGCCCACTATTTCAGTGCGTACATGGCGGTGGGGCGGCCGCTCATCTCCGCGCGGCGCCACATTTGCCCGCCGTTGCCCGGCTCTTTCCTAGTGTCGTGATTTCTAGTGCAGAGGCCCTCCTTTCCTATTTTACGTGCGGTTTTAGCGCCTCGAATGAGCCGTTGGAAAAGATCCAGAACCAGCGTTGGAACGGGCGATTCCCAAGCGAAATTCTGCATGACCTAATCATCCCTGAGATTAAGAGCATAGGGGAATACAGGGGCGAACATTGATGCCCAACGCGAGGGAGAGTTGCAGATGGCGGAGTTTATCGCCAAGGATGGCAATAAATATGAGATCAAATTCGACGGCACCGAGGCCGTCGTGCTGGACAGCGACGGCGATCAAGTCGGCTCGATGAGTTTCAAGGAGGTTGAGGTGCCCCACGGGTACGAAACCATCACTTACCTGCACCTCTGCCATATGGACATGAAAAGCCATACTGGCCTTGGGCTCGGCCGGGCGACCTTGGACGTGGTCCGCGAGGAAAGCGGATCGAATATCTCCGCATCCGATCCAGACGATCACGTGCCGAAAGACGATGGCAGCCACCTTATCGACAACGGTCCCGAGTTCGTTCGGAAGATGCAGGAAGAGAGGCGGATTATGGGTGGCGCCTCGCCGGATGAAGATGATGACGACTACTAAATTGGGTCGCCGGCCTAGCCGGTGTGTTCCAGAAGCAACGTGAACGGAGGAAATTGATGTCGGTGGCAAACACGGCCCGCGTTCTGAATAATCAGGGTTGGATAATCGAACGCGATACACACATGGATGCGGCTTGGTGCCGCAAGATGGGGAAAGATGACACTCCCCTGCGTCACGCCGGCTATAAGGGTGGCAAGGTCGAATGCTACGGTACATTCTACTCTGAGCACGCCAACGTTCACATTCTTATCGACTCGGATCAGATCGAATATAAAGAGGCCGTGAATATCCGCAATAATTGGGTGGCAACCACGCCGCTATGATTTGCTCAATCTGATGACGTGAAAGGCTACAGCCCTCAAGCAGATCGTCGATGACGCTGATGAGGTGGTAGCCTTTTGGAATAGCAAGAGCTGCGGCACGCTCAACACCATCGCCCTTGCTACTGAGGCGGGACCTGCCCATCAGGATCATAGGGCCCACAGGAGAGCCTGTGAGCCTCTCTGAGGCTATGAAGGCGGCGGAGGAACTGGGCGTTCTCAAGGCCATCTCAGGGGGCCGGAAACGCATGCTGGATTGACGCCGACCCAGCAATCCTTGATGTTGGGAACTGATCCGGTAATGAAACTGACTTTGCGCCTGATGGCGTCAGGGTCGTTTGTAGGCTCAAGCCCTTGCCGGGTCGCCTTTGCCCCGGTAATGGTGATCGACGTCTTTTCGGAGCCCTCTACGGCGGCTCGGCCTGCTTGACATTAACCTTTCGATCTCATTTTGAGGACGTCTATCAGATGGTTGATCCAACCTAGTGTTTCAGGGGCTGAAACAGCCAACCCCAGTAAGGTGGCTTCATTCGCCAATATAAAACGCGCCGATGCATCTACTAATGCGGCAATATCAGTAACTGCAACTGAACCGATTTCACTCGATGAAATCCCCGATGCAATCAAGCCGCCACCGCCGACACTTACTGCAGCTATGGCTACCCGACCGACAAGAGACAAGAAATTTTGGTTACTTGAATGTGCAAGCTGCACTTCAGGAAGGGCCGGATTTTCAGATGTACTGGCTTGGTTAAGGTCAGCAATAAATGTCCGTGCTTCAACCGTGGCAACATCATCTGCTTCTGAGAGGCTCTGAGAAAATTCTTTTGCGAAGTTGATATACGCTTTGGCGTCCTTAGCCTGATAGTTGAATGCTCTCGTGTCTTCAAGAAACTTACGGCCCTGATGGGTGCCTAGAATAAACGGGCCATTGGAAGCGATGAGGGAGGACAGCGCTTCCACCTGGTGGCCCTCCAGCCCTGGAAGAAGACTGTTATGTACTGTTCGGATTATTGAGTCTGCTGCATGTTGAAGACGTAGTCCCCGATGGGCAAGGACGCCAAACTTAATTTCCCCCAGTGGTTTTTTGATTGCGCTATGGTATTGCTCGGCCAAACTCAGCAGGTATGGATGTGCGTTTGTACCTTGAAGGTGTTTAATGAGATCCTCAGACACGCCTACCAACTCTGGATGCAAGGCTTCCAAGAGTTCGATATCGTCGCCAGATGAAGGGGCCTTGAAAGCAGATGCTTCAATAAGCCCGCCTTCGCCTACTTCAAAAGTGGCTAAGCCCGTTTGTTTTGGGATGAAGTTATCTGAAAGCTGATCTGATCGTGTTCTCTTTGGTCTGTCTTTCTGTGCGGCCTGTGACACTAACGACACTCTGATTTTGCCGTTTAGGCTATCATCGAAGGTAGATCCGAAAATGATGTAAGCATCTGCGTCAACTTCAGAGCGTATTCGATTAGCAACTTCGTCTACCTCGAACAGCGTCATGTCCGTGCCACCGGCAATGTTGATCAAGACACCATTTGCCCCGTTCATGGAAGCGTCATCAAGAAGTGGATTGGAGATTGCTGCCTCCGCGGCATCTTGTGCACGCCGCTCTCCTTTAGCCTCACCAATCCCTACCATCGCTTTGCCCATTATGCTCATGACGGCACGAATATCTGCAAAATCAAGGTTGATCAGTCCTGGCATAAACACCAAATCGGTCACACAGCGAATAGTCGAGTAAAGCACTTCGTCTGCCATCTTGAAGGCGTCGGAGAACGTGGTCTTTTCATTGGCGACGCGGAACAGGTTCTGATTTGGAATGATGATGAGGGTGTCAACGTACTGTTCGAGCTCTTCGATCCCACGATCCGCGATGCGCGAACGGTGCATGCCTTCGAACGCGAACGGCTTGGTGACCACGCCGACGGTGAGGATACCCAAGTCACGGGCTACGCGTGCGATCACTGGAGCCGCCCCGGTGCCGGTGCCACCGCCCATGCCGGACGCGATAAACACCATGTGCGACCCCTTGAGCTGCTCACGGATATGGTCGATGGTTTCTTCCGCCGCAGCCCGACCGACTTCCGGTTTTGCGCCCGTGCCAAGCCCTTGGGTCATCTCTGCCCCGAGTTGAATGCGCCGGTTCGTCCGTGCGGAGGCCAAAGCCTGTGCATCAGTATGTGCCGTAATAAAAACGACGTGCTCCAGAGAGCCGTCTATCAAATTATTAACGGCGTTGATGCCAGCTCTCCCAACACCGACTACAGCAATGTGAGGCAACAGCTCCTTACTAAGCCCGCCTGGGGGAGTCGCATTAATTGTCATCGGAACTCTTCAGTCTTTCGTTCAAGCAATGAGTGTTGAACACTATCAGAAATGCGTAAACAGCAAAAGAAACTCCGCCGAAGCGGGATTCATGGCTACTGGTCGACGTGCACATTTCAGACTACCCGGTAGTTACCATCTTCTCAGTCGGCTGCCCGACGGGCGTAGCCGGTCATCGAGCGAGGCCTTGGTCGCGTGGATGCAATAGAAACCTTGGTGATGGTATCGTTGCATGGTGCTAGTTTCTTGATACTATGGCGTTGATTAACAAAATGAAGGGCGGACAAGCTGTCAATGACGGGTCTGAGGTGAAAATGCGGAATCAGAACGATGCCTGAGCAATTTATCTATATTGATGAATCGGGAGAGTTTGGTACCGCCGACCGTTCAAGCAACTTCATGCTGATCGCGGCGCTTGCCACGCAGTATCCAAAGTCACTCAAAAAACGTGTGTGGAAAGTTAAAGCTCAACTTATTAGTCAGGGGTGGCCCAAGGACATCGAGATAAAGGGTACTTCCCTGTGGAGCTCAAAACACAATCCTAGAATCCCTGAGGCAATATCAAAAAAGCGAGAATACTGGGTCACGGAAATGCTGAACGCCATTACGCATGCGCCTGTGCAGGTCTTTTATGGTGTGGCAAAAAAGTCGAATGTTAGTGACCACATTATGAATGCCCCGTATGGGATCGCCTACAACTGGCTTGCAGGTAAAATGCTGGTCCGCTCTTACCCGCTTTATAAGGGTTCTCTCAACATCACTGTCGACCAGAGAAGCAAAGAGACCCATCACAAGATGAAATTCGATGGGTATATCGAAACTCAGCTCTATACCGAATGTGGACATAATGAGGATCTTAGTATCACCCACGCCGAATCTCATGATGAGTTTGGGTTGCAGGCAGTAGATTTCATTTCCTGGTCTTTATTTCGTCATTTTGAACACAATGATGACCAATTCTGTGCGCCCATCGAGAAGGTCGTCAGGTTCGTGGATGACTGGTATTCAAAGAAAAAATGCCCTGGAAAACAATAAAGCCCGCAAACGCGAGCTTTATGTTCCCGAACCCAGGGGCGGCTACGGTACACGCAGCTTATCTCCTGAAAGACACTAACCCTAAGGAATTACCGGGTAGAGGCATTGTAGCCATGACAATATTAAATGTCTATGAATGTCTTTGGGAGGTTGCCAGCCCTTTATAATCAACACTTTTACCCGTAGACGTGTGCTCACTAGAGCAACCTATTTCCGGCCCAAAGCCTTCAGTAGGCCATCCAGACGGGCCTCAAGCTGTTCGTCGCTCATGGTTTTCAGGCGCAGCTCGCCGGTCACTGTGACCTCTTGTTTCTGCACATCCAGCCCATGAAGCTTGGCCTTGCCCATGATGGCGGCCACCGCTGCGGAGAGGGTGTCGTTCTTCAACAGGCGCGGACCTATCTCAAGTGCGCCCTCAACCCCTCGACGTACCCCCCAAATGCCACGTCATGCTGGCACATATAAAGCTCGTACGTTCTCCGGCGCATACGCTTAGGCCTGGGCGGAAATGGCAGCGTCATATTTGGACTACCGCCCAGCTTGAGGCGGATGTTCTGGGCTTTGCGTAAAGATCGAAAGAATGGTTGTTCACGCTGGCTCTCATAGACAAGGTGGCCACACACCCGGCAAATGTACTGATTGCGGATCACAAAAATATCCCGGCGCCTATGTTCGCATATCGGGCAAACCAACCATGGACGCCGACCGCCAAGGTGCATGGGTAACCACTCTACCTTCAAATCCCCAACAACGCCTGGGATATGCCCGCCATTCAGCCATTGGTGAACACTTATCGAAGGCACTTCGCCGATCGTTGAGTAGAATGCACAGCGCGGCATTTAATTCGAAATCCTTTTTGGTTTGCTTTCAGCCAAGCCCTACTTACAGGCGTTTTCAGGCTGCCCCTTTACGGAGTTCTGCGATGCGCTGCGCTATAGGGGGAAAGGTCACCAAATCACTTGCATGACGCTCATGATCGATCCGCCCTCCGGTGGTGTAATGTTTACGGAAGTTTTCCCAGGAACAATTTTTAGAAAGCCCAACGTGCTCAAAGAAGCTCCCTCCATCTACATCGTTAAACCAGCCCCTCAGCACAGCCACTGAGGAGGGGCCAATCTCGCCCTCTGCAACGCCTTCCTTAGCCACCCCGACAATTGTTTTAACGAGAGGGATTAATTGACCCCCTTCCGCCTCGGTCAGTGCCTGAGAGAGCATTTCCGCAATGGTGTCAGCCATGTTTGCAGCCAGCATCATGGCTTGCTCTTCCATCTGCCGAAGTTCAGTTTCGTGGTTGGATGATCCCCTGGGCCGACCATTTGGGTTTCCTGACTGGCCAGTTTTAAAGCGTGTCGTTTTGGGTTTTTTCATTGTTTTTATCCTTTGTCAGTTGATCGCGTTGTTCATTGCAAAAAGCAGCGGAAACCGTCGCGCAAAATTTATGGTGCTGTTGTTCTGATTTGAGTTCCGACCCCTCCCTCCAAAATATAGAAGGGGTATCAAAATGTAGACTGGAGAACTGAAAATTAAACGGCGGTTTTCTGCGGTTTCGTTTTTCTGAAATCCCGCCACCAGTATAGAAATGTATACTGGTGCCGGTATAGGTTTCGATACTGGAGAAACTAAATTTTGACCCATGAGCCGCGTTGGTTTTTTGCACTTCATTAGGCATGGCCTGAGCCTGTGGCTTCAACGATACGCAGCGCATGCACGCTCTTTTTGGCCCTGGGCTTGTGCGCGGTCGCGGTGCGGCCTTCACGCCAGGCCTTAATGTGCTCTTCGGTGCGTCCTTTCCATTCATTTCTGGGGATATTGCCTGTCTTGTCGGCAAAGAACGTGAGCCGGTAGGTTGAGGGCGAGGTATATGATCCGCGACGCCAACCTTTTTTGCACCGGATCAAGCCCATGAACACGAGCTCTTCGATTGCGGGATGGATGCAATTGCGCGACATGCCCCATTTGTCGAGCTGGTCATACGGAGCCATCAGATTTCCATTCTCGGTTCCGGAGTGATTCATGTGTTCAACGAGCAGGAAGTCGATCAAGCGCACAGCGTTGACGCTACGCATGCGCCATGCGGCTGACGCCACAAGTTCACGGGTCAGCCACACCCAGGGCTCCCCTTTTGGGGGGGAATAGAGCTTTGCAGCCCGCCCCGTAAGCTTGCCCGAGGAACGCCCGGTGGCGTCGGGTTTTCCAAACCCCCCCATCAGCGTCCATCCTCTTTAAACGGAGTTGGCCAATGTTTCGCGATGATCAGCATGGCTGATGGCTTGAAGTCCAACCATTGCGTTTCATGTCTTGATAGGGTATTTTCGGAATAGATTTCCGCACTAACGAAATCCGTTCCAGAGACCCGGTTGCCATCCAACGGCGCCGGGTTTCGTTTTGTTTGTTGCATCGCTCACCTCACGCTGCTGCATTTCGTTGAGCTCGTAGTTCGCAATTGGAGGTGACTGGTTCGCCCAATGTCTCCCTGGCATATTTATCTAGATTTTGGATGGTGTATTTCGGGAATCGGCCATCTTTCTCGAAAATAGGACCGCCACCGTTCGTGGCGTAGGCGGCCAAGGTCGAAGGCTTACGGTTAATGCCCCAGGTATGTTTCAAATACTCGCACGCTTCCCGACGGGAAAGACGACGTTCGATATTTTCTTGATTGCTAGATTGGATAATCATGATGTGACCTCACGAAGTTAATCAATGTTCGTGGGCCATAAGATCAGTTCATAATTCCGCCGGAAAGAACGGCGGAATTCCGGCGGATTTAATTTTGGCGAGTTTTCTTAGGTCGACCCTTTTTAGTCCACTTTTCAGGTGCGTGGTCTCTTCTCAGTTTGCGGATTCTTTCCCGGTTAAGTTCATAATTCTCCTTCCCCCAGGCACAATCGTCTATTTCAGAGGGATGCTTCTGGTCTTTTGGCCAGTTTTTGATGCGTTCTTTATACGCCTTGAGAATTTCTGCAGAGAAAGTCGGCTTTGTGCATTTCTGAGATTTAAGCTCAGCCGCCATCTTCTCATTTCTAAGCTTGGCGATATCCTCTCTCAGTTCCTTCATCCTACTGAGATGTTCTTTGGTATTGTATTCAGGGCCAAGTTCTTGAGCTGCGTTCAACCCGCAAAGTTCTTTCTCTCTGGCTATGATTTGAGCTTCCAATTCATCTAGACGTGCATAATAATCCCACCACTTTTGATGCTCACCATCATCTAAAATGTCATGGTCTTTTTTACTCATCGTCTTTTCACCCGCCTGAGGTCGAATACCTTTGCGCCCTCAACATTCTTGCCTTCCAATCGAGCGGCAATAACGGCTGATATTCGATCCGCAGCGGCTACAAGGGCTCGATCCACATGATGGCTGTAGCGGGCCGTAACTGAGCTGAGCCTATGGCCTAACAGCCCACCTATGGTCATCTCGGAATATTCAAGCTCAAGGCCGACCGATGCAAAACTGTGCCGCAATGTGTGGATGGTCACACCTTCCAATTTAGCCCTCCTCACAGCCTCCTCAAAGACCTTCATACCGATCAGATGACCTTCGCCGCGCGTAGCCGGAAAGACAAAATCACTATCGCCCGGAACATCGCCCAACGCCCGAAGCGCCGATTCCCCAATGGGCCGTGACTGGGCTCCTGTTTTGGTGTCGCGCAGAACCAAGCAGTGTGAGTGTGCATCTATGTCTTCTCGCTTGAGGCTCAGCACCTCACTCTTCCTACAACCGGTTAAAGCAAGGACACGGGCTGCATGGATGGCGTGCTTGTTATAGCCTTCACCCTCCAAGGCGTTCAGAGCCTTACCGAGTGCCTTGTATTCCTTGGGCTGGAGATAACGCTCTCTCTTCCCGTCCCTGGGGCGCTCAACACCAGACACGGGGTTGTCATCTCGAATGCCTAGCTTTATGGCGTAAGTGAATATTGAACCGAGCAAAGAAATTGCACGAACGGCGGCCCCCGCCCCACCGGTCACGCGAGCCCTGGCACCTGGACCGACTTTGATATCTGCCTTGGTCTTACCTTGGCGAATACTGTGCATCGCTCGTTCGACATCGCGCCGCGTGACATCTCGGACAAGCTTGTCCCCCAATGTCGGCTTGATATGGCGCTCGATCCGTCCGACGTCGTACCCCAGGGTGCGCGCCTTCTTGGCCTTCCCGCGGTATGTAACTAGGCCGGCCTTGGCATCCTTAAGATAATCATCACAAAACTCTGAGACCGTCACTGCCTCCAGGGCAATGCGTTTGGCGTCCTTCTTTAAAAGATTTGGATCCTCTCCGTCCGCAACGCTACCGAGCACGCTCTTGGCATTCTTTCTGGCCTGCTCAAGGGTGATTTTCCCGTACTGATCCAATGTATGGCGAACCTTTTTGAAGGTCACAGGGCTTGTATACTGGACAAAGAATGTTGCCGTTCCGCTCGGTTTGACGCGCACCCCAAGACCCTTAGGGCTGTCATCCCAGAGACGAACATCCTTTCCATCACGCTTGGCTTTGGAAATTGCCCCATCGATTTTTGACTGGCTCAATTTTGGCATTTCTGGGTGCCCCGGAATGCTGGGGCACCTCTGGGGCACCCAGCAAGATCAAATCACATCAAACATGATCTATGACCGCACCCTTAAAATCAACATAAAATACCCATATTTTCAGTTGTTTATAAATTTTTATCTAATTTGAGGGCATCTGATAAATCTTGAAAGAACGATCCACCTCACCCTTGGTAAGGGTGAGGTCGACAGTTCGATTCTGTCCGGCGGCACCATTTTCTAAAATCAATAGGTTAGATATCCAGTTTCGGTAGTGGGCCCCCAAGGGGACCACTGGCCTTGCAAAATCCTGCATATCTGAGCCAATCTCGTCACGGCGTCTATTATTTCAGCTGGCCTATCCCACAAGCCACCGGATTAAAATAATCAAACAGGAATTACGTTTTCAGCGTCTCTGAAGGCCACTTCGATCTTTTTGCAGTTTCGATAATTCCTCCTTAACCAAATGACGCTTGAGCTCAAAGAAGTCAAAACTTTCGTAGACAGGAACTAGCAGTTCATACACTAGATCCTCAAGTCGTTCTCTAACTTGAGCTGCCTCACATACTACCGAGTTTTCGACTTCACCAATCCGGCAGCGATGAACTTCAAACACCTCGCGATACGGATTGGCCCACGATTTCAATTCTCGCCCTGCGAGTCCGCCATAGCGGACGCTAAAGCGAATATCCGTTTTCGAAGTGGCCTTTAGAGCCTCGGCCAAGTGATACGCATGAAGCAGTGCTTCTCCTGTTCGCCACACTGGAAGCGTCAAGTCGAAAATCGTTGCCGGCGGCACCATATCCGTAGCGTCCTCTTGATAACCGCACCTCAAATACAATCGTCCATCCAGTGACGCACGCCAAAAATCACTATGTGCAGCATCGCCAAAGACGCGCTCAGCATCCGGCTGTCCCAACCAACACTCGACTCCGTTCTCATACGGGTATGGGGCAATCGCGGGGCGTGTCGGTAGCCAGAAGGGCGGCCATCCACTGTATTTATGGCTTGCGGCATTCTTAAGATAGCCCTGGAGTTCTCGGACAGATGAGAATGAAACTTCAGATAATTCGTATGCAATTATGTAGCTGCCATAGGGTTGCCGGGCCGGGCTACCGTCAGCAAGCGTGCTGACCAATTCCTCCCAACGCCGCCCAGACGCTTCCACAAAAGCATCTTGTAAGTTCGCAGCAGATTGCTCCGCCACCAGACCGACAACACGTAAAATATCCATCGCTTTATTGAGAGAAAGACGTGTTTGTTTCCGGTCAAAAGCGATAATGGTGGGGATACTCACCCCGGCTATCGCCGCGTGTTCCTTCTGTGTCAGGCCTTCGTCACGGCGGCGCTTCAGCGCCTCGTCAACAATACTTGGCCAGTCCAATGGAGTAATCATGGCTCCAAAACGCGCGCACACGCGTTCCTCACAACATCAACATAACGGTGAACAAAGCCATCCGGATCCTCAGCTGGCGGAGGCGTTAGACGATCTGTCTTTGCAAATTTCTTTTTCAGCCCATTGAGACTGAAGGCTATGGCTTGCGGCTTCAGGCCAATGGCCGTCCCAAAGCCTTCTACCAACAGCCAGTCAACGTGATCCAACCGTACTTTGTCGCCACAAATGGCTAACGCTGTGCGGGTGTCGTACTCCCCACCATATATCAGTGTGTTCAGTAGGTCATACTGCGGCGCCAATCGCAATCCGTCTGGTCGCTCCAACAAAGACCAGTTCTTCAGATGCGAATCCGCATTCCCAATAAGTAGATTAAACACCACGGCAGTGAAGAAACGGGACAAGTCAATCTGTGGCCTTGAGGAATGCTGAGATATAGCAACCGCCACCTCCTCATAGCTACTTTCGTACTTACCTCTGAAATTAAGTCCTCGGGGTTTCAGCAAAATTTGAGCAAAATCCTCCATGCGCAATCGCCCCCCATCGGGCGTGCGATCGAACCGTTCGACTAATAAGGCGTATCCCTCAATCCCCTCAACATTTCCGCGTTCGAAACGCGTCACTTCGTCTGCCCCTAAAATTTCTTGGGCTAGACTTAGCGTGAAAATCTCATTTCGTAGCAGGTCCGGCTTCGTATCCGGTGCGTATTTGGCGATGTAGGTTGCCGGGCTGGTATCGGTTGCAGCTTGATATTTATCACCATCTAGCCAAGCCAAGAGCTTCTTTTGAACACCCGAAATCGTGCGTCTTGCCCCTGTCGCCGCCTCGGCTAGGTTATCGTTAAACTGAGGCTCTGCTACATGCTGTCCATCGTCCACGGAAACTATTGAAATAGCCCCGATACAATCTTCACCATATCGCAGGAGCAATCCGAGATCATCCTCCTCTTCCAAACGCCCTGCACGGGCCTGCTGCTCCCGCAGCCACCCTTCAGCCCCAAGGTTCTGAAATACCGGATGAAGGCCGGGCGACCAGGACACTTGCCTTTTATGGACTGGCAGTGCGCAGGCGATTGTTTCGGACCAGCCCTCCAAGTACGTGAACACACTCCCGCCCTGAGGTGTTTCTTCCAACACCCCAGCGTTTTCAACTTTGAACCGTACATGTGCCCGTCGCAAATCCATAGACTCTGCCCCAGCTGAGTTAAACTCTTTATGGGCCCGTATTTGCCCATAAAGATAAATTATATATTACTTTATAGAGAAACTCCATCCGCATCATAAATCAAATATTATCTCACGTCATTAACGCAAGCATTAATAAATAATACATTACCATATTTCGAATTTTTATGCATAGCAGGATCCAATGATAAGAAAAAACTTACCCAGGGCATGCCGATAACCAGCACCCCGACGAATGGCGAAGAGCGATATTTCGCTTGACATTAATAGGAATTTATTCTATAAGCACTCCTAACGGTGCCCACCGGGCCGCGCCGCCGTCTGACGGAGCGCGATAACCCAGGCGTGGATAACACCTCTCATCCCCAGTGCATTTGAACCATCCGGCAACGCCTGCGCGTACCGGAAACCGAAGAGGTGCGACCATGCTGAATCCGTTTCAGATCAAAAAACCCGTGGGGCTCTCTTATGCCCTAGACGAAACCGACGTGCTCAATACGAAGAGCGCGCTTTCCAGCCTTGGCCATTACAAGGAACCCGATACGGGCATGACGCCTTGGCCCGACACGCCGATGTTCGAGGGGCTGAAAACGTTTCAGAAAGATCAGGGCCTGAAGGTCGACGGCCTCATGAAACCGGGAGGCCCCACCGAAAAAGCGCTGCGCAGCTCGATGCAGCCGTTGGGCATTGTGGAGGGCGAGTGGGATTGGCAAGAAAAAACGATGGGGTGGCCGCCCAAGCGCCCGCGCATCCTAATTGATGAAAATCCGGCGGCGACACCGGAATTCACCGTTCCCATTCAGCCGTTTTCCCTGCCGCTTTCCCTAAAGAGTAACATCAATCAAGAGCACGTCCCCGCTTCAACGACAAAAACGCCGCAAGGAACCCCCAGCCCCCAAAGAACGCCCCGCCCCGACGAAACCCAGGTTGCGATGGCCCCGGCGGCAGCTCTGCCGTGGCTTCTCGGCACGGGCACAGCCGTGATAACCGGTGAGTTTCTGCGCCGTCAAATCGAAGACCTGATGCAAAATAACGACAGCGCCCTCCCGCCCCTGCTGCCAGCAGAACCCGAACCGCCGTTACCACCGTCGGAACGCCCAGACACGAGCATGAAACCGAACCGGGAAGAATTTCCCGCCACCCCGCCCCGCACGCCAAAAATGCGTGGAAATCCGGCTGCGAGACCGGAGCCTACAATTGAGATTTATCCTGGGGCAGACGACTTCGCCAAACGCATGGGCGCTATCGTCGAACAGCGGAAGGAAAGGGTGGAAACCGCCGAACAAATCGATCAACTCCTAAAAGATGCCCTAGGAGAGAACAGAGGCTGGAAACACGAAGCAGGGGGACGTGATAAAACTACCGGTCAGCAGAAAAAGGAATACTACACCCCTGGTCCGGGCCACGGGTTCCCCCGTCCGGGCCGTGAAACAGGCGACGGGCGCAAACTGTCCGGCTACACGGATTTGACCATCAAATCTCCCGACGGCAAGTACTTCAAGCATTACCAAACGGTCGATGTGGACCACAACGGCAAGCCGACCCAGCGCGAACTGGACAATGCCGAACGCATCCGCCGTAACTTACGCAACAAGCGGGGCGAATTTCATCACATCTACCTTATTCCCAAAACTTGGCAAATGCCCAAATAACATTGACCGAATGCTTCCCATGCGTTTTGATGCCCCATCATGACGCGCAATACAGAAAAGCAATCTACCAAGGGACGCTACTTCATTCTGGACGAACGCGATGAAATCGCGTTCACCCGAATCTTGCGCGAGACATTCCCCAACATCCGCTTTGTCGACCAGAAAAGGCTCTATACGCCGGAAATTGAAATTCACAATTGGCTGCCGGAATGCAACACGGATTCTGTCGACGCTTTTGTTCCCGAACAGGATGATTGGTTTCCTTTGATCCTGCCCTCTCCATTAAAGGGAGAATTCGACCTCCACCTGCCGCGGCGGCATTTTGAAATCCACCGCAGTAGCTGGACGTGGATGATGGGCGAGCACAAATGGGCCTTTGATGATCCGACCCTAGAAGACGGTCATATCTCCGGTTCCTATTATTGTGAAACTGGCGACGACGTGCGCTTGTTCCTCAACACCGTATGGCGTCTGTTGACCAAGATCACCGTCAATGTGGGTAGCAGTTGGTGCGGTTACAGCGCTCTGCGCTGGGCGGCCAAAAAGCCCCGGCGCATGCTGCGCGGGGCCATCAGTCCCCTGGAAAACTGGTCGTTCCCCGAAGATTGCCCGTATTACCAAGACGAATTGTGGAACGACGATCCCCCGCTCGATCGCAAACTCGCCTACTGGGGCAACGTTCCGCCCGATGCCAGCACCGAATGATAAGATTGCACAAAATTGACACGCCCCCCCCCTCAACAACCGGAACCGATCTGATGGATTTCAAAACGCTGCCCGAAGGCCTTTATGCCCAACTGCAAACCAGCAAGGGGCTTATCGTGCTGTTTTTGGAGCATGAAAAAACGCCGCTGACCGTGGCCAATTTTGTCGGTCTGGCCGAAGGCACCTTTGCCAATCGGGCAAGGCCTCTCGGCACACCCTATTTCGATGGCCTAAGCTTTCACCGGGTGATTTCTGATTTTATGATTCAAGGCGGCGACCCGGATGGCACGGGCCGGGGCGGGCCGGGCTATCGGTTCAAAGATGAGTTTGACAGTTCGCTAAAATTCGACGGACCGGGGATTTTGGCCATGGCCAACGCCGGACCCAACAGCAACGGCAGCCAGTTTTTCATCACCCACGGCACCCAGCCTTCGCTGAACGGACGCCACACGGTGTTTGGTCATGTGGTGGACGGGCAAGATGTGGTGGACGCCATCGAACAAAATGATCGCATCGAAAGCCTGACCATCGTCAGAAACGGGGCCAGCGTGAAGGATTATGCGCCGCAGCGCTTCACCCGCGACACGGCGGTGGCGCAGGAAGGCTTTAGTTTTTAAGGTTTCAGCTTTTAAGGCTTTGGTTTTTAAGGCTGGGTCGCGGCCAAAAAAAGATCGATGGCCGCGCGCGTGCGTTTATGGACTTGCTGTTTATAGACCGCCAAATCCGCGCCCACAAAAGCATGGGACTGCATCGTTTCCGTCCACCGGCCCATCAACATGCTCAACAACAAATCCGCCGCCTGGGCCGGGTCCTCAATGGTGAGTTTGCTCGCCTTGGCGACGTCTTCAAGATAACGCGTCAGGCGCTGTTGTGTGCGCTGCGGCCCGCCGCAGATAAAGCCTTCAAGCAGGGCGGGAAACAGATGCCCTTCGGCCAAAATCAGGTGCGAAAAGCGGATCACTTCATCTTCGGTGAGTTTGTCGGCGAACAGCGCGCCAAAACGGTGCAACGTAACCTTGGGCGGCTGGTCGGCATCCAAGGTCAAAGAAAGTTCGCCGCTGAACGCGTCGCACTTTTCCTGCATGACGGCGCGCAGCAATCCGTCTTTGTCGCCAAACGTGGTGTATAACGTCGATTTGGAGCCGCCCGAACGGGTGATGATGTCGGCTAAGGTGATCGCGGCGAAGCCCTTTTCCAGCACCGTCGCCCACGCTGCATCCATCATGGCGCGCCGCCGGGCTTCGCCCCGCGAAGATACGTTCGGGTCCAGATCCGTCATTGCGCCTCTTTCGTTCAAGTATCGGCATTCGAGTATAGATAAACCCTATACGCGTCATGGGCATGATGCCGTCGCGCCATGAATGCACTTGAACCAGTTTAATCCATTGTGTACTGTACAGTACAGTACGAATTGACCCCTGAAGCAGATTAAACCCATAAGGACCAGACGATGATCCCCGATCGTCACCATTTCCCGGCTTTCCGCGCCACCTTGATGTTTTTGACGGCCACCGCGCTGCTCACCGCCTGCGGTGATGGTGATGGCCCATCCGGCCCACCGCCGATGGCGGTGACCGTCGTGGTGGCAAAATCCGCCCCGGTGCTGCTGTCCGATACCCTGCCGGGCCGTGTGGTGGCGTACCGCAATGCCGAGGTGCGCCCGCAGGTTGACGGGCTGATTGATCGGCGTCTGTTTGAAGAAGGCGCCACGGTCGAAGCCGGCCAGCAGCTTTTCCAGATTAACCCCAAAAGTTATGAAGCGACGCTGCACGCCGCCGAGGCCCAACTGGCCAGCGCCGAAGCCACCAACGCGCTGGCGCACAAAAGACTGGCCCGCAACGAACAACTGCTGAAATCCCAGGCGGCCAGCCGTCAGACCTATGACGACGCGGTCGCGGCGGCGGCGGAAAGTGCGGCAGCGGTGCAAGTCGCCCGCGCCCAGGTCCAGGTGGCTACCATCAACGTCACCTATACCCAGGTCACCGCGCCGATATCCGGGCTGATCGGTCGTTCGGCGGTATCCGAAGGGGCGCTGGTCACCGCCAGCCAGCCCACGCCGCTCGCCACCATTACGCAGCTTGATCCCATTTATGTCGACCTGACACAATCGAGCGACAAGATCATCGACCTGCGCCAGAAAATCGCCAGCGGCCAATTGCAAAATACCGATGAAATGCCGGTGACGTTGGTGCTGAACGGCGCGGGGCGCACTTACGCACACGAAGGAAAACTGCAATTTTCCGAAGTGATCGTGGACCAAGGAACGGATTCGATCACCCTGCGGGTGGTGTTCCCCAATCCCGATAAAATTTTGTTGCCCGGCATGTTCGTGCGCGCCGAGGTCAGCCAGGGGCGCATGGAAAACGGCTTTCTCACCCCGCAAAAGGCCATCATGCGCGCGCCCAATGGTGATGCGTTTGTGTGGATCGCCACGCCGGAAAACACCGTGGCGCGACGCAGCGTCACGCTGGATCGTGCGATGGGCAGCGATTGGCTGGTGCAGTCGGGCTTAAACGACGGCGACAAGGTGATCGTCGAGGGCATGTTGAAAATCCAAGACGGCATGCCCGTCACACCACAAATTTTGGGTGAGAACGCTGGCGCTCCACCCGCGACAGCGCCCGCCGCCGCCGAAAAACCGTAAGGACGCCGCCATGCCTCGTTTTTTCATCGACCGCCCGGTGTTCGCATGGGTGATCGCCATCGTGATCATGATGGCGGGCGCGCTGTCCATTATGCAATTGCCGATCGAGCAATACCCCTCGATCGCGCCGCCGTCGGTGCGCATCACCGCCACCTATCCCGGCGCGTCGGCGCAAACGGTGGAAAGCGCCGTCACCCAGGTCATCGAGCAACAGATGAACGGCATCGACCATCTGCGCTACATGTCGTCAAACTCTGATTCCGCGGGCGGCGCCACCATCACCTTGACCTTCGAGCCGGAGGCCGATTCCGACATCGCCCAGGTCCAGGTGCAAAACAAACTGCAGCTGGCCATGCCGCAATTGCCCGAAGAGGTGCAGCGCCAAGGGCTAAAAGTCGCCAAGGCCAACAGCAGTTTTTTGATGGTGGTCGGGTTCATTTCTTCGGACGGCAGCCTGAACCGCAATGAAATTGCCGATTACGTCGCCAGCAACGTGCAAGACCCGCTCAGCCGCGTGAACGGCGTCGGCGAAATCACCCTGTTCGGCGCTAAACACGCCATGCGCATCTGGCTGGAACCGGACAAGATGCTGAGTTACGGCCTCACCGCCACCGAAGTGACGAGCGCCATTCGCACGCAAAATAACGAGGTTTCGGCGGGTCAGATCGGCGGCACACCTGCGGTCGCGGGCCAGCAGATCAATGCCACCATCATCGCCCAGACCCGCTTGGAAACGCCCGACGAATTCGGCAACATCTTGATCCGCGTCAATCCGGATGGCTCGCAGGTTCGCTTGCACGACATCGCCCGCATCGAAATCGGGGCGGAAAGTTACCGCGTCAATGCCCGCTACAACGGCAAGCCTGCCGCCGGCATCGGCATCCAGCTTGCGGTCGGGGCCAATGCCTTGGATACCGCCGACGCCGTGCGCGCGCGCATGGCCGAATTGCAGACGGTGTTCCCCGAAGGGCTGGACGTGATCTATCCTTACGACACCACCCCGTTTGTGCAGATTTCCATCAAAAAAGTGTTCATGACCTTGATCGAGGCGGTGGTATTGGTGTTTGGCGTGATGTATCTGTTTTTGCAGAACTTCCGCGCCACGCTCATTCCCACCATCGCAGTTCCGGTGGTGTTGCTCGGCACCTTCGGCATTCTCGCGGCGTTCGGCTTCACCATCAATACACTCACCATGTTCGCCATGGTGCTGGCCATCGGCTTGCTGGTTGACGACGCCATCGTGGTGGTGGAAAACGTCGAACGCGTCATGGGCGAAGAAGATTTACCGCCCCGCGAAGCCACCCGCAAATCCATGGATCAGATCACCAGCGCCTTGATCGGCATCGCGTTGGTGCTGTCGGCGGTGTTTGTGCCCATGGCGTTTTTCAGCGGCTCGACCGGGGCGATCTATCGGCAGTTTTCCATCACCATCGTTTCGGCGATGGGCTTATCGGTTTTGGTGGCGCTGGTGCTGACACCCGCCCTGTGCGCGACCTTGCTCAAACCGGTGCATGGCGACCCGTTTGCGAAAAAAGGCCTGTTCGGCTGGTTCAACCGCAGCTTCGATCGCACCAGCCAGTTTTACAGAGATAGCGTCGGCAAGGTGATCGGGCGCAAATGGCGCTACCTCGGCGTTTATGGCGTGATTATCTGCATCTTAGGCCTCGGCTTTTGGCGCCTGCCCACCGCGTTCCTGCCCGACGAAGACCAGGGCATCATGTTTTCCATGGTGATCTTGCCGGCGGGCGCGTCCCAGGAACGGACCGACAAGGTGCTCGACGGCGTATCGGCCCATTTTAGGGAAAAAGAGAGCGAGCTGATCCGCGGCGTGTTCACCATCTCCGGCTTCAGTTTCGCCGGCAGCGGACAGAACATGGGCATGAGTTTCGTCACCCTGAAAGACTGGTCGGAACGCACCGAGCCGCATCAATCGGTCCACGCCATCATTGGCCGGGCCATGGGCGCGTTTATGCAAATCCGCGACGCCATGGTGTTTGCCTTCGCCCCACCCGCCATTATCCAATTGGGCAACGCCACGGGTTTCGACATCCAGTTGCTCGACCGCACCGGCAAAGGCCACAATGCGCTGGTCCAGGCGCGCAATCAGTTGCTCGGCATGGCGTCGCAAAATCCGGCCTTGGTCGGCGTGCGCCCCAACGGCATGAACGATACGCCGCAATTTAAAATCAACGTCGATCAGGAAAAAGCCCGCGCGCTGGGCGTCGCCCTCGACGACATCAACACCACCTTATCCACCGCATGGGGCTCGGACTACGTCAACGACTTCATGGAAGAAGGCCGCGTCAAAAAAGTGTTCATCCAGGCCGATGCACCCGCCCGCATGATGCCCGAAGACTTAGGCCATTGGTTTGTGCGCAACGACAAAGGCGACATGGTGCCGATGACCAGCTTCATCACCACCGAATGGACCATGGGTTCGCCGCGATTGGAACGCTTCAACGGCTCGCCCTCGGTGCAGATTCTCGGTTCCCCCGCACCGGGATTCAGTTCGGGCGAAGTCATGACGATGGTCGAAGACATGATCGCAAAACTTCCGCCCGGCTTCGACTTCGCATGGGCCGGTTTATCTTTTGAAGAACGCCTGTCCGGCGAACAAGCCCCGGCGCTGTATGCCATTTCGATGTTGGTGGTATTTCTTTGTCTGGCGGCGCTTTACGAAAGTTGGTCTATACCGATCTCGGTGATGCTGGTGGTGCCGCTCGGCATCATCGGCGCGGTCGCCGCCACTTACCTAAGGGGGCTGCCCAACGACGTGTATTTCCAGGTCGGTTTGCTGACCACCATCGGCTTATCGGCCAAAAACGCGATTTTGATCGTTGAATTCGCCCGTCATCTTTATGACGACGGCATGGATTTGATGTCCGCGACCATCGAAGCCGCCCGCCAACGCCTGCGCCCCATCATCATGACCTCGATGGCTTTCCTGCTGGGCGTGCTGCCGTTGGCGCTCAGCACCGGGGCCGGGGCGGGTGGACGCATCGCCATCGGCACAGGCGTCGCCGGGGGCATGATCTCGGCAACGGTGCTGGCGATTTTCTTCGTGCCGCTGTTTTTCATCTTAATCGTGCGGGCCTTCGACAAAGATCGCCATCGCCATTCCCCACAATAAACCGGCCGGGCGTCAGGCCGCCGCCGCATCCGCAACATCGGCGCTTTCGAGGCGATGCAAAAGCCGTTCAAACAAGTCTTGTTCCTTCGCCAAGAAACAATGAAGGCGAGCCGCCGTGGCGACGCCTAAGGCTTGCAAATTGGCTTCCATGCCGGACAGGTGGCCTTGTTCTTCCGCCAGCAGGCTTTTCAGCGACAACGCCAGACCCTTGCCGTTCAGCACCGCCTGATAGATCGAAAACGCCCACACGGCGCGAAATTCAATAATCATCGACATATAAAGATAGGCCACATAACGCGGCTTTGTTTCGTTTTTGACGTCGTTGGCAATAAAACTTTCCAGACGCTTGAAATACATGCGCGCAAACGCGGGCGCGATCATGTCGTCGTCGTCATAATCCAACGTCACGCCGGCCAAACGGTCGGCCTGGCGTTTGAAAAAGAACGCGTGACGCGCCTCTTCCGCCATGTGTTTTAGAGTTTCCTGGCAAAGCGCTGCCGAGCTTTGCGTCATCATGATGCGCCGCGAGCCCATGTGCTCCATCATCGAAAGCGTATTGAGAAAGCGGGCATGGCGCGCCTTATTCTCGCTCACCGAGACGAGAAAGGCCTTCAGCCGATCCGCATAAACGCTGTTGGTGCGTTCAAAGTCCGAGTACGTCGGGTGCGCTAGAAATGACATCGTAAATTTCTTTCAAGTCGGTCTCGTCAACACAATAAGGAGGCAGAATGTAAACCGTATTGCCCAACGGGCGCAACAACACGCCATGATCGATAAAATGGTGGTACAGCTTCGAGCCGATGTCGGACAAATATCCTTTGTCGTCAACCCGAATGTCGAGCGCCGCGATGGTGCCGCTCTGGCGCACATTGACGAACCGCGAATCTTCGGCCAGACGCGCCAAATGACGGGCGTGCGCCTTGGCGATGGCGTCGATGCGCTGCGTTGCCGGTTCGTTCGCCCACACCTGAGTATTGGCGAACGCCGCCGCGCAGGCGATGGGGTTGGCGGTGTAGGAACTGCTGTGGAAAAAGGTGCGGCTGCGGTCTTGGCTGTAGTGTGCGGCGTAAATCCGTTCCTGGCACAGCGTCGCGGCCAACGGCAAAAACCCGCCCGTGATGCCCTTGGAAGTGCACAAAATATCCGGCGTCACTTGAGCCTTTTCACACGCGAATAACGATCCCGTGCGCCCCCAACCAGTCATGACTTCATCGGCGATGAACACCACCTCATGGGCTTCGCAGATGCGCTTCATTTCGCGCAA
>JANLGW010000110.1 GCA_024653965.1 Rhodospirillales bacterium
CATATCATGCAGCTTGCAGGCAGGATGTGAGATCACCACGATTGGCATAACGGAGCTTCTTCTTCGCAATAACTATTTAGAAAAATAGGCGATGCAGCCGTCTAGATTGGATAGTTTGGGATAATCGGCCTGGGGAATCTCGATTTTTAAGCGCGCCTCCAAGGCTAAGGTAAAGTTGAGAAAATCCATCGAATCAAAATCGAATTGATCGCGGAAGTTCACGTCTGACACGATCTCATCGACGCTGATCTCCGGCGCGATCTCGGTCAGGGCCGCCAAGGTCGCTTTTTTGATTTCTTCTTGGGTCATCATCCATCGCTCTCCATTAACATCCGTCAAGCATACCCTTTCAAGGCCGTCCCGGCATAAAATATCCTATCGCAACTTTTACCCATCCGTTTCAAGGCTTGAGGTATCGCCTTCGAGCAAGCCAAGCTCGCGAGCTTTAAGCAAACGGCGCATGATCTTGCCGCTGCGGGTCTTGGGCAGGTCGGCGCAAAACTCGATCTCACGCGGGGCCACCGCCGCGCCGAGACGCTGGCGGGCAAAACCGAGCAATTCACGGCGCAATGCATCGCTTGGCGCATGCCCGGATTTAAGGGTCACAAAAGCCTTTACCACTTCCATCGCCACCGGGTCGGTCTTGCCGATCACGCCCGCTTCAGCCACGGCGGGATGTTCCGTCAGCGCACTTTCCACTTCAAACGGGCCGATCAAATGGCCCGCAGATTTAATGACATCATCGGCGCGACCAATAAACCAATAATAACCGTCACGATCGCGCCTAACCAGATCGCCACTTAAATACCAACCGTCCACGAAACATTTGCGATAACGCTCCGCCTCGCCCCAATAGGCGCGAAACATGGATGGCCAACCCGCGCGCAAGGCAAGCTCGCCCACGATATCGGGGGTCGTGATTTCTTCAACTCCGCCACCTTGCAAGCGGCGCACGATACCCGCCGTCACGCCGGGAAGCGGGTGCCCCATAGAACCGGGCTTGATGGCCATGTCGGCGCTATTGGCGATCATGATCGCGCCAGTTTCGGTCTGCCACCAGGTATCATGAAAGGCATGTCCCAAAACTTCACGCCCCCACAAGACTGCCTCCGGGTTTAAGGGTTCGCCGACGCTGGCCAAAAAACGCACGGCGGATAAATCAAAGCCGTGCGCAAACTCTGCGCCGGCCTTCATCAACATGCGGATCGCCGTCGGCGCGGTGTACCAAACATTGACCTTGTGCGCCTCAAGGATGCCGTACCACCGCGCGGCGTCAAACTCCGCCTCGTCTACAATGACCGTTGCACCCAGCACCAGCGGTGCGATGATGCCGTAAGAGGTGCCGGTGACCCAGCCGGGATCGGCGGTACACCAATACACATCGCCAGGACGCAAATCCAAGGCCACCCGCGCGCTGAGCACATGCGACACCACCGCGCCATGAACATGCACGGCGCCTTTGGGTGCGCCAGTGGTGCCGCTGGTGAAATGCAGCAACGCCGGGTCGTCCGGCATTGTCGCTTCAATGCAGGCATCCGGTGAGGCAGCACGCATCAGCCGGGGCAGGCTCTCGGTGCCGGGCGGCGGCGCATCGTCATCAATGATCAGCACATGATGCAAGTCTGGCAGGGTGACGCGCAAGGCGGCGATCTTGCGCACATAGAGCGCCGCCGTCGTCACCAAAACGCTTGCGCCCCCGATGCTCAGACGAGCGTGAATCGGTTCCGGTCCAAAGGCGGAAAATAACGGGCAGAATATGCTGCCGTTTTTCATTGTGCCCAACGCAACCGTATAAAGTTCAGCACTTCGCCCGACCAGGGAAAACACCCGCTCTCCCTTCGTCACACCAAGGCCGCGCAACACGTTGGCAAAGCGGTCGGTGTTTTGACCAAGTTCGGCGTAGGTCAGATCATGGACTGCGCCATTTTTAGCGATGCAGCGTAACGCCACAGTATCTCGCTCACGACCCTTTGCATGCCGATCCACCGCCTCATGCGCAATGTTCAGGCCGCCACCGGGCAGGCCATCAAGATCATCGTTGCCGAGAATTTGTTCAAAGGACACCGTGTCGATCTCTTTCGCAAGAACCGTTCACCACATGCGGCACGTTCAAATCATAGCGCCCTTTAGTCACTGAACCCAGGCGGATTACGCCCTTTGGGACGATGTCAAAAAACTTTAATGTTATGCCCCTGCACGCCTCCTGTATGACAACAGTAGCCCTGCCCCCAATTGTTTCGTATGGTTAAGCAGGCGTACCCTAAAGGAACCTCCCCCGATGACGGTCCGTAACCTCAAATACCTATTCAATCCGAAATCGGTGGCCTTGATCGGGGCCAGCAAAACTGCCGGGTCGGTTGGCTCGGTGCTGGCCCGCAATTTATTTCGCGGCGGCTTCGACGGACCGATCCTGCCTGTCAATCCCAAACATGCGGCGGTCGAAGGGGTGGCGACCTACGCCAACATCGCCAGCCTACCCACGACTCCCGATCTGGTGGTGATCGCCACGCCGCCCCAAACCGTGCCGGGGCTGATTGCCGAAGCAGCAGAGCGCGGCGTCAAGGCTGCCGTCGTCATTACCGCCGGATTTGGAGAAAGCCGCGACGGCCAAGGCGCAATATTGGAACAGCAAATGCGCGAGGCCGCCCGTCCGCATATGCTGCGCATTGTCGGACCCAATTGTTTGGGCATCATGGTTCCCGCCATCGGCCTCAACGCCAGTTTCAGCCACATCGCGCCGCTCAAGGGTCATCTCGCATTTATCGCGCAATCGGGGGCCATCGTAACTTCGGTGGTCGATTGGGCCACCAGCCGGGAAATCGGATTTTCACACCTGGTATCATTGGGCGACGTCGCCGATGTCGATTTTGGCGACATGCTGGACTATATTGCCAGCGACCGCGATACCCACGCCATTCTTCTCTACATCGAGGCCGTCAAGGATGTCCGCAAATTCATGTCGGCGGCGCGGGCCGCAGCACGCATGAAACCGGTGATCGTGGTCAAGGCGGGTCGCCATGAAGAAGGCGCGCGGGCCGCAAGTTCACACACCGGATCACTGGCTGGCGCAGATGCCGTTTATGACACCGCGTTTCGCCGTTCTGGCCTATTGCGCGTGCGTACGCTGGATGAATTATTTTCCGCCGTTGAAACATTGGGCATGGCCAACCCCGTCAAGGGCAATCGGCTGGCCATCTTGACCAATGGCGGCGGCCTGGGCGTGCTCGCCACCGACGGCCTCATTGATGAAGGTGGAAAACTGGCGGAACTTTCCGCCGAGACGATCACCGCGCTCGACGCCTGTCTGCCCGCAACGTGGTCGCACGCCAATCCGGTCGACATCATCGGCGATGCGTCCGGGCAACGTTATGGCGACGCGCTGGAAATCTTATTGGGTGATCAAGGTGCCGATGCCGTACTGGTCATCAATTGCCCCACCGCCGTCGCTTCATCTTCCGACGCGGCCAAGGCCGTGATCAACCGCTTAACAAACCGCATATCCTCAACGGTCTTGACCAGTTGGGTTGGCGACGGCGCTGCCGCCGAATCGCGACAATTGTTCGCCGAAAGCCGTATCCCCAGTTATGAAACCCCCGAACAGGCCGTGCGCGGATTTATGCACATGGCCAACTACCGCCGCAATCAAGAACTGTTGATGGAGACACCCCCGTCGGAGCCGGAGGAATTTACCCCCGACATCGCTGCCGCCAAAGCGATCATCGCCGTCGCCCTTAAAGAAGGCCGCCCCTGGCTGACCGAGCCGGAAGCCAAGGCGGTGCTGTCGGCCTATGGCATCCCCGTGAGCCAAACCCGCGTCGCAGAAAACCCGGATCAAGCCGCATCCATTGCGGCGGAAATCGGCGCGGCGGTGACGATCAAGATTCTCTCTCACGACATCACCCACAAATCAGATATCGGCGGTGTGGCGCTTGACCTGCATGGCCCGGCGGCGGCGCACGATGCGGCGGTAGCCATGCAAGAGCGCGTCGCCAAGACCATGCCCGAAGCCCGCATCGACGGCTTTTCCGTGCAGCCCATGGTCCACCGCCCCGGCGCTTATGAATTGATCGTCGGCATGGTCAATGATGCCCAATTCGGCCCCGTGATTTTGGTTGGTCATGGCGGCACGGCGGTGGAAATCGTCGATGACAAGTCGCTGGCATTGCCGCCCTTAAACATGCGTTTGGCGCGTGAAGCCATATCGCGCACCCGCATCTACCATCAACTCAAAGGATTTAGGGGGCGCCCTCCGGTCAACCTCGACGCCGTGGCGCTGACCTTAATCAAGGTTTCGCATCTGGTCACGGATTTGGCCGATGTGGCAGAACTCGACATCAACCCGTTGCTGGTGGATGCTTACGGCGTTATCGCATTGGATGCCCGCATCCGTGTTGAAAAAAGCGATCGCTCTGCAGCGGCGCGCCTTGCCATCCGCCCATACCCCAAAGAACTGGAGGAGCTGATTGCGCTTGGTGATGGGCGAACCTTGTTGCTTAGGCCGGTGCGCCCCGAAGATGAACCGGCGCTGCAAGAAACCTTCTCCAAATTAACACAAGAAGAAATCCGCCTGCGCTTTTTTGCGCCGATCGCCACTCTATCGCATTTCATGGCGGCGCGATTCACGCAGCTCGATTATGACCGTGAAATGGCATTGATTTTGGCTGACCCGGGCATCGCCGGAAAATCGGTCATCTATGGCGTGGTGCGCATTTCATCGGACCCGGACAATGAACGGGCGGAATATGCCGTGATCGTTCACCACGATATGACCGGCATGGGGCTAGGGCTTTTGTTGATGCGCAAGATCATCGATTATTGCCGCAACCGAGGTCTCCAGGAAATTTATGGGGATGTTCTGCGCGAAAACACGACCATGCTCAAAATGTGCGCCTTTTTAGGGTTCACAAAATCGAATCTGCCCGACGAACCCTCAATCGTGCGTGTTACCCTGCAATTGTAGCGGCTTAACCACGCCAAATGGCTCTTTGTATAATTGCTTGGGCTTAGGTAAGCTATTCTCCATGTTGATGAGAATGGTCATTGCTGCGCTGTTTTTAATCGTCGCCCTGCCGGTTCACGCGCAGATCGCTCCCGG
>JANLGW010000116.1 GCA_024653965.1 Rhodospirillales bacterium
GCCTGCTGGTTCAGCACCGCGCACAACAACACTTCCAGCGCATCGGTCAACTGACGCGCATCGTTTTCGCTCAACGCGCCGCGCGTCGCCAGCCCCTTGAGCCTCTCAGAAGTGGAGGTCAGCGCCAAGCCGTGCTGCAACGCCATCACCCGCACCCCCGAAGTAATGGGCAGCAAGCCGTTGAGTTTCAAATCGATGCGATTGTCCGCGGTCTTGATCTTGCCCAACATGCCGATGGGCGCAACGTAGGCATCGAGCTTAAGGCCGATGGCATGCAGGAACGCAACCGAGCCATGCACCGCCTTAAGCGCCACCTCATGCAGTTGCTCGGCAGGGCCGCTATCGCCAGCCGCGCGCTTTAAATCGAAAAAAATGTCCGTCATCAACAGCGCCTGCGGATCGTGGGACTTCACCCAACGACCGATTTCCCCGCGCCACCCCTCCAGCGAACGACGCCAATCGGCATTGGACGCCATGACCTTGCCTTTGCAAAACGGCACCCCCGCCGCGTCCAAGGTGGCGCTCATGCGCTCGGCGGCATCCTTAAACCAGATGTCCGCGTGGCCGTCGCCCAGATGCACGATGGCATTATCCTGATCGGGTTTGAGCAGGCTTTCGCCGCGCCCGCCGGACCCCAACACCAATACGCTATAGGGCGCGGGCGGCGCACCCCTGCCTTCGTCTTGCAAGGCGGCGACGGCAAAATCCCAGGCCCGGCGCGTCAGGTCGCAATACACCGCGCTGATCACCGACGCGGTGCCTAGCGCGCCGACATTTTCCGCCAACAGCTGCCGCGCCAGCCCCGGCAACTGGATGCGCACGCGGCCCAAATCACGTGCGTCATGGGCAGCGTCGATTTCATCGCCTAAGCGCAGCGTGTCGCCGACACGCACCTTCAGCAAGCCGCGCGGCGTCACCATGCCGACGGCGCGCCCCGCGTCATCCACCACCACCAGATGACGAATGCCGCGCCGTTCGATCCGCCCCATGGCGATAAACACGTAGTCGTTTTCAAACACCGTAAAAACCGGTGCCGCCATCAAGTCGGAAACGTTGGCGTTTTCCATTTTGCCGGAACCGTTGGTGCTGAACGCCCGCAGCAGGTCGCGTTCGGTGACGATGCCTAAAGGCTTGCCTGCATCATCCGCCACGACTAGCGAGCTGATCTTTGCTGCCGTCATGCGCCGGGCCGCATCAAGGCCGGAGACCTCCGCGCCAACGGTCGCAAGCGGCGCGGTCATCACGTCGCACACCCGGTGGCGATACGGGAAACTGTCGATGCGGTCCAGGGCGTCGATTTCCATGAAATTTCTACTCCATCAACCAACCGAGTTTCTTTTGCCGCGCCATAAGATGCAGATGCTGCGCGTCATTTTGAAAGGCCAAAGCGTCACCCAACGTAACGACCTTCGCTTCTTCCAACAAGGGCTGCAGCCGCACCCAAATTTCCGCCGTGACCAAAGCGTCGCCGAGCGCCGTATGACGGCCCTGCACATCCACGCCCAAATGCCCGGCGATGGTTTCCAAGTTCAAATCTTGCCAATCGGGAAACAACCCCACGGCGAGACGC
>JANLGW010000117.1 GCA_024653965.1 Rhodospirillales bacterium
CATAGGCGTTGTTAGGAGCGACTTGTTCGTTCGTGCCGTTTGGACAGGTATTCTGATCTCCATAAACGGCAGCGGATGAAGCAAATATGATCCGGCCAAACGGCTTGGCGATGAGGTTTTCTAAAAGGGCGAAAGCTGCGGCACCATCTTCCTGTGATGACGTAGAATTTGTTTCCGCTAAGTGAATCAGTGTCGCGCCGGACGGGGGATCAATATCTTCGTACCTCTTGACATGCATATTTTGTATGGGAGGGAAGAAGTGTAATTCACCCCGCGCCACGGCGATTGTTTTATACTTTTCCGCCATGAGTTGGGTGACAATGTGGCGGCCCAGGAAACCGGATGCTCCCGTGACAACGACAGGGTTCATTCGAAGTCCCGAATATCGCCGGGGGTTATGTGAACATCTGCGGAGATATCTTGTTGGGCTGTTTTGCCGAGCACATCATCAAGTCGTGCCGCGTGGATGGGGCCCGTTCCGGGGCGTTTAACCCACGTATTTTTCAGAGTGAAGGCCTCGCCGACTTTGATGGATTTAATCGTTACGACCGTTGCGTAGGCAAAATCGATAACGGGTTGCTCTTCTTCCAATATCGTCTTTGATCCGCCTCGAGCCTGCCAGATAGCATATGAGCCGTCAATTAGGTCTTTGAGTTCGTGCGGTTCGATAGAAATTTCCGTATCCGGCCCTGGCCAGCCGCGTGAAATGGTGAAGTGCTTTTCAACCAGACTTCCCCCTAAGGCGACGGCACCTAAACACGTCCATATGTTCATGGAGTGATCCGACAGGCCAATCGGTAGATATGGGAACTCTTGATGAAGTTGTGTAACAGCCCCTAAACGGACTTTTTCATAGGGAGTCGGGTACATGCTGGTACAGTGCATTAACGCCAGCGGTGTGCCATGTTTTTGAATCGCGGCAACTGACCGGCGTATTGAAGCGAGGTCATTCATGCCAGTAGACAAAATCATGGGTTTTTGGAAACGGGCAATGTGTTCCAGCAGAGGAATATTGTTGCACTCTCCGGACCCTATTTTGAAGCCGGGGACGTCCATGTCGTTGAGGCGGTCTGCTGCCGCGCGGCTGAACGGGGTCGATAGATACATGACCCCTTTTTCCGCACAATACGCCTGAACGTCTCGTTCCTCATCGTTGGTGAGTTCACAGCGTTTGATGATGTCCCACAGCTTTTCCGTTGAAATTTCACCGGGCGTCATATCCGTCGGCACCATTTCCTCTTCGGTGATGTGGCATTGAAACTTGACCACTTCACCGCCGGCTTCTACGACAGCATCAACCATCTGGATCGCCTTATCAAGCGAGCCTTCATGATTTATTCCGATTTCAGGAATCACTAAAGGAGGGTGTTCAGGGCCTATCGGGCGGCTGCCTATTACGATTTCAGGCATGTTCCAGTCTTTCATGTTTTTTTAGGTATCGTATTAGCCAATGATGGACTTGAACGTACCCAGAGCGTGAGACTTGATCAACAGGACATCGTTTGGCAGGGCCAGGAAGTCTATGTCGGAGAGGGCCATTGTGCGTGCTGCGTCTGCGACTGTCGCGTTCATGGGCTCGCCGTGGAGATTGAGCGATGTGTTCAGAAGTAACGCGATCCCGGTCTTTTTGTGAAAGGCGTTAATCAGCTCCCAGTATTCTGGGTTCGTTTCCCGTTCAACGAATTGCGGGCGTGCGCTAAAGTCACCGGGGTGTAGGGCGGCGATCATGTCTGCGCGTTTCTCATTTCGCGATGGAAAACCAATGGTCATGAAAGGCGAGCTTTGGTTGGTTGGGTTCACGAGGTATTCATTGGCGTGTTCTGCCAAAATTGATGGCGTGAACGGCATCCAAAAGTCACGGTTCTTGATGGCGTCATTGATCCGTTTGAGGTTGTTGGCGTTTGACGGGTTTGCCAGGATGGCGCGGTTACCCAAAGAGCGGGCGCCAAATTCCATTGGACCCTGGCAACGGGCCAAGATTTGATCAGCAGCAAGAAGGGTTGCCAACTGTTCCGCCCCAACATTTTTGATGACGGTGTAATCATCCAAGGCCTGATCAGCGCGGGCAACGCCTGTGCGCCAGTCGTTTTCCTCGTCAGCAAAAGCATCAGGGTCACCCAGATAAACATGTGTCATGTGAGTGGTTGGGCTTTTGGAGGCAAGGCTTGCGGCAAAGCACGCACCAATAGATGTGGTTTCATCTCCGCCTGATGCGGGTACGCTGAAATGTTTTAAGCCGGGCAGGTCGAGCATGTCACCGTTACTTTTGATGTTCATGGATAAGCCACCAGAATAACAAACGATTGATTTTCCGGTTTTATCCATCCAGTGCTTGATCCAAGCGCGCGTTAAGGCGGTACTCCAGTTTTGGAGGGCAGCAGCAATGTTGTCGAAACGGTGCCCTTCCAGGCGGTCTCTCAGATCAAAATACGAATCCTTGAGTGGATGATCGGAAACGAACTGTCCGTCACGGAAATCGAGGCACTCGTAAAATACACGCTCGGTCATTTCGATGTGTCTGCGAGATTTACTGTATGCAGAAAGCCCCATCACTTTGTATTCATGCTCAAGGGGGACCATGCCCATGATCAACGTGACGAAGCGGTATATGCGTCCGACTTCGTGCTTCGTGCCGCTGTCAATAAGGGCTAGGCTGCCATCTTCATTGACGGTCGAGGCAGACCAGTTTTTCCCGTCACCCCAGGAATCCGCAGTGAGAACCATGGCGTCTTGAGTGCGCCCGCCTGGGAGAGGCGCACCGTATAGGGCATAATAAGCGTGACATAGATGGTGGTCAATGTAGTCAAATGACCCACTCCAGTTAAACAACCGCTTCATCGCTTCGGGACGTGCATTTTTACAGAAATGATCTTTTGCTTCTTCGTATGGCATGTCGACGAGGCATGATACATCTAGGTTATGACTGTGGTTGACTTGTTTCCCAGCCAAGTACATGTCCCGCCAGTAAGTCCCATCAATAATTTTGCCGTCGTACAGATGTGGGCGCCAGACTTCGTAGTTTTCCCGGATGTGATCAAATACTGTAAATCCAGAATTACGGTTTAAGGCCGTGCTTGCCAAATCAAGGGTGTAACCACCACAAGAGACATGGTTGATCATCTGAGGATCACCGTGCAAGTGCGCTTTAACTAGATATGCAATGGATTTCGCAGGAAAACCCTGTTGATTTTTACGGCCAGTGAAGCGTTCTTCCTGGGCAGCGCCGACGACTTTACCGTCAATCAATAATGCTGCGGAGGCGTTATGACCGCATTGAATGCCAAGAATTTTCATATGGAGTAAGTTCCGTTATCAATCGCAGGGGAAACAAAAAGCAGCATTCAGTCAGTTGTGGCTTTCTCGTTTGTGACCAAGCAAATGAGGAGGCACAAGATGTGGACTGAAGCCACCCGCCCGCAGTCTGAACGCACGGAGCGGC